>JAPORT010000107.1 GCA_026710085.1 Flavobacteriaceae bacterium | reverse complement strand
TAATTTCCTCATCATACCCCATTTTTTTTGATTTTGCATTATTCAAAGGTCTCATAGGTATAGAATTCCCAAGATTAAGGTATAAATTAGCCAATCATTCTTTGATGTGGTCAAAAAAGTACAAAAATTATATTAACCGTAATTGTATAGAGAACTAGGGATAATTATAGCAGTCCAAAGAATCCTTTTTATTAAGTGATTGTCGTATGTTAAACTTTTTTTGATGTAATGTCTCAGTCATTTGTTGATTATTGCCAGACTAATTCTTTTTCTAAATTCATTTGTGATTATTTGAATAGTCATGTGCTGAAAGATTTGTATGGGAGTTATCCCAATATAAAGAACATACAAGAGCACGCTCCATCGATACTGAACTCATACAACCAAGAAAAAAGGATGGTTTTGGTAGAAGAACTCTATAAACAACATCAACATCTGACGCCATCAAAAAAAACACGAGAACATTTGAAATGGCTTGAAAGAAAAAACACAGTGACGATTACAACGGGACATCAATTGTGCTTGATGTTAGGACCATTATACACATTGTACAAAATAGTATCCATTTTAAAGTTGTGCAATATATTGAATGAATCATCGGATTCGATACGATATGTCCCCATTTTTTGGATGGCCAGTGAAGATCATGATTTTGAGGAAATCAGTTTTTTTGAATATCAAGGCATCAAATTTAAATGGGAAAAAGAAACTCAAGGTTTTACAGGAGAATTAGATTTGTCCGGCTTAAAAATGGTATTAGATTTATTTCAAAGTCAATTGGGAGAGTCGGTTAATGCAAGGCATTTGAATAAGATCATTGAAAAAGCCTATCAGGCTCATCAGAACTTATCGGATGCCACTAGATTTTTACTTCATGAATTATTTGGAAAATATGGTTTGATTATTCTAGATGCTAATAATAGAAATCTTAAAAAGCTATTCATTCCTCAGATGAAACAAGAATTATTCGAAGGTGAGTGCAAACGAGGGGTTGATAATACCATTCAGAAAGTGAAAGAAATCTATGATTCAAAGCATAAGCCTCAGGTCAATCCTCGCGATATCAATTTGTTTTACAAAGGCAAGAACAGTCGCCATCGCATAATCAAACAAAAAAGTGTCTTTCAGTTAGTCGACTTAGATAACGCTTGGACTGAAAATGAAATCTTGGATGAGTTGGCAACAAATCCTGAAAAATTCTCCCCCAATGTACTCACAAGATGCCTCTATCAACAAGTAATTTTACCCAATGTGACCTATATCGGAGGAGCAGCTGAAGTAGCATACTGGCTGCAACTAATCGATTATTTTAAAAATCAAAATATGGTGTTTCCTAAATTGGTTCTTCGCAATTCTGCGTTGTTAATCACAGACAAACAATCAAAAAAACTCCATCAATTCAAATTAGGCGATAGTGATTTATTTCTTCATCGAAATATTTTGATCAACAAACATATTCGAGCGATTTCCAACATTGACTTGAGTTTGGAAGAACTAAAAAAACAACTGGAAAATCAATTTAGTTTTCTTAATGAACTCGTCATGCAAACTGATAAAAGTTTTCATGGAGCTGTTCAAGCTCAGAAAAAAAAACAACTAAAAGGCATCAAAAAATTAGAAAAACGGTTACTTAAAGCACAAAGACGCAAATTGGAATCTCATGTGAAAAGATTGACATTATTACATGAAGAACTGTTTCCCGGAGAATTACTTCAAGAACGAAAAGTCAATTTTTCTCAATTTTTTCTCTTATATGGTTTTGAATTCATAGACCAATTAATGGACAGTTTTGATCCACTTGGGAAAAAGTGGACCATTTTAAGACTCAATTCTCTTTCGATGGCAAAAAATCACTTGAACTAATGAACACAATAGTGCCATTGGCATAAATAGTATTTTTGAACGTGCATCAAAAGGTCCTTATTTTCGATTTTGGTTCCCAATACACGCAGTTGATTGCTCGAAGAGTTCGCGAACGGAATATTTATTGCGAAATACATCCTTACAATCACATGCCACATTCATTAGATCCATATCAAGCTGTGATCCTTTCAGGATCCCCATTTTCAGTTCATGATGAAAAAGCACCACAGATTGATTTATCATTCAGTGAGACGATTCCAACGTTAGGAATATGTTACGGAGCTCAATATATTGCTCAAAAAATGGGAGGAAAAGTATCCTCTTCGGAACACAGAGAATACGGACGTTCCCAACTGATTATTGAAGAATCGACGGACGCTTTTTTTAAAAAAATTCCAAAGAAATCTCAAGTTTGGATGTCACATGGCGATACCATAGTTCATCTTCCAAAAAATTCCAAAAAAAATGCGTCAACCGACAAAATTGAAAATGCAAGTTTCAAAATCGAACCATACATTTATGGAATTCAGTTTCATCCAGAAGTCTTTCATACAAGCTATGGAAAACAAATACTGAATAATTTTTTAATCGATATTGCTGGGATTAAACCCACTTGGACTTCTGATTCTTTTATCGAAATGTCCATAAAAGAAATCAAAACTAAAGTTGGAACCGATAAAGTAGTCTTAGGATTATCAGGAGGCGTTGACTCAACTGTTGCTGCTTTTTTATTACACCGAGCTATTGGCAATCAGCTATACTGCATTTTTGTCGATAATGGATTATTGAGAAAAGATGAATTTGAACAAGTATTAACTCAATTTCAACATTTGGGCCTTCAAATCAAAGGGGTGGACGCGAGTGATGAATTTTTAAAAAATTTAAGAGGGATTTCGGATCCAGAAGAAAAAAGAAAGGTCATTGGCAACACTTTTATAGATGTGTTTGACCGTCAAGCGATCGCCATTGATCACGTATCATGGTTGGCTCAGGGGACCATTTATCCAGATGTCATTGAATCTGTTTCAGTGACGGGTCCTTCAGTGACCATTAAATCGCATCATAATGTGGGTGGTTTGCCTAAGTCGATGAAACTCAAGGTCATTGAACCCCTTCGTATGTTATTTAAAGACGAAGTTCGAAATGTAGGCAAAGCTCTTAATTTACCAAGTCAAATTCTTCAACGGCACCCCTTTCCTGGACCAGGGTTGGGAATTAGAATTTTGGGTCAAGTGACCACCGAAAAGGTAAAGCTGCTACAGCAGGCAGACGCGATTTTTATCGATCAACTGAAATCACATGGTTATTATAACCAAACATGGCAGGCTTTTGTTGTTCTTTTACCGATAAAAACGGTTGGCGTGATGGGGGATGAGAGAACCTATGAGCATTGCGTTTCTTTGAGAGCCGTCCATTCTACTGATGGAATGACTGCTGATTGGGTGGATTTTTCTCATGAATTCTTAAAAGACACGGCCAATCAAATCATTAATAAAGTTAAAGGAATTAATCGAGTCGTTTATGATATTAGTTCCAAACCCCCTGCAACGATTGAATGGGAATGAGTCGCTATCCTTTTAATTTTCTTTTTCTTCTATTGACCATGATGATGATTGGGGGAATCGAATTTTCTCTGGGACAAGAAAAGGTTCAATTTAAAACACATGTAGTCCAAAGAGGAGAGAAGGTAATTGATATATTAAAAAAACACTCCATCACTTATGAAGAGTTAATCCAGTATAATTCTCGACTTTCTCGAAGAGTCATTCGAAGAGGAATGAAGTTGAAAATTCCAGTAGTCCTACAAAATCAAGAAATACCTGATGAATCTAACGATATTGTCAAGGATTTGAAACAGAAGATTAATCGCGAGAATCCTATTGTTCCAACAGAGAACGTCTCTTTGGGTGGATTGAGCTTTGAAGATCTAGATTCCAAACAAATAGGAAGGCGCTATGATTTAGATTTTTCAGAATTATTATACCTATATCCTGATATGCGACAAGGCAGAAATCGATTTACTATTGACACTAGTAAAATTGAAACGCTCAAATATTTGTTTACGCCATCTTCGACAACAATACCAGTTTATACAGATGTAGAATTAGATCAAATCATCAATAAAAGTTTGTTGCCAAAAAGTCTTATCAAACTCAATCCAATTATCAAGGATAAAAGTTTATTAAGTCAATTGTTTTCAATCATTGATTTCCAACAAAACAGATTCATTTTAGATACTTTATCTGAAGTGGAACGAATTGAAAAAGAAACAGAGTACTTAATGACCTTAAACCAAGTCTCATCCAAACAACTCCAAAAATATAATCTTAATCAAACTAAGTTAGACCAGTTATTTCTTAATGGTATCGATATTATATTACCCCAAATCGAAACCAAAAATTTATCGGTTCATGAAAAAATAAAATCTCAATTTCTTTCTGATATTGACTTGAGTTTTCAAAAGAATGAAAAGCGTCTAAAAATGGCGCTATTATTACCCATCAACGCTCAAAATTTTATAGAATCCACGCATAATAAAAAAATACAAGATTTAAATCAATCTAGAAATCTGACGACGATTTCCATTGATTTTTTATTGGGATGTGAATTAGCTCTTGAAACAGCTCAAGAATTTGGAGCACAAGTGGAGTTAGTTGCCTTTGACACTCAAAATAATCAAAACACAATCAATCAAATCATTACTGAAGAAAAAATTGCTGAGTATGATGTGATCATTGGTCCTTTATTGGCACAAAATTTTAATTTTCTTTCATCGAATCCTGATTTGATTTCTGTTGAAAAATATTTTCCTATTTCGACTCGTCCCGTTACCAATAGACCAAATGTATATCACACCCAAACTTCCAATAAGATCATTCAAGAAAAGTTATTCGGATACATTCATAAGAAAATCCGTGATCAACCTAAAAATATTTTCATCGTTACCGATGATGCCAATCAAGAATTCATTCATAAGCTAAAAATAGATTTTCCAGCATCTCAAATCATTATTCCTTCTAAAGGAAACTATTTAAACATCGATTCTGTGTTAATGAAAATGAATCCTCGAAGATTGAATCTGATCATCCTTGCCACAGACTCAGATATTCTTTATTCAAATGCTATTTCACTTTTTAGTTCTATTAATCAGGAAAAAAACGATTATCAAATCCAATTAATCAATACATCAATTATCAATTCGTTTTCAATGATGGATTTATTATCTCAAGAATATAATAATTTAGATATTGTTTTTCCTTCTTTATACAGAACAAGTTGGGGCGGTTATGTCAATGCTTTTAAAGACACTTATTACAATAGGTATGGCAAATACCCAAGTTTGGAAGCCATTAGAGGATATGATTTAGTAATCGATATTATTTACAGGCATTCATTGAGACAAGAACATAAATCAAATGAAAATCAATGGCAATCTCGAGTTTACAATAGTTTTGGATTTGATTATGATAAAAATGATTCTCGAGGCTTTTTCAATACATTCCATTTTCTACTTCGATATCAAAATGGTCAGCTAGTTGAATTAGTTGGAGACAATATAGATCCCATATGGTAGGCAAAATTTCTCTTACTTTCGGCTCCCGTATTTTTGCAAATGCAATTGTTGAATGAAAGACGTCAAATATGTATTTGTAACTGGGGGAGTGACCTCCTCTTTGGGTAAAGGCATCATTGCAGCTTCACTTGCTAAGTTACTACAGGCTCAACATTTTAAAGTTACCATACAAAAATTTGATCCTTACATCAATGTGGACCCTGGAACCTTAAACCCATACGAACATGGAGAGTGTTTTGTCACAGAAGATGGTGCTGAAACTGACTTAGATTTAGGACATTATGAACGTTTTTTGAATGTCAATACCTCACAAGACAATAATGTGACTACGGGCAGAATTTATAAGAGCGTTATTGAAAAAGAACGGAAAGGTGATTTTTTAGGAAAAACAGTTCAAGTCATCCCTCACATTACCAATGAAATCAAACAACGAATGTTATTGCTAGGACAAACGGGAAACTATGACATCATCATCACAGAAATCGGAGGAACAGTAGGGGATATCGAATCTCTTCCATACATTGAATCAGTGAGACAACTTGTTTGGGAATTGGGTAAAAGCAATGTCGTGGTTATCCATTTGACCTTAGTTCCATTTTTGGCTTCATCGGGTGAATTAAAAACCAAACCCACACAACATTCGGTCAAATTGCTCATGGAAAGCGGTTTGATAGCAGATATTTTGGTTTGTCGTTCTGATCGTCCCTTAGGAAAAGAAATCAAACATAAAATTGCACTTTTTGGCAATGTGCATCCAAATGATGTGATTGAATCGCTCGATGTTTGTACGATCTATGATGTCCCCATGAAAATGCTTGAAGAAGGTCTTAATGTCCAAGTACTCAAAAAGTTTCATCTGACTCCAACAAAGAAAGTTGATCTTTCCCAATGGAAAGATTTTTTATATCGTATCAAAAATCCGAAAAAGAAAGTAACAATCGGATTGGTTGGAAAATATATCGAACTCACCGACTCGTATAAATCGATTTTAGAATCTTTCATTCATGCCGGTGCCCAGTTAGAAACTCAAGTTGATGTTCGATTCATTCATTCTGAAAATGTGGATCATGATTCCGTGACTGATTTATTGCAAAACCTACATGGGGTTTTGGTAGCTCCTGGTTTTGGCTCTAGAGCCATTGAAGGAAAACTCACTGCAATTCAGTATATTAGAGAAAACAAAATCCCTTTTTTGGGTATTTGTTTGGGGATGCAAATGGCCGTCATTGAATATTCTCGAAATGTTTCTGGATTTAAAAAGGCGGATTCTACAGAACAAAATTTGGAAACAGATTTTCCCATTATTGATTTAATGACAGAGCAAAAGTCTATTGTTACTAAGGGAGGAACCATGCGATTGGGCGCATGGGAGTGTGAGTTGATTGAAGACTCAAAAGTTTTCAAATCGTACAACGCCAAGACCATTAAAGAAAGACATCGTCATCGTTATGAAATCAATAGTCAATTGGCCATGGAAATAACAGACTCTAATTTTCGAATTGTTGGCGTCAACCCAGAAACTGACTTAGCTGAAGTCATTGAAATTTCTGAACATCCATGGTTTGTGGGTGTACAATTTCATCCTGAATACAAAAGCACCGTTTCGCAACCTCATCCTCTGTTTGTTTCTTTCATTAGAGCTGGAATCGACTACAAACAAAGGCAATTAGTAGCTACCTAAAAACCGTTTATGGAAGAAAAGAAATTTGATCCATTTCAACTTGTTGGATTCATTTTAATTGCTGGGATCATCACTTGGATGATGTATCGTAATTCTGAAGCTAGAAATGAAGCTCTTCAGCAACAAGAAATATTGGATCAAGAAGCCGTTAATCCGACACAAGAAAACACGCCAAGCAATGATGCTGTTATTTCATCAGACTCCTTAGAATTAGAAAATTTAACTCGAACCTATGGTGATTTTGGCGACTGGTTTGTTGATAAAAAACAAGATGTCGTTGTTTTGGAAAACGATCAATTATGGATGGAAATACAATCTAAAGGAGGACAAATTAGAACACTTCGACTCAAAGAATTTGAAAACTATCTGCTAGAGCCTTTATACCTGATCAATGAAGAAAATTCAGATTTTAGTATTGAAGTGTCTTCGGTTGACGGTCGTATTACCCATACCAACGATATGTATTTTATTCCAAGATTAGAAAATCAAGAAAATGCTCAGGTTTTAATTATGGACACGAGCCCTGGAAATGCTCAAGGGATTTCTTTTCGATATGAATTACAAAATACGGGCTTTATGCTTGATTTCGACGTACAATCTAGAGGTCTTTCTGAGCAGTTATCTCCTCGATATCCACCAAGGATGACCTGGACGACCCAAGTATTTCGAAACTCAAAATCAATCGATTACGAAAACAGATACACCCGTTTGTCCTATGGATATGAAAGGAATAAAGATAAAAAGTTAGGACAGCGAAAACAAATCTCTCGAACGACTGAAGATGTTCGCTGGATTTCATACAAGCAGCATTTTTTCAGTTCGATATTAATTCCAGATCAGCCATTTAAGTCCGTGATTGTGTCCTCACAAAATATTGCGAAAAACAAGGAATTAGAAGAACGTTTCACAAAGAAATTGACCTCAATAGCTGAATTGAGTACCGTTGCGTCGGATGTAAATGAATCTTATCAATTTTATTTTGGCCCCACTGATTTTTATCTTTTTAGATCAATGGATGGTGATTTAGAAAAATCAATCGAGATGGGCTGGGGCATTTTTGGATGGATCAATCGTTTTTTATTCATGCCACTGTTTAATTTCTTAAGCTCATACATTCCTCATGGAATGGCCATTATACTGATGACGATTATTGTCCGATTATGCATGTCTCCCGTGACGTATAAATCTTACGTTTCTCAAGTAAAAATGAGGATTTTAAAACCAGAAGTTCAAGAAATAGGTGAGAAATATAAAGATAATCCCGTCAAGCGTCAGCAAGAAACCATGGCTCTTTATACGAAAGCCGGAGCAAGTCCACTTTCTGGTTGCATCCCAGCTTTATTACAATTACCCGTATTTTATGCCTTATTTTTATTTTTTCCAGCTGCTTTTTCGTTGCGACAAAAGAGTTTTTTATGGGCTGATGATTTGGCATCCTATGATTCCATATTAGACTTACCATTTAATATTCCATTTTATGGAGATCATGTCAGTTTATTTCCAATTTTAGCTTCGGTAGCAATCTTCTTTTATACTCGCATGACGATGTCTCAACAAACCTTACCGAGTCAACCTGGAATGCCTAATATGAAAGTATTGATGTCAATCATGCCCGTTTTTATGCTCTTTTTCTTTAATAATTATGCTAGTGGTCTGAGTCTTTACTATTTCGTTTCCAATTTATTGACCATCCTTTTGATGTTGGTGATTAAAAATTATATCATCAATCAAGATAAAGTTCATGCTCAAATTGAAGTCAAAAAGAAACGCAAACCAAAACCTGGTGGGTTTACAGCAAGACTTCAAAAAGCCATGGAAGAAGCCGAACGTCAAAAACAATTGAGAAATCGAAAGTAGTTTTTATTGTTTCAGAATCTCGGAGTCCAAACATATCCTCTAAACTTTCAATTTCTTTTTTTGAATGTTAAGTCAAGACCGTTTGTTTTGAATCACCAATCCAATTTCCATTGAGCAAACCAACTGTTGTGGTCGGGCTTTCAGGTGGCGTTGATTCATCTGTAGCAGCTTTTTTACTTCAAAAAAAAGGTTATCAAGTTATTGGTTTGTTTATGAAAAATTGGCATGATCCATCCATGACCTTATCGAACCAATGTCCTTGGCTAGAAGATAGCTATGATGCAATGTTGGTTGCAGACAAACTTTCTATTCCATTTCATACCATTGATTTTTCAGTAGAATATCAATCAAGAGTGATTGATTATATGTTTGAAGAGTATCGCCGTGGAAGAACACCAAATCCTGATGTGATTTGCAATCGAGAAATTAAGTTTGATTTGTTTTTGAAAGCCGCTATGAATGTTGGAGCCGATTTTATCGCAACGGGACATTATTGTCAAAAAGAGGCATTGTCAAAAAACACGAGTAACAAAGACTTCAAACTCATTGCAGGTATTGATAAAACCAAAGATCAGTCCTATTTTTTATGTCAATTAACCCAAAAGCAATTGAGTAAAGTATTATTTCCTATTGGCCATTTAAATAAGATAGAAGTCCGGACCATCGCTCGAGAAAACCATTTGGTCACTGCTGCCAAAAAAGATTCGCAAGGACTTTGTTTTGTTGGTAAAGTCAAATTGCCTGATTTTTTAAAACAAAAATTAAAACCTAAAACGGGTCATGTCATTGAAATACAATCAAATCATGATTTATACAATCCTAAAGATGTTGAAGATCATCATTTGGAATATAGGTACGGATATCGTTATGATTCTTCAGATGGAAGCATCATTGGCCAACATCAAGGAGCTCATTTTTATACTATTGGGCAGCGTAAGGGACTCGCGATTGGCGGAAAAGACCAACCCTTGTTTGTCATTGGTATTGATACTGAAAATAATATTGTCTACGTAGGAAAAGGAAAAAATCATCCGGGACTGTACCGAAAATCCTTGATGGTTGAAACAGATAAGATACATTGGATTAGAAAACCTAGTTCATTTTGTGATAATGAAACACTCCCCGTGATGACAAGAATTAGGTACCGACAATCACTCGAACATGCAACCATCAAAATGGATTCGAATGGTTTATTTGTTCTTTTTGAAGCTCCTCAATTTGCGATTACCCAAGGTCAATTTGTGGCTTGGTATCAAGAGAATGAATTGATGGGTTCAGGAGTGATTGCTTGACTTATCAGCAAATGATTTTCCTATATTTACGAACGAGAATTTAGAATGATGGATGTTTATGTGTGTAGGGCTGATTATGGAAAATATACAGAGAATTTCAAGGAATATAGTTGTGTAGGAATCGGTTGGTTTATTAACATCGATCCAGAACGGAATGACTGGGATTTAAAAAATAAAGAGTTCCTTAAAACCAAATACCGAGAGATGTATCCTGATGATATTGGTATGAAACTTCATCAAAATGTTGGACAGATTGATCGTTTTCTTCATGAGTGCAATATTGGAGACCTAATCATCACTCCATATAGAAGTCAAAAATTATTAATAGGAAAACTGACAAGTGATTTTATTTTCCAAAGGGATCAGGGATTTCCATATACATGGAGGAAGAATGTCCAGTGGTTGCTAGATGATGTTAGTCGTCATCAATTTTCGATTCCATTACAAAATTCGTTGCGTTCTTCTCTGACTTTTTTTAGGATAAAGCAAAGAGAGGAAATATGTCAAATTTTAAACATCAATTCACCTGTACCCCCGAGACCAACATTTAACATGAATTCTGTTTATGAACTCATTAGAAAAAGGATTTTAGAATTAGATTCTATTGAGTTTGAATTACTAGCTTCCTATTTATTAAAGACTCTTGGTTTTGAACCAAAGCAACAAACTGGTTTTGTTGGTGATGGAGGAATTGACTTTGAGGGAGAGTTGGATGTTCATGGGATCGCATCAATAAACTTACAAGTTCAATTCAAAAGATATCATACGGCTACGATTGGGGAAAGAGAAATCAGAAGTTTTAGAGGAGCATTAAAAAACGACTTTCAAGGGTGTTTTATAACACTTTCAAAATTTACAAGACGTGCTATTGAGTCTGCTGATAAAAGAGGATATAAGCCAATAAAACTCATTGATGGAATGAAGTTTATCGAGCTTTTCATACAACAGTATGATCAGATTGTTGAAGAAATTCGATTAGAGGAAAATGATGATTTAGAAAAGAAACTAAGATTTAAAAAAACGCTTTTTCCAAGTTTGTAGATTTGAGACTTCTGATAAAAAAATACCTATTTATTTTGCTTATTGGTTTCATCTTTTTTTATGAGAGTATTGTATTCTCTCAATTTGACTACGATCAAGAGATTCCCGAATCAGAACATACCATTCAAATGGTATTTATCGAAGGGGCGACTTTTCAGATGGGTTCTCCAGAAAATGAAAAAGGGCGCTATCACGATGAAGGACCACAACATGTTGTTGAAATCGATGATTTTTGGATGGCGAAATATGAAATAACATGGGATATCTATCAATTATTCTTGCAGCGACATATTGACGATATAGTGGAAAAACCGATCTCGAGTGAGGTTGAAATTGAAGTGGATGCAATTTCTGGAGCCACGCCAGCTTATACCGATATGAGTTTTGGTATGGGTATCCATGGTTATCCAGCCATATGCATGACCCAACATGCTGCAAGTACATTTTGCCAATGGTTGTCTGCCATAACGGGTCATTTTTATCGACTGCCAACAGAAGCAGAGTGGGAATATGCGGCAAGAGCAGGAACAATGACCAAATATTCATTTGGAGACGACGAAATTGATTTAGATTCATTTGGATGGCATCAAAAAAACAGTAATGGAACATATCAACAAGTTGGTCAAAAGCGTCCGAATCCATGGGGATTATACGATATGCATGGAAATGTTGCTGAATGGACTTTAGATCAATACCTACCTAATGTGTATCAGTTACGAGATTCATTAGTATCCAATCCCTTTGAAATGGCCTCCATGCTCTATCCCCGATCAGTTCGAGGCGGTTCATGGAAAGATTTTCCAGAAAAACTAAGATCTGCAGCTCGAGGAAGGTCATCAAGTACTTGGAAACTCAGAGATCCCCAAATACCCAAAAGCATATGGTGGCATACGGACGCAGACTTTGTTGGATTTCGAATCGTAAGACCCAAAAAAACACCTAGTATAGAGAAGCAAATGAGGTACTGGGAGAGTGCTATAAACTAATCGATTGATGAGAGGATGAGGATTTCTAAGCAGATTTTTTAGAACATCAAAAAAATCTTTAATTTTAATTGCTCAAGATAGAATCAATGAATACAGAAAACAAATCAAATTCTTCAAGAAGAGACTTTGTTAAAACCTCGACATTAGCGACTGGTGGGATTCTAACGATTCCGACATCATTAAAGGCTTTTTCGATTCCAAAATCAAATCCAACACTCAAAGTAGCTTTGGTTGGATGTGGAGGAAGAGGTTCCGGAGCTTTGGTCAATGCATTACAAGCTGATTCAAATATCCAATTAGTCGCCATGGCAGACGTTTTTCAAGATAGAATCGATTCTAGTTTGAAAGGGATTAACGAACATTTTGGGGGACAAAAAGTCATTGAATTAGATAAGGAATTTCAATTGACCGGATTTGATGCCTATCAAAAAGCAATCGATGTGGCAGATGTTGTTTTATTAGCGACACCTCCCGGCTTTCGACCGATTCACTTTGATTATGCTGTTCAAAAAAAGAAGCATGTATTTATGGAAAAGCCATTGGCAACAGACTCGGTTGGTGTTCGGAAGATATTCGATTCTGGTAGAGAGGCATTGAATAAAAAATTAAATGTTGTCGTAGGTCTCCAAAGACGCTATTCAAAACAATACTTGGAGTTATATTCAAAAGTTCAAGAGGGAATGATTGGTCAAATCACGGGTGGACAAATCTATTGGAACAGTTCAGGAGTCTGGGTTCATGAACGAAAGGAAAATCAATCAGAATTAGAATATCAAATGCGAAATTGGTACTATTTTAATTGGTTGTGTGGAGACCATATTGTCGAACAACACATTCACAATATTGATGTAGCAAATTGGTTTATAGGAGAATTTCCTCAAACGGCTCAGGGCATGGGAGGCCGTCAAGTTCGAAATGGAAAAGACCATGGAGAAATATTTGACCATCATTTTGTTGAATTCACATACCCTAGTGGAGCAGTTATTTCGAGTCAATGCAGGCACATTCCAGGTTGTATGAATCGAGTCGATGAAGTATTGCAAGGAACCAAAGGAACTGTTTTTTTAGGACAGGGAGTGATTAAAGATTTAAATGGAAAGGTGTTATATCAATACCAAAACAATGAGGACTCTAGTCCTTATCAAATAGAGCAAGATGAACTGTTCCAAGCCATTAGAAAAGAAAATCTTATCAATGATGTGGAGCATGCTGCTTATAGTACATTATCAGCTATAGGGGGACGAATGGCAACGTATTCAGGACAAGTCATCAACTTAAAAAAAGCATTAGCATTGGATTATCGATTAGTTCCAGACCAAATGGATTGGGAAAGTCCGGCTCCTGTTTTGCCTGATGAAAATGGTGATTACGCAATTGCAATGCCAGGAAAAACGACCTATTTTAAAAAATGAACCGGAGAAGTTTCGCAAAATTTATAGCTCTATCTGCTCCACTTACAGCATTTTCAAATTATTCTTTATCATCATCATGGAAAACCAAAACATTTCCATCGAATAATCAGTTCAACCTAAAATATGCCCCACATTTAGGAATGTTTAAACATTCGGCGGGAGATAACCCAATCGATCAACTACATTTTATGGCCGACGTGGGTTTTCAAGCTTTTGAGGATAATCGAATGCGTCAAAGAGAAATGAAACTGCAAAATGAAATGGCTTCGACTATGGAAAAGCGTGGATTACAAATGGGAGTCTTTGTAGCTCATACCATCAGTTGGAAAAAAGCAGATTTGACATCGGGAAATCAGGAACTCAGAGAAAAATTTTTAAAAGAAATCACTGATTCCATTGAAATTGCCAAAAGAATTCATGCTAAATGGATGACCGTTGTACCTGGACATATTGATCCGCGACAAAATATGGATTATCAAACATCTCATGTGATTGAAACTCTAAAACACGCATCAGAAATACTAGAACCACATGGCTTGGTTATGGTCTTGGAGCCTTTGAATTTCATGAATCACCCTGGATTATTTCTCACACGAATCCCACAAGCATATCAAATATGTAAAGCAGTGGATTCTCCTTCTTGTAAAATATTATTTGATATCTACCATCAGCAAATTCAAGAAGGAAACTTGATTCACAACATACAAACTTCTTGGGATGAAATAGGATATTTCCAAATAGGTGATAATCCTGGAAGAAAAGAGCCTACAACTGGGGAAATCAATTATAAAAATGTGTTTCAATACATACATTCTCAAAATTATCAAGGAATCCTCGGAATGGAACATGGAAATGCCTCCGAAGGAATTGAAGGGGAGCAATCGGTCATTAACGCATACAAATTTGTCGATAATTTTTTGTCATAACGTTCTGATTGTATAATCGATTAACAAATTTATTAGGCATTCGATATCCCATTATTCAAGCTGGAATGGTTTGGAATAGTGGCTGGAAATTAGCATCATCTGTTTCAAATTCAGGTGGACTGGGACTTATTGGTGCTGGATCGATGACTCCCGAAATTCTTAACGAACACATCACCAAATGCCAAAAGGCAACGAAACTCCCTTTTGGTGTCAATCTTCCATTACTCTACAAACAAATAGAGCAGCACATCAAGATTATCCTGCGACATCAAGTACCAGTGGTTTTTACATCAGCTGGAAATCCGAAGATATGGACAAAAACATTGCAAAAAGAGGGCGTTGCTGTGGCTCATGTCGTTAGTTCCTTAAAGTTTGCTCTCAAAGCTCAAGAGAGTGGAGTAGACATCATTGTAGCAGAAGGTTTTGAAGCTGGAGGACACAATGGTCGGGAGGAAACAACGACAATGGTCCTTGTTCCAATTATCAGAAAAGCAATGAATCTCCCATTAATTGCAGCAGGAGGAATTGGTTCTGGGAGAGCTATGTTGGCTGCGATGGCATTAGGAGCAGAGGGCGTACAAATAGGTTCTCGTTTTGCCATAACGCATGAATCTTCTTCACATTCTCATTTCAAGCAAAGGGTTTTGGATTCAATGGATGGAGATACTATTTTAACACTTAAAGAATTAACTCCTGTTCGATTAATAAAAAACGCTTTTTATCAAGAGATTAAAGCAGCTTATCAGCGTGGAGCTACCAAAGATGAATTGGTAACCATATTAGGAAAGGATAGAGCCAAATTAGGAATGTTTGAAGGGGACTTAGATCAAGGGGAATTAGAAATTGGTCAAGTTTCTGCACAATTTGATTCAATCAAATCGGCAAGAAAACTCATTGATGAATTAATCATGGAATTTAACGAAACTTTTAGAAGTTTAAAGTCAATGTAGCAATAATGAGGGGGAACACATCTAGGAGATAACTGACTATGATACAAGGTTAGGCTCTTGAATTTAATAAGTTTCAAAAAACCAACTACGGATGCTTTAAAATTCATTAATATTAAGGCATAATAAATTTTTACTATGATAGACAAACTCAAATTGATAAACAAAATTGGGGGAACGGCATTTGTAATTGCCACAATTAGAGCCATAGAATCAAAAAAGTCGAATCCATTATTTCAGGATTCTTATGCTGACTTTTTTTCAAATGAGACTGCAAAGAAAGCTGCTTTCCAAATGCATGAAAACTTTCCTCCCTCTACAATAATGATTAGTTTTCGAACTAGGTACTTTGATCAATTAGTGATAAAAGCCCATGATAACGGAATAAGACAGATTGTCCTTCTGGGTAGTGGATTTGATATGCGTGCACATCGATTTTCACATCCAAAAGTGAAGTTTTTTGAAATTGATCAACCAGGAATTATTGATTATAAAAGCTCTATTTTAAAGGGAAACGGATTCTCTCAGCCTCCTTCAGTTAAGTGTAATTATTTAAAAATAAATATCATTCATGAACTTGAAAAAATAGGCTTTGATTCCACCAAGAGTAGTTTATTCATTTGGGAAGGAAACACCATGTATTTACCTCCAGAAAGTGTTACCCCATTCTTGAATCAACTATCTCAAGAAATTTCCTCACTGACCATTGCGTTTGACTTTTTTGCCTTAGAATTAGAAAATCGTAATTTAAATCATCCCGAAGAAAATGAATTAATACAAGGGATTGAAAGTGCGTTGAAAGTTAGCTTCCAAAATGGATTTCCAGATTTGAGTCTATTTGAAAAACAAACTTCATTCAAGATATCAGATTCCAATTCTTTTTTCTCATTGGCTAGTAAATATGGACAACAAGAACTGGTCGAAAATTATACCAAAGATTGGATTCGTTTTCTAGAGCTTTATTGTTATTGTCTCTTGAAAAATTAAATGGATTAACTTTTAGAATCAGAGATTAAAAGCCTTCAGACCTTGTTAAGTTAGAAAAGAGAAAAGTTCACAGATAAAAAAGCGACGTTAAGATTCAATCTTTTCCCAATCAATGGGTACTTGATGACGGATTAAATCTTCAAAGTTTTCTCTTTTTCTAATGAGATGTGGTTGATTGTCATACCATAGAACTTCTACTGGTCGATATCTTGAATTATAGTTACTAGCCATCATGAAACAATAAGCCCCAGCATTTCGGAATACCAAGATATCACCCTCCGCAATTTCTTGGATTTTTCGATTAGCCCCAAAAGTGTCTGTTTCACAGATATAACCGACAACAGTATAATAGCGACTTTTTCCAGAATCATTAGAAATATTCTCAATCTGATGATAAGCGTCATAAAGCATGGGACGAATCAAGTGATTAAAGCCCGAGTCAACATGAGCAAAAACCGTTGAGGTTGTTTGTTTGATGGCATTAACTTTCACTAAAAAATGACCTGCCTTGCTGACTAAAAATTTCCCAGGCTCAAAAACTAAGGAAATATCTTTACCATATTCGTTGCAAAAGCTTTCAAAACGTTGTCTTAGTTTTTGGCCCAATTCTTCAATATTGGTTTCCGCATCTTGTTGGTGGTAGGATACTTTGAAACCGCTTCCAAAATCGATGAACTCTAAATCTCCAAATTCATGAGCATGTTTGAACAAAATATCCGTGGCCTTTAAAAACACATCAATGTCCAAAATATCACTGCCTGTATGCATGTGTAGGCCATTAATTTTCATTTGAGTGATTTCAATGATTCTTTTAATGTGTGGAAGTTGATGGATCGAAATGCCAAATTTGGAATCGATATGTCCAACAGAGATTTTTGAATGACCTCCAGCCATGACATGTGGATTTAAACGAATAGCAACTGGGATTGTCGAATGGATGCTTCCAAATTGTTCTAATAGAGATAAATTATCAATGATAATTTGAACCCCCATTTGGGTGACCTTTTGAATTTCTTCAATTGAAACACCATTTGGAGTGAAAAAGATTTGATGGGGTTGAAATCCAGCCTTCAAGCCTAATTCCACTTCTTGGATTGATACGGTATCTAATCCAGCACCCAAATTCTTAAAAAGTTCTAAGATGGTTAAATTAGAAAGAGCTTTACAGGCATATTGTATTTTTAAATGAGGCATCGCATCAAAAGCATCAATCAATCGTTGGTATTGATGAACCATCGCATTTCCATCGTACACATATAAGGGAGTACCGTATTGATGAGCAATAGACAATAAATCTTTATTTTTCACAAAGTTTGATTATTGAATGCGAAAGTAAATTTTAATTGTCGAGTTCTTTATTTGAAGTTCAATTTATTAATGAAATGATTCAATCGTGTTAGAGATGTAACATTTTAAAAATAGGAACTCATTTATAAATGAATTGTCCATCCGTCTCACAAAACAATCAAATATGAAGTCAAGCTTTGGTAAATCGTTTACTTTTGGAGACCAACTTATCGATCAATGAATATTCATGAATATCAAGGAAAAGCCTTGCTTGAATCCTATGGAGTAGCAATATCAAAAGGTATTATTGCAAAGACCCCTCAGCAAGCTAAAGAGGCTGCCCTAGAATTGCAAAAGATAACGGGAACGGACAAATTTGCCGTCAAAGCTCAAATCCATGCTGGGGGAAGAGGTAAAGGAGGAGGTGTTAAAATTGCTTCAAGTATTGATGAAGTGGGTACTTATGCTCGACAAATATTGGGGATGCAATTAATCACTCCTCAAACCCCTCCTGAAGGAAAAAAAGTAAACCAAGTTTTGATTGATCAAAATGTTTACTATCCTGGAGAATCAGAACCTCAAGAATTCTACATGTCCGTTCTTTTGAATCGTCAAACAGGAAAGAACATGATCGTATACTCTACCGAAGGGGGTATGGATATTGAAGCGGTTGCTGATAAAACACCACAACTAATTCATACACAAGAAATTGATCCTGCTGTTGGGATTCTCCCATTTCAAGCCAGAAAAATAGCTTTTGATTTAAAACTTCAAGGAAAAGCTTTTGGTCAAATGACTAAGTTTGCCACTTCGCTGTACCACGCTTTTGTCGGAGTGGATGCTTCCCTTTTTGAGATTAATCCGGTCTTTAAAACTTCGGATGATCAAATCATGGCCATTGACTGCAAAGTCACTCTAGATAACAATGCCTTATTTCGTCACAACGACTTTTATGAATTAAGAGACTTGACTGAAGAACATCCAATAGAAATTGAAGCCAGTCAAGCAGGACTCAATTATGTTGCTCTGAGTGGTAATGTTGGCTGTATGGTCAATGGAGCTGGTTTGGCTATGGCCACGATGGATTTAATCAAGCAATCTGGAGGAGATCCAGCCAATTTCCTTGATGTTGGAGGAACAGCAGATAGTGATCGAGTCGAAACTGGTTTTCGATTGATTTTACGTGATTCAAAAGTAAAATGCATCCTAGTCAATATTTTTGGAGGCATTGTTCGATGTGATAAAGTCGCTCGAGGCATTGTTGATGCTTATCAAAACCTTGGAAAAATAAATGTACCCATCATTGTGAGACTTCAAGGAACCAATGCTGACATTGCAAAAAAAATTATTTCTAATTCAAAGCTCAACGTTTATTCAGCTGTTTTATTCCAGGAAGTTGCCGATTTAGTCCAAAACGCCATCAAATAGTGTCAAACTGTCACTAAAATTTAAAATATTTCATCATTTAATGACAAACTGACTTAAAATTTTGCGAGGAATAAAAATTGCTTCTACAAAAGTATATGTTAACCTTTAAATGTTTAAGTTATGTTGTTACCTAGAAAACGTTTAAGAATCTATCCAACAAATTTGGATAGTGGCC
>JAPORT010000141.1 GCA_026710085.1 Flavobacteriaceae bacterium | reverse complement strand
GGCCCATCCCATTCGGGTGATGGTGGGTTGTTTGATGCTGAAACGGCTTGACCATTTAGGTGATGAAACCCTCATGGATCGCTGGATTGAAAACCCAACCATGCAGTACTTTACGGGTTCTGATTTCATGAAACACCAGCCGCCTTGCGATCCTTCTGATTGGAGTCCTATTAGAGATCGTATGGGCCAAGCAGGGGTGGAAAAGATCTTTGCTTACTCGGTTCAGTTGCATCAAAAAGAAATCAAAAAGTCATCGATGGTCTTATCGGATACCACCGTGCAAGGCAACAACGTGACCTTTCCGACTGATGCCAAGTTGAACAAAAAGGTCATCGATCAATGCAACAAGATCGCCAAAAAAGAAAAGATCCCACAGAGGCAAACCGATGCCAAAGCCTCGAAAGAACTGCTGCGTCAAACTTTTAACGGGAAGCATCCTCGACGAGCTCAAAAAGCCAAAAAGGCCACCTCCAAACTGAAGACTTTAGCGGGCCGACAAGTCCGAGAGCTCGGGCGAAAACGAGATCACCAACAAAAAAGTCAGTACCAAAAAGAGCTGACATGGTATCAAAAAGTCATCCATCAACAGCGATTCGATAAAAATAAAGTGGTTGCCATTCACAAGCCGTTCACGGCTTGCATTGCCAAAGGCAAGGCTCATAAAAAATATGAATTTGGGAATAAAGTCGGCCTAATCGCGACAAGAGGGCCAACCATGATCATCACGGCGATCGGTGCTTTTGAGGGCAACCCTCATGATAGCCAAACCATCCAACCCTTGTTGGAACAACATGAATCCATCGTCGGTCTAGTCCCCAAAGAATTGGTGTATGACCGAGGCGGACGCGGAAAACGTCAGATTGGAAACACCAAGAGATCGATTCCAGGTCAACCATTGAAAAGCGATACCCCGTATCAAAAGCACAAGAAGCGGAAAAAGTTCCGACGCCGAGCAGCCATTGAGCCACTGATTGGCCATCTCAAAACAGAACATCGGATGCAGGAAAACGATTTGATGGGCGCCCAATCGCCAACGATCAACGGCTATTTGGCCGCGACGGGGTGGAATTTAAAGAAATTCATGGAACAACTAGTCCAAGAGGTTCTTTTTTACTTTTTCAGAAAGGCTCCATTGTCAGTTCAAGGAACTTCGATCATCAAAATAATAGAACTACAACTGCTAAAAAAGACTTTTTAAGGAGCGACTAGATAACTGATCAATGTCATCATTATAATCTCTCTTCAGTTTATTTTTAAGAATTTTGATTTCAATTTTATGTTTTTCATCGGCTCGTTTATTTGCTTTTTGATTGTTAATAATACGAACTATAATCCAAACTGTAGTAGAGATTCCAAGCACCCCAGTAACCCATCCTTTTCCAAATTATTTTTGGTTTATCAACCCCCTCCTTTTTATGCTGTTTTATTGTTCAACCTTATTTGGAAATAGCATCTTCTATTGTTTTTATTTCGATGGTAGATAATCCAAAATGTGTGTAAAACATTTCCTCAATTTTTCTTATAAGCTTATGAGAAATATTTGTATTTATATGTTTGAAGATACTTGTCTCTAATTGCTTTTCGGAAAATACTTTAGGTACTAACATTTTTTTTACGGCATACTCCTTCCAACGTAAGTTTCCACCAATCTCTGATCCAATGAATTTAAAATACCATTGAGAAATTTTAGAATTCATAAATACTGTTATGTATCGAAGATTTTCACCAACAATAAAAAAACAAGTTGCTTCAGGAAAAAACCCTTCATTATCAAAGTGAAATTTCGGGTCCGAAGTTATCTCAGACCATATAAGTTTTGGTTGATTAAAATCCTCCTATAAACTCTATTTCATTTTTATCAAATTGGAGTATATCATAAAATACATTATCAATCTCCATTAAATTCTGACTTAAGTCGGTTTGAAAGTTTTGAGATGATTGGTCAATTTCCAAAATTCGAAACACAAACTTTTCAATTTTTTTCATCCACCTTTGTTTTGCTGAAACTATGGGTAATTTTTCAACTGCATAAACAAGCCAACGGCTATTACCTCCTATTTCGGGACCATAACGGTTAAAATACCAATGACAAATTTTTGAATTTAGAAACC
>JAPORT010000118.1 GCA_026710085.1 Flavobacteriaceae bacterium | reverse complement strand
GGACATCTTATTGAAATCAATGTAATCACGATCGTATTGGGTTAGATCTAAATAATTATTAGGTAACGCAGTAAAAATTTTGGGAATTATATACTTAAGTGCCAAAAAAGATCCCATTTTTTGTATTTTTGGTTTTCCGATTTCGAAATGATGTTGTGTATTAGTATTAATCCGAAAGATGAGAATAGGTTGAAGGATTTCGTTAGAACATTAGGAACAGCTCCATTGGAACCACTAACACACCAAGTGTTATTGGAACGGGCTAACGAAATCAAAAAAAACGGTTTTGAATGGGACTATAGTGGTTATGAATTCTAATCAAAAACATTTTTTTATCGATATTGACGAAACCGAAATGGGGGTTTATGAACAAGCTATTAAAAACAAATTTCCCCATGCGATGGTGGATGTTCTTGAAAAAGAAGATATCATTCATGTTGTTGAAATGAGAGAGTCGATGCAAGAGGTGGTGGATCATCAATTAGGCATTCAAGAAATCCCTCGTGATCCATTCTTTTCTTGATTATACGATTTACCGAACACCAAAGGCAGATCGACAAATACAAAAAAATAATCAAACAATATCCTACATTTCAATCTGTTTTTAAAAAAACATTGAAATCTTTTTTAGCTTTTCCAGATACTCGTCAATCGTGGATTAAGCAATTAAATAAGAATACGTATTCGATTCGTATAGGAACGGGATCATCTGGGAAAAGAAGTGGTTTAAGAAGTGTTATCTTCACGATTAGAGAAAATCAAGAGTTGTATATCGTTGGGATCGATAAAAGATATCAGGAAAAAGATTTAAATCGACTTTATGAACCTTCAATCATTGAGAACATGGTGAATCAATCGATTCAAGATAACACAAGGATGGAAGATCCTTTGTTTAAAAGATAGTTGGGGGGGGATCGATTTCAAACTATCATTTTTAATTATTTTTGGCACTTAAGTACATAATCCCTAAAAAATTTTTATCCATCAAGCCCCTAAAAAATGATGTATCGAGCAAAAGTAAAAAATCCTCATGGCTTCACGATCAGTCATTGACGAAAAATAAATGAAATACGAACCGTAAAACTCAACTATTCTTGGCAATACTTTGCCACTTTAGCATATAATTTTCCAAAGAAAAACTGACTTTTGAAAAATCGAGTTGTATGTTCCTTGTATTGAAAGACCTTGGGGTTATTGACGGTCATCTAAAAAGTTTCTTCAGTAATCCAATGGAAAAACCGTATACCATCCCAAAAATAATCCCTATTGCTAAGTGTTTGTTTATTGAAATTTCTTTCATTACGTAGTCGTAAGTAACAAAGGTCACTATATGACTCATTAAAGCGATGAATATCCCAACAAGCAAAAACTTTGAGATCATTCTCTTGTCTAGGGTATTGACATAGCTTACCACTAGGTTTTTAATGCCCTCCTTTGATTCAGCCTTGATCGTTTCATGAGAAACCACCAATCGGTGACTGCCAAAATAAAAAGGTCGCAATGTTTTGCTTTTGAGACTAACAATTTTTAATTGTTGCCTCGGTAAATAAACTTCTAATTCTCGATCTCTTTTGAACTTGAATCGAATCAACTCCCAAAAGGGTATGTTAAAAGTCAGCATAAAAAAGCCAAAAACAAAAGTGGGTATCACCACAAAAAAAATCAAGAATCGAAAAACTGGCGTTTAAAATTTCAAACATCAAGTTAAAATGATGGTATCAGAACCAAATCCTAATGATGCAACACCTTTTCTTCTTTTTTTAATGGGACATTTTGAGGAACAAAATCTTCTTCATGCTGTGGATTGGAATAATCATAGGCCCAACGATGAACATGTGGAATTTTACCAAGCCAATTGCCATGATAATGTTTGATGGGTGCGGTCCATTCAAGCGTATTGGAACGCCATGGATTTTGAACCGTTTTTTTGCCATAGAACATGCTATGAATGAAATTGTATAAGAAAATCAATTGAGCCAAACCGCCGATGAGTGCAGCAACCGAAATAAACACATTGATATCAGCTAAATCATCAAAATAAGGGAAAGCCGTATTGGTATAATACCTCCTTGGGAGACCTGCCATCCCCACAAAGTGCATGGGATAAAAAATCAAATAAGCCGAAACAACCGTAATCCAAAAGTGGACATAACCGAGCCTTTTGTTTAACATCCTTCCAAACATTCTCGGAAACCAATGGTACACTCCAGCAAACAATCCATAGAGTGCCGATATACCCATAACCAAATGGAAGTGGGCCACCACAAAATAGGTATCATGAACATTGATATCTAAGGTGCTATCCCCTAAAATGATTCCTGTGAGACCTCCTGAAATAAACGTTGATACCAATCCAATGGAAAACAACATAGCAGGATTGAACTGTAAGTTCCCTTTCCAAAGCGTTGATATATAATTGAAAGCTTTGACAGCAGAAGGAATGGCAATTAAAAGCGTGGTAAAGGTGAACACCGATCCCAAAAATGGGTTCATTCCCGAAATAAACATATGATGTCCCCAGACGATCGTCGATAGAAAGGCAATCGCCAATAATGAAGCAATCATGGCCCGATACCCGAAGATGGGCTTTCGTGAATTAGTGGCAATGATTTCTGAGGTAATCCCTAGTGCTGGTAAAATAACTATATACACTTCGGGATGGCCTAAAAACCAAAACAAATGTTCATATAATACTGGAGAACCCCCCTGATAATGCAGAACTTCTCCTTGAATGAAAATATCCGATAAAAAGAAAGAGGTACCAAAACTGCGATCCATCAAAAGCAACAGTGCCGCTGATAACAAAACTGGAAAGGATACAATCCCAATGATGGCCGTGACTAAAAAAGCCCATATCGTCAAAGGCAATCGGGACATGCTCATGCCCTTGGTTCGTAAATTGATGATGGTCACCACATAATTCAAAGCTGCTAGTAATGAAGAAGCGATAAAGACCGCCATGGATAATAACCACAAGGTCATCCCCATACCAGACCCCGGAATGGATTGGGGTAAGGCACTCAATGGAGGATAAATAGTCCATCCAGCAGAGGCTGGGCCTGCTTCGACAAAAAGAGATGCCACCATAATAACACTAGAAATGAAAAAGAGCCAATAAGAGAGCATATTCAAAAAACCAGAAGCCATATCTCGGGCACCAATCTGCAAGGGAATTAATAGATTACTGAACGTTCCACTAAGTCCAGCCGTCAATACAAAAAAGACCATGATGGTTCCATGGATGGTAATCAATGACAAATAGGCATTGGGGTCCATAATGCCATCTTCAGCCCATTTTCCAAGCATCACTTTAAAAATCCAGAAAGGTTTTTCAGGCCAAGCTAATTGGAGACGAAATAATAAAGACATACCGATGCCAATGATTCCCATGAACAAACCAGTAATCAAATACTGTTTGGAAATCATTTTATGATCTTGAGAAAAGATGTACTTGGTGATAAAGGTCTCTTTATGGTGATGGTCCTCGTGATGATTTTCTTCAGAATGTTGACTCATTAGTCTATGGTGATATTATTGTATGGTCTGAGCAAAAGTTGGTTGTTGGTCCAACCAATTTTGAAATTCTTCTTCGGTTTCGACAATGATTTTCATTTGCATGTTATAATGTGAAGCACCGCAAATTTTATTACACAGTAACAAATAATCAAATTCATAGGGTTCTAATGGAAAATCCCCCTGAGCAATTAATTCTTGGCTTTTAGACTCTCTCAATTGATTGATTTTTTCAACTTTAGCCACAATGAAAGGATCTTGACGCATTTCCACTGTGGTCAAGTTTGGAGTATACGCAAATTCCGTAATCATACCAGGAACCGTATTCATTTGTGCTCTAAAATGAGGCATATAAGCTGAATGAAGGACATCTTGTGATCGCATTTTAAAAATGACTTCTCTGTTGACAGGTAAATGCAGTTCCGTCACCACAATATCGTCCATTCCATTGGGATCGGTAGCATCAATCCCCACCAAATTAAGACCACCAAAATCTTGTAAAAATCGGACATTAGCATCCCCTAATTGTCCATCTTTTCCTGCATAACGAGCTTTCCAGTTAAATTGTTGAGCATATAATTCCACGATCAGAGCATCATCATTTTCTTCAACAGTCATAATTTCTGTCCATGTGTACAATCCATAGAGAATGATACCCGCCAAAACAATCACAGGAATGACGGTCCACCAAAACTCCAATCGATCATTTTCTGCTAGATACGATGCTTTTTGATTGGGATCTTTTCCTCTAAATCGATAAGAAAAGTAATGCAGTAGTGCTTGGGTAATGATTTGAACAATAAAGATGATTAGATACGTCAACCACATCAATCGGTCATATTCCACACCATGCTCCGAGGCCGATTGCGGGAGCAGTACATCCCCATAGGCCCAAAAAGAGTAAATCGTCAGAAGGTATAAAAACATCAAAAAGACAAACAACAACTTTCCTTGAATGTCATTATCTTTTGGCGTTGCGATTTGTGTATTGACTGGTTTTCTCTGTGATAATTCAAATATTTTAGTCACTTGCCACACAGCAATAGACAATAAAATGAGGGCAATTAAAATCAAAAGAACGGACATCTACTTAATTAATAATGAAATCGTTTGCTTTCTTCAATAAAGGGGTCGTTTTGGGCCAATAATGGTGCTTTTTCAAGAGATCGAAACACAATGAGAATGAATAATCCGAAAAAGAACACAAAGGCACCAATTTCTACAAAGCCTAGAGACCACTGATCACCTACAGTTCCTGGCATCACCATATGGAACACATCCAAATAATGACCAATCACGATGATGATTCCCGTGACAATGACAATATAGTTGGTTCGCTTAAAATCTGTGTTCATCAAAATCAAGACTGGAAAAAGAAAATTGAACACCAATAAGGATAAAAAAGGCAATTGATAATCTTCAAACCTTGAGATAAAATAAGTAACTTCTTCTGGAATATTTGAATACCAAATCAACATGTATTGACTAAACCATAAATAAGTCCAAAAAATGCTGATTCCAAACATGAATTTAGCTAAATCATGGATATGACTGCTATTGACAAAATCTAAATATCCTTTCGATTTTAAGTAAATCGTCGTCATGGCAATGACAGTGATTCCCGATACAAACATCGAAGCAAAGACATACCAACCAAATAATGTGCTAAACCAATGTGGATCTATGGACATTAACCAATCCCATGACATCACACTAACCGATAAAATGTAAAAGACTAAAAACCCAGCCGATAATTTAAAGTTTTTTTTGTGGTAATTGACAGCTAGTGCCGTATCTTCATCTTGTTTTAAAGAAAATCTTCTTACAAGTGTTCTGTAAAGTCCCCATCCTAAAAGGATCACCAAAGACCGAACAATAAAACCATTGATGTTGAGATACCATGATTTATTTTGAATGATGACGTCATAAGCTACGACTTTAGGGTCTGTCCAAACAAACATGTGGTTGGCTCCAAGGACAGAAAACAACAGAATAAGAAAAACAATCATTCCTCCAGGAATGACATAAGCGGAAATACTTTCCATAACACGATAGAGCACAATCGGCCACCCTGCTTGAGATGCTCTTTGAACGGCATAAAAGGCTAATGCTCCTAAAGCAATAAAAAAGAAAAATAAAGCCGATACATAAACCGCTGCCCACGGTTTGTTTTGAAATTGGTGCAATACATGTTCTCCATGTTTGTCATGTTTTTCTTTATCTGTAGCGTGTTGATATGAGTCATCATCTGAATGATTCTGATCAACATGGATTTGATCATCATGAGATGTGCTTCCATGTCCATGATGGTGTGATGAAGCAACCTTTTTTTGGGCCTGTTCCACCGTTTTTGGCGTCGTCCAAAAACCATATGCAATAGCGATGGCACCAATCAAAATACAAATGATTGAGCCTCTTTTTAGATGTTTTGAAAAACGATAATCCATCGAATCCTTATTCTGTATTTGAACTTGCTGCTATTTCTAATTCATTTTTTAGCTCCATAACATAGGCCGTTACTTGCCAACGTTCTTCTTCATCCAATTGTCCAGCGTGAGAACCCATCGCATTGATACCATGAAAAATCACATGGTAGGTACTTCCAGGTGTAATATCTCGGTCCGCATAACTTGGAATCCCTAAAAATTTTTCTCTTTCCATGAGAATGCCTTGTCCATCACCTCGATTTCCGTGGCATACGGCACAGTAAATACCGTATAATTCTTGACCTTTGACAAAATCAACTTCTATAGAATCCAAGGGTGAAATCAAGTTTAATTTAGCATCTTGATATCCTTCATTGGTATTGGGGTAAGCATAGGGATTCCAACCTCGATGGATAGTTCCTTCAGGAGGTTTCAATGCCGAAATACTATCCCTAAAAGCAGGCGATTCTTGATATGCTTCATATCCAATGGGCTCATACATATCTGGAAATAATTGATAGTTGGGCTTTTTTTTGTTGTGACAACCCATCATCAATAGCATTCCGATCAACAAACAACAACCAATTCTTTTCATATTCCAATCAAGATTCATTTTCTTTAAAATCAATCTGGGTAGCTCCTAATTCTCTTAAGTATTTTTCTATTTTCGACGGGGCATCAGTTGTCTCTAAAACAACTAAAAATTGGTCATCAGTGGTTCCTTTAATGGGATTTTCAGCTTTTTTAAAAGGCCATAATTTACTTCTTAAATAAAAGGTAATCACCATGAGATGGGCTGCAAAAAAAACCGTCATTTCAAATAAAATCGGAACAAAAGCAGGAAGATTCTCAAAATAACTAAAAGAGGGCTTCCCTCCAATATTTTGAGGCCAATCTTCAATCATGATATAATTTGTAATCAATAAAGCCACGGCAAATCCAACACATCCATACATGAATGCTGCAATCGAAATACGCGTCCCAGATAACCCCATTGCTTTATCCAAACCATGAACCGGAAATGGCGTATAAACTTCTTCAATATGATAGTCGTTTTGACGGATATCTTTCACAGCTTCCAAGAGCACGTCATCATCTTCAAACACGACATGGATCACTTTTCCACTATCCATGATGATTGGAATTAAATCGTTTTCGCTGAGCTTTGTAATGCTGTCCTGAAACTTTCAGAATGGTTTTAACTTCTGCTTGAGCAATGACAGGAAATTTCTTGGCATACAATAAAAACAAGACAAAGAAAAATCCTATTGTTCCGATGAACACGCCTATATCCACAAAGGTTGGCGAAAACATTGTCCAAGAAGATGGTACAAAATCTCGGTGCAGTGATGTCACAATAATGACAAAACGCTCAAACCACATACCGATATTCACCACAATGGAAATGATGAATGAAAAAATGATACTCGTTCTTAACTTTTTAAACCACATAAATTGGGGAGAGAATACATTACAAGTCATCATAGCTAAATAGGCCCACCAATAAGGTCCGGTCATCCGGTTTAAAAAAGCATATTGTTCGTACTCCACACCGGAGTACCATGCAATAAATAACTCCGTGATATATGCTACGCCAACAATCGAACCGGTAATCATGATGATGATGTTCATCAATTCGATATGTTGAACGGTAATATAATCTTCTAATTTTGATACTTTACGCATGATGATCAGGAGGGTTTGCACCATGGCAAATCCTGAAAAAATAGCTCCAGCCACAAAATAGGGTGGAAAGATCGTGGTATGCCAACCTGGTATGACCGATGTGGCAAAGTCAAATGAAACGATGGTATGGACCGATAAGACAAGAGGAGTCGCTAGTCCTGCCAATACTAATGATACTTCTTCAAATCGTTGCCAGTCCTTGGCTCGGCCACTCCAACCAAAACTGAGAATGCTGTATATTTTTTTTGAGAATGGCTTGATCGCACGATCTCGAATCATAGCAAAATCTGGTAAAAGTCCAGTCCACCAAAACACCAAAGAAACTGATAAATAAGTGGATATGGCAAAGACATCCCACAGCAGTGGCGAATTAAAGTTGACCCAGAGAGACCCAAATTGATTGGGGATCGGAACGACCCAAAAAGCCAACCATGGTCTTCCCATGTGTATGATCGGAAAAAGACCCGCTTGTATGACTGAAAAGATCGTCATGGCCTCGGCAGATCGATTGATGGCCATTCGCCAACGTTGTCGAAACAAAAGCAATACGGCAGAAATAAGCGTCCCTGCATGTCCGATACCGACCCACCAAACGAAATTTGTGATGTCCCAAGCCCAACCAATGGTTTTATTGAGACCCCAAACACCAATTCCAGTCGAAATCGTATAGATAATGCATCCCATACCGTATAAAAAGGCGATTAAAGAAATTGAAAAAACAATCCACCATTGACGTGAAGGTTTATTTTCAACAGGTCTCGCTACATCTTCAGAGACCTTATGGTATGTTTTTTTGCCCAATACTAAAGGGGCTCGAATCGGAGATTCGTAATGTGACATTAGGCTTCTTTAGTTATTGAGTGATTCTTTGATTTTTCGGTATTACGCACTTTCAGTTGGTACATCACATTGGGTTTTGTTCCAATACTCTCAATCATGTAATACTTACGTTTGGAGTTTTTTAACTTGGCGACTTTTGAATTCTGATTATTGGCATCACCAAAAACCAAGGCATCACTAGTGCAAGCTTGAGCACAAGCGGTATTAAATTCTCCATCTTTAATTTCACGTCCTTCTAATTTGGCATCCATGATGGTTTTTTGGGTACGTTGCATGCAAAAAGAACATTTTTCCATAACACCTCTAGAACGAACCACCACATCGGGATTCAACACCATTCGTCCTAGTGGACTGTTCATATGATAGTCAAATTCTTTGTTTTTATTATAGCGGAACCAATTAAATCGACGCACTTTATAAGGGCAGTTGTTGGCACAATACCGAGTCCCAACACATCGATTGTACGCCATTTGATTTTGACCTTGTCTTCCATGGACAGTTGCTGCAACAGGGCAGACGGTTTCACATGGAGCATGGTTGCAATGCTGGCACATCACTGGTTGGAAGACCACCTGCGGGTTTTCTGCAGCTTTTTCTAATTTTCGAAAAGTGCCGAAGGCTTCACCAAACCAAGTTGTTTCATCATTTTGCTTGTAGTCTTGTTGAAATGATTCATTGGATGAATAGTATCGATCAATGCGAAGCCAATGCATGTCTCGAGATCGTCTTACTTCGCGTTTGCCGACAACAGGGACATTATTTTCTGCTTGGCATGCGATCACACAGGCACCACAACCCGTACATGCATTCAAATCAATCGAAAGATTGAAAAAATGACCTATGGAATGATCAAAAGAGCGCCAAGCATCCACTTCTTGAGAACGAACCGATACTTTGACATGATTTTTTGATACATGGACAACGGGATTATAATATTCTTTTTCTTGAGTATTAAATTCTTCTAAAGTCGTTTCTTTGATGATTTCTCCTCGACCCATCACCGTATTTTGCAATTGAATACAAGCAAATTCATGCATTGGACCATTGATGGGGCTGATTTCTACATTTTGGATGCGTTGATGATCAAAATGTAATTCAAAAGCATTAACCCCAATTTGCATTTCCTTTTTGACGCCTTGTTTTCGACCATATCCTAGCGCGAGTCCAACGGTGCCTGGTGCTTGTCCTGGTTGAATCAAAACGGGGACTTGATATTCACGATTTCGCACCTTGATTTGTACGATGCTTCCATCGATAGCTCCATGTGAATTCGTGGTATTGACAACGCCTAAATTTTGGGCATCAGAAATACTGACTGTTAGGTAATTATCCCAACTCACTCGTGAAATAGGATCGGGCATTTCTTGTAACCAAGGATTTCCGGCTTGTTGTCCATCCCCTATTGAAATTTTGGGATATAAAACCAAACTCATGGGATAATCTTCAGCATCGATCAATGCAGCAGCATCAATAACAATCGACTCTTCCACACGATCAATCGTTTCGGGGGATTCATTTATGGTATAAAATCCATCGTGGAGGACTCGATTCCAATCCGAATCTATCAAAATATTGTTTTGCCAATAATCTTTGATGTAGTCGACGTGTGTCATTGGAACCTCAGCCAAGTCAAGTAATATTTGCTGGAAATCTTTTGTCAGAAAAAGAGGTCTGATGGTCGGTTGTGCTATGTTGTAGTAACCGCTTTTGGGATGATAATCATTCCAAGCTTCTAAATAATGTGATGTGGGAGCGATAAATTGGGCTAGAGTAGCCGTTTCATCTTCAACGCTAGCTAGAGCTAGACTCAACTCTAGATTTTGAATCTGTTGGCCAAATTGTTGGCCCTTTGGGGAAGAATATACCGGATTCACTCCATACCATATCAATCCTTTGATCGATCCATTGGCAATATCTCTAGAAATATTTTCAATTGCTAAAGCCTCTCCCTTTTTAAAGTAAAGCGGTTGATTAGGCAAAAAAGCACTGCTCTTTATTTTTTCATTAATAGCCAGTACCATCGATTGTGCTTCTTTATTTTCGATGCCACTAACCACAACAGCTTGAGAAGGATTGACATTGATTTTTTTTACTATATGATCGACAATTGACTGAATCTCCGAATTTTCATCGCCGATATCAAACCCCAAACAAATATTTCGATAGACATGAGCCAACACCTTTTTCATCTGTGCTGGTTTGAGTGAAATTCGCTTGTCCGCATTCGAGCCCGTTAAACTCAAATTACTTTCCAAATGAATATGGTACGACATGCTTGCCTTTTTTTTTGATTCATCTGGAACTCGTGATCTGACATAGGAGGAATCATAACCACCATTTTGCCAATCTCCTAAGAAATCAGCATCAATGGAAACAATGACTTTTGAAGAAGAAAAATCATAATTGGCCATGGCTCTTTGTCCATATTTTTGCTGATAAGCATCTAATACGTCATGGTATGGCAGAGCATCGTATTGAACGTGTTGGATGTTAGGATATTTGACCATCAATTGCTCAATGATATCCCTGGTCGTTGGACTGATTATGGAATGAGTCAACAAAACAACTCGTTGATTCTCTTGATGGAGTGTTTCTAGTTTTTGTTTGACTTGAGCATATAAATCGTCCCAAGAAATATCAGCTTGATTAGCTTTTGGGATTTGGATGCGTTGCGAATCATAAAGAGAAAGAACCGAAGCGTGAACTCTTGCACTGGTCTGATAAAAATCTGGAGCATCGTTGTTGGGTTCAATTTTGATGGGTCTCCCTTCTCTTGTTTTAACCAATATATTGCTGAAATCATGTCCATCCCAAAAACTAGTGGCATAGTAATTAGCCTGACCGGGTATGATTTGTTCTGGTTTAACGACGTAGGGGACTGATTTAATCACAGGGCCATCACAAGCAGCAACCGCAGCAGCAGCAGTGGAAAATCCTAAATACTTCAAAAAATCTCTTCGAGTCGGTGATTCATTTTCTGAATCTTTCTCTTGAGCTTTGCCAAAAAGATCTGCTGGAAGTTTTTCAGCAAACTCCCGATGTTCTAAGGCTGATAAATCATCATTAGAGTCATCTAATTGATGAATTCCTTTCCAATAAATTTTTTCTTCCCTCACTTGTTTTTTAAATCAATAATGACACTTAGCACATTCTAATCCTCCCATTTGAGCCACAGTTAATTGTTCTACTCCATATTTTTTTGATAGTTCTTCATGGATTTTTTGATAATATTCATTACCTAGTAAATCAATATTTGTTTCTCTGTGACAATCAATGCACCATCCCATAGTCAATGGAGCATATTGATATAAGATTTCCATTTCTTCAACAGGACCATGGCATGTTTGGCAATCAATCCCAGCCACTTGAGCATGCTGGGCATGATTGAAATATACAAAATCTGGTAAGTTATGAATCCGTATCCATCGGACAGGTTGCGTTTGACCCGTATAAACCTGATTTTCTTCATCCCATCCAACGGCTGCAAATAACTTTTTAATTTCAGCTGTGTAAAATTCGGTATCATATCCAACTGCTAGATCCTCTTCACCATTATATTCTGCAATATTCCGATGGCAGTTCATACAGATATTCAGTGAGGGAATGCCCGAATGTTTTGAAACACGTGCACTCGAATGACAATATTTGCAATCAATTTGGTTGTCTCCAGCATGAATTTTATGTGAAAAATGAATGGGTTGAATGGGTTGATATCCTTTATCAATTCCAATTTGCATCATGTATCCATACAGTTGGTATAGTCCCACTAAAAAGAATACAACAACCGTTGAAAACACCAAAAATTGATTTTTAGCAAATGCTTTCCATATGGGATCAATCCTAGGATCTGGTTTGAAATCACTTTCAACCTGAGTTTTGATTTTAACCAATCTCTTTTGGATGAAGTAGAGCATCCCAACCAAAAGAATCAATATAATGACCAAGCCAATTAAAAAAATCTTGTAGAGAGTCGGTGTTTGAGATGATCTTTCCGAAGCTACGGCTACTGGCGCTGTTTGTATGACTTCAGGAACATAATCGGTGAAAGCCAGAATATTGTCAATGTCTTCATTGGATAATTGGGGGAAGGCCGTCATGACCAATCCATTGTACTCTTCAAAAAGTGCAACTGCTTGAGGATCCCCTGCAGCAATCATGGCACTAGAATTTCTAATCCAACTGTAGAGCCACTCTTTATCGTATCGATCTGAAGCACCAGCTAAAGCAGGTCCGATGGCTTTTCGATTAACTTTATGACACGCTGCGCAATGAGTATTGAATAATGTTTTCCCTTGTTGAATGATGGGGTCATCTTGTCCAACTATTTGTATCGGACATATCATCAAAACTAAAAAGAGCAGTGACTTCAAACAGGCAAGAGCAGATTTTATCCAGCTTTTGGAAACCTCTTTAGTGTAATTCAATGAACTTTTTGATTTTCATAGTGCCAACAAATGTAAACTATATGCCTTTACAATTTTTGTGAAAGTCAAGTCATATTAAATTTAGAATCGTTCTAAATAATTATTTTACACCCTTTCAAAGGTTTGAGATGCCTATCCGAAATATTCTTATCATCGTCCTGAAATCGGCTAATTATTCGTTCCTTATTCAATACTATTTTCATTAACAAAAAGTGCTCCCCACGATTAAGTACAATATTTCAACTTCTTATACCAATTTGTGTTTTAGATTTCTTGTTTGACGTTTGGGAATCCTTATCATGTTTTATGCTATACCGATCTTCTTGGCCAAGAAACAAAGTAAAGTGATAGCCATATCATGCAAAATGGCATGAGAGAGTACTTGAAACAAGCCTCGCTTATAGTTATAGGAGATGATGCTTCTCCACAGAGATCAAAAGCAGATTCTACTCCATAAACATATCGTCTTAGTGTTGCAACTTGGTGGATTGTTTACAGACAAGGTTGACTACAATTTGAGAAATTCGGTCGTCTGTTGGCATTCAACACACATGTGGCTTGAGCACAAGCGGTGACTTGATCCACATCCCACTCACTGATGTCTTGATTGAAAGAGGTTGCACCTCGAAACATCGACCCCATTCGAGTGACGCTACCAACATTCCAATCCCCGATGTCTTGATTGAAGGAGGTCGCAAATTCGAACATCCTGGTCATATTGGTCACACTGCTGACATTCCAACCACCAAGGTCTCGATTAAAAGCAGTAGCACTTTCAAACATGGATCGCATATTGGTCACACTACTGACATCCCAATCGCCAATGTCATCATTGAACGAGGATCGTCCATTGAATAAATGACTCATATCGGTCACCAAAGTGGTGCACAAGGCCATTTCCTCTCGGACCTTTCGCTTGATCGAAGCATTATCCACAATGGTGTAGGGAATCCCATCGATGATGGCAGTTTGTCCCACATACTGAGATGGATTGGCAAGGTCGGGATCGATGATCACCGTGATGCCATTGGCATCAATCACTAGCAAATCAGGACAAGCATCACTAATGGGAATCTGCCGTCCATGGCATTCCTTGGTTCGTGGCTGTGTGGTGCAGGGTTGATCGATGGGAATTTGCTGCCCGTTGCAGTTTTTGGTGGGGGTGGTCGGTGGGGGGCAGTCCGCATCGATGGGAATCGGTTGTCCATGGCAATCTTTGGTTTGGGGGAATGGATTCGAGGGTTCCGTCTCCGTGTCTTCTTCCTCCTCCATAAGGAGCGTACAAGATGTGAACTTGGGGAGAAAAGAGGCTCCCAATCCAGCACCAGTGGCAAAATCAAGACAATCCGTCACCTGATCCACATCCCAAGAGCTCAAGTCTTGATCGAAGGCTCTCGCATTTTCGAACATCTGTCGCATATCCGTCACGTGGCTCACCTCCCAATGCCCAAGGTCTTGATCGAACGACGAAGCCCCTTGAAACAGCTTGCGCATGGTGGTCACCCCGCTCACATCCCAAGAGCCAATGGCTCCATTGAACGAAGATTCCCCTCGAAAGACATTCCGCAGGTTGTCCACAAAGGTCGTGTTGATCTGGGCCAGGGCTTCCCATGCTTTCTCTTCCTCCAGCTCGCACAGCAAATCATTATCCACGATCAACATCTCGATGGGGACGCCCCCTCCATCCGCGGGGGCACCCGTTGGCCAATGAATTGCTCTCCCCATGGATGACTGCGTATCGTGAGGCCATTGGCATCCCAATACAACGGACTCGCCCGACCAAGGATGGCCTCGACGGTGCAGTCTTGGACCACCACCCATTCAATGCGGGACGCGGTGGCCTCAAAGGTGCCACAATCGCCTTGCCACTGCTGCAGTTCATGGGTTTCTTCAAGCATGACTTCGATCGAAACCGTCGCTCCTTTAGTGGCGGTGAGGCTCGGCGTGATCGTCCCGCCAGAGCCCCGCACTTGGGTCGTGATGGTGAACTGCGTTTGTTCAAACACCGCTTGCAGGACACAATCCCCTTGAACTAGGAACGTGATGGTGGACTGAGTCGGCGTGTCGATCTCGGGACAATCTGAGGATCCATCGGTTTGCCAAGTCACCAATCCATAGGTCGCATCCGCAACCGCCGTCCAAGAAATCATCTGCCCATAGGTCACCACCCTGGGCGAAGGCTCCCTGATCGAGCCCCCTTCGGTCGCGGCTGCCACGAGCGTATGCCTGGTTTTTTCCACCACCGCATGCAGCGTGCAATCCTTCGTGGCAGACCAACGCAGTTCGGTATCCGCAGCAGCAAAAGCTCCGCAGTCCCCACTCCATTGCCTTAGTTGCGTGCCTGCTTCCAAGGTCACGCGGATGGTCACCTCTTGGCCGTGGTCCACCGTGAGACTCGGCGTGATGGTCGCATCCTCATCGGCCGAGGTGGTGATCGTTCGGGGAGCTTTCATGAATTGAGCTTCCAGCTGGCAGTTACCCCCAACGGTGAACGTCACTTCGGGATGGGTCGCATCAGCCAATGGGCGACAGTCGGAGGTTTCGGGGAGAAGCCATTGACCAAAGACAAAGTGCTCGTCGGGAAGGGCGGTGAAGGTCACCAAAGCCCCATGGGGAAGAGAGACCGTCGCAGGAGCGACGATGGAGCCTCCGGGGGAGGCCGTGGCCGACACGGTATAGGCGATGGGAGCAAACGTGGCTTGGATGCTGCAGTTGGTGGTGGCCACCTAACGGATGGTCGTGGCATCGCTGGGGAAAGGGCCGCAATCCCCCGTCCATTGGGTGAATTGAAAATGTTCCTCAGCCGTGGCGGTGAGGGTCACTGATTGACCACTGGAGATGGTTTGACTGGACGTGATGCAACCACTAGCACTCGAGGTGGTCGTGATCGTGTAAGAAGTCGGTGTGGATGGGGTCGGTGGTGTCTCCTGAACTACAGGAAAATAACACGAGGAGGACACTCCATATCACATATCCCCCCCCCTTTTTTTTGGGGGATTATATACTTAAGTGCCAAAAATAGTTGAAAATCGAATTTGGTTTTTACAGCAGTATGCCATATCTTTGTCTTGTTATCAAAGATAAAATACATGAATAAAACAAAAAACGCACCAGGAAAAAACAATCGAAAGGGATTGAGTTTAACCCAATTATTTCAAAAGTTTCCTGATGATCAAACGGCTCGTTTATGGATGGAAAAGATCGTATGGCCTGATGGTCCCGTTTGTCCTTATTGTGGTTCCAAAAATGTCCAATCGAACATCGCTCATTCATCGATGACGCATCGGTGTCGTGATTGTATTGGCAAGCCACGTTTTTCCGTGAGAACGGGAACGGTGATGCAAAGCAGTAAATTGGGCTATCAAACATGGGCGATCGCCATTTATTTGATGATTACAAGCCTTAAATCCGTATCTTCGATGAAATTACATCGGGACTTGAATATCACACAAAAATCAGCATGGCATTTGGCTCATCGTATCCGAAAAACCTATGATATGGGGGCCTTGATGGATTTATTTTCTGGTGAAGTGGAAGCTGATGAAACTTATATGGGTGGGAAAGAAAAGAATAAACATGCGAATAAGAAATTGAAAGCAGGACGAGGTGCCGTTGGAAAACAAGCCGTCATTGGCATGAAAAACCGAGAAACGAAACAAGTCGTGGCACAAGTGATGTCTGAACCCAATAAATCCAATGTTCAAGATTTTGTGGAAGGAAATACAGAACCAACAACACAAGTCTATACGGATGAAAGTTTACTATACAAAGGATTGAATCGTCCCCATGAGTCGGTCAAACATAGTGTGGGTGAATATGTGAGTGATATGGCTCATACCAATGGGATTGAGTCTTTTTGGTCGATGTTAAAACGTTCGTATCAAGGGACGTTTCATAAAATCAGTCCCAAGCACTTAGATAAATACATTATGGAATTTGCAGGGAAACAGAATATCCGAGAAATGGGGACATTAGAACAAATGGGATGGATGGTAGAAGGTTTGAAAGATAAATCATTGCAATACATAGGTTTGAAGCAATGTAATGGGTTGTCCAATGGGGCGAGGAGTAAGTATTAACATAATGAAAGATATAAGTTTGTTAAACCAAATAATATTAATGATATATTAATCATTTTCATGAATTCTACTGAAAAAAAATTAGATTATTTTATTGCTGAGTTATTAAAAAAAGCTGGAATTGAATATGCCGCTCAAAAAGGAGTTACCAAAGAAGTAAAAGACGCTTTAAAAACAGCGTCTAAGAAGAAAAGCGGAAATATTGGACGACCCGAATTCACGGCTATCTCTAGTAACTATTTAATCATTATTGAGAATAAGGATCAAATCAATAAACACGTTCATTATTCAAACACAGAAAAATGCGTTATAGCATCCGATGTGAAATCAATTGATAACTATGCTTTAAATGGGGCTTTGCATTATGCAACACATATCATTGAAAAAACCTCATATCAAAAAATATTCGCGTTTGGATGTTCTGGCAATAAGGATGATTATATTATCCAACCGATCTATGTCAATAAAAGTGAATATTTGATACTAGAAAAAACAAAAAATTTTACAAATTTTTCTGAAAACAAAATTGAAAACTATTACCGAGAAAAGGTATTAAAAATACCCCCCCCCTAATTCTTTAACCACTCAAGAGTTTATTCAAGTCGCTAAAAGCTTACACGAAGAACTCAGAAACTATGGACAACTAGGTGATAAAGAAAAACCGCTTGTTATTTCGGGTTTATTACTTTCACTACAACATGATAGTTTCAATATCGATCAATTAAAGGGGGATAATCATCCTACGGACGGATCTATCATTTACGATTGGATTGAACATTATCTTAAAAAAGTGGATGTTAGAGATGAAGTAAAAAGAGAAAAAATTCTTACACAATTTCTCATTATCAAAGACAGGTCTTTACTGAATCAGATAGATCATCAATTAGGAAAAACCCCACTTCGACATTATGCGGAGGTGATTCGCCATCGAATACTTGAAAAGATAACGATTAATCTAAGAGACGATGTATTGGGACAGTTTTATGGCGAGTTTATGCGTTACAGTGGAGCTGATCAGAAACTTGGCGTAGTGTTGACGCCTAATCATATCACCGAATTATTTTGTGATTTAATAGAGTTAGAACCCACAGATAAAGTAATAGATCCTTGTTGTGGAACAGGGAGTTTTTTAGTCAAAGCCATGTATTTCATGGCGAAAAAAACGAGCGAATCCATAGTTAAAGAACGTATTAAAACCGAGTTAATTCATGGAATTGAAGTCAGGGAAGATATGTTTTCCATCGCATCAACAAATATGATCTTAAGGGGTGATGGAAAGAGCAATTTAATTTTTCAGAACTTTTTAGCAATACCGGAAAAGGAATTGAGAAAAGAAAGGTTTACCGTAGGATTTATTAATCCACCATATTCTCAGTCAAGCCGTGAAACCCCACATTTATCCGAAATCAGTTTTATTGAAAAACTTCTCAACGTCATGTCTGATAAAGGGAGGGTCGTTGCTATCATTCCTCTATCAGCTATGACTGGAAAAAACGATTATGATCGAAATATTAAAAGAAGAATACTAGAAGAGCATACATTGGAAGGAGTGATCACTTTAAACCACGATACCTTTTATCATATTGGAACAAACACGTGCATTGCCGTATTTAAAGCGTTTGTTCCTCATCCACCGAATAAATATTGTAAATTCATTGATTTTAAAGAGGATGGATATATTGTTCGCAAGCATTTTGGATTAGATAAAACCGAAAGTGTAGAACAGAAGAAGGAAAAACTTTTGAATTGCTGGTTGAACGATGCTCCTTCTGAGAATGAATTTATGATCAAGTCAAAAGTGAGAGATGAAGATGAATGGGTGCATTCATTTTACTATTACAATGATACCATACCATCATATTTTGACTTTGAAAAAACAATTACAGACTACCTTTCATTTGAATTTAAAATGGTAATGGAGGGAAGGGGATATTTGTTTAAAGAAATGGTATATCAACAAAAAGTGAATAAACAATTAAAAAATTTAAGTGGAGAAGTCATCGATTTACAAAAGAAACAGTGGTCTGTATTTGAACTTAAAGATATATTCACTATAAATGCCTCTGATCACGGAACGGACAAGAATAAATTAGATTTAAGAGATGGGGTGGTACCATATATCACTCGAACGAATATGAATAATGGTCACGATTGTTGGGTTGTTTTTCAGAGTGGCATTCAAAACACAAACTCTGGAAATTCAATAACCATAGGATTGGACACGCAAACCGTGTTTTATCAGGAACATGATTTTTATACAGGCCAAAATATTCAAGTTTTAAGAAATCAAAGATTAAATAGAGAAGTAGCGATGTTTCTTATCCCGCTAATTAAAACACAACTTGAAAAGTTTAATTGGGGCGGGAATGGAGCAACTTTAGCACGCTTAAAAAGAACTAAAATGAAACTTCCGATTAATGCTCATGGACATCCTGATTTTAATTATATGGAACATTGTAGTCATAAGATTTTTTACGAAAAACTAAAACAGTATTTAAATTACTAAAAATCAAAGACCTTTTGACGCTATAAGTATAATCCCCTAAGTTTTTTATTAATTTAGATTCTTATTGCTAGCACTCCTTATTGAAAATATAGTATATGAGGCGTGAATATATTTTTTAACTTTGTAGTACATATTTCACATGAAACCAAAACCCCCTAAAATCAAACCCTACGACTACCAACCCAAGAAAGCGGAGTTGGAAGAAGATGTGCGTATTGATGCCACGGCTGAAGAATTAGTGCGTCGGGTGTTACGTCCTTTACCAGGATTTAAGCGGTAACATTTAACCAATGTGGTGTGTTACGAAAAATTGAATGGTTTTTGGCACTTAAGTATATAATCCCCTTTTTTTGATTTGGCCATCGGGGTGGACAATCGATCAAAGGAAAAAAAGATCATG
>JAPORT010000013.1 GCA_026710085.1 Flavobacteriaceae bacterium | reverse complement strand
AGGTAAGAAAAATAATGAATCATGGAAATGGTGAATAAACACTTTAAAGTATTGTCTTGACTTAAGCGCCTTTTCTGCCTAAGATGTTGGTTATCAATAAAATGATATTCTGGAGTAGACTACATTTTTCATCTATTCCGTCGGGAAGCGATCTGTTGAGAAAAAAGTCTTTTGAAGGTTAGGACTTCACTTTTTCTGCATGGTTAATATGTCCTAGTGTTTTCACCGACTCGGTCGCGGTCAAATGAACGGAGCGATATCATCTTTTCATTTCAGGGCCTATTTTGGACGGCAGGATGAATTGGTGGTTGGTGTTTTGATCTTCAATGACGCTCACTTCCACTTGCTCTAAATACTTCAGCAATCGCTGATCACTGAGTTTGGACTGGCCAGCACACCCCATGTTGTAACGATATTTTAAAAGGCGCAATAAGGCAAAAGCCGTAAAGCAAATAGCCATAGGAGCTCGTATCCGAGATTCTTTCCAATGATCAATAGGTCGGACTTTCATCATGGATTTCATCACTCGAAAACGATTTTCGATCTCCCATCATTGGCCATACTGCTGGACCACTTCTTGAGCCGATAAGTCCTCTTTTCCTAAGGATGTGAAGACCCCATGCCATCCATCAAAGAGTGGATCTCTTTGGATGGCTTTTGGATTGAGTTGGACCGATTGTCCATCGATCGAAAGAAAACGAGCCGCTTTGTTGGCTCCTTTGGCCGATTGATGGCATCGATTGCGGGCTTTCTTCACCGATTCGTTTCTTAAATGACGGTCTTTTTGATGGCGTTTGGGACAAAAGCACACCACCAAACGCTCCCCTCGAATCTCTAAATCCACGATTTTTCTTTTTTTGGCCCACTGGCAGTTGTCTTTTTTCCACGGAGTCACCAATGCCATGTCTTTGGCTGGCAACGAACGCCATCGAGCCGCCAAGATGTCATGCAAGTTTTGGTTTTGAAGCATCCTTCGATGGTCGAGACGCAACACGCCCGAATCCGCCACGACCACGGCTCGATCCATGGCATAACGAGCTTTTAAATCTTCAATGACGGGCGTCAAGGTGGTCATGTCGGTGGTATGGCCTTTGAAGACGCGATACCCCACGGGCAAACCATCGGTTGTCTGGGCTAAAGCCAAGACCGCTTGGACCCGATGGAACTTTCCATTTTTGCTGTTTCCGTTTTCCCGAAGATCATCGGATACTTCGCTTTCAAAATGCAGCGAGGTCACATCAAAAAAGAACCGATCGATCCGGTCTTGCATCGTGGTCACGACCGACTGAGCGATCTTGGTCTGCAGCTTTTCAATGACCGACTCATCAAAAGCATCCATCATGCGATAGAGTCGATCTACCGACACAGGGCTTCCGCGATCATCACCCAACGCCTCGGCATTGGATCATTGGCTCTCCCCAGGAAAGGCCAAACGCATCAAGACCGCCTCTTGAAACCAGCGTCGGGCCATTTTTTTAGTCGATGGAATCACCCGTTCAAGCAATCATTCGTCAAATAACTGTCCCATCACTTCATGAAAGCCTAGACACAGTCGGCTTTTTTCTTGGAGATGGTGGATATCTTGAACCGAAATCGGTCGGCGACCACCACGAGGCCTTCGAGCTTGAAGGAGGCGATCTGATAAAGTTTCATTGGGGAGTGCCGTGGGACGCTTGGGTTGTTTTTTTAAAACGGCTCACCGCTGATCGGCACGAGCGATGAGTTTTTCGAGTTGGGGACCGACCAAGGCCGAACCAAAACGTTCCATCACAAAATGTTTGGGATATTTCAAGCCAGGGAGCCGCTTGCTCTGGACGATTGGCACCGTCTAACGGGTTTTGCCTTGTCGGGGGATTTTTTTAACAAACATCGCTCGGGTTTGAGAGGTGCAAGAGACAAAGAAATAAGAATAGGTTAACACATCATAGACTACAATACAAAGACACCCCCATACCCAGATACCATCAAGGTTTGAAGCTCGTCCATTGAAATTTAGAGAAACCAATTTTGTAGTCTATAAAAACAAGTTATCATACTGTCAATCAACTATTTATGTAAAATTAACGCCTAAGTCAAGAAAAAAAAGAGATGCCAAAGCGTCCATCGATGGATTTGATCTTTAGAGTAGTGAAG
>JAPORT010000023.1 GCA_026710085.1 Flavobacteriaceae bacterium | reverse complement strand
TGGGCGGCGACCGGCGGGGAGTACAGGGCGCCGCCCGGCCGGCGCCGCGCCCGGCTGACCCAGCGCCAGCTCCGGCCCGGGTACCGCGACGGGGTCCTGGCGGAGGGCGGCAGGGCGTACGGCCGCAGCCAGTTCCGCGCGCTGCCCGGGGAGCGTCTGGAGAGCCGCCGCGAGGCGACGCGGACGCGCTTCGACTACGCGCCGGGGCGGTTCGGCATGTCGGACTTCTCCGGCAAGACGCTGTCCGTGCGCACGGCCACCGGCGAGGCCGACGTGGAGATCTTCGTCGCGGTCCCGCCGCATTCGAACCTGATCCACGCCGAGGCCGTGCCGGACCGGAAGACCTGCCACTGGGTGATGGCGCACCGGCGGGCGCCGGGGCGGTTCGGCGGGTCGCCCAGATGCTGGATCGTGGACAACCTCAGGTCCGGGGTCGCCAGGCCGGACCGCGAGGATCCCCGGCCCGACCCGAGCTTCAGGGAGTTCGCCGGGCACTACGGGGTGGCGGTTCTCCCGGCGCGGTCCGGAAAGCCCAGGGACAAGGGCCCGGTCGAGGCGGCCGTGAGGACGGTCCAGACCCGCGTCCCGCCGCCGCCGCCCAACGGGACGTTCCTGTCGATCGGGGCGATGAACGACGCCATCCGCCGCGGGATCGACAGGCTCGACGCGGCCCCGACGGCGAAGGGACCGAGCCGCCGCGAGGCGTCCGGGGCCGCCGGGCGCGCGGCCCTGCCGCCGCCGCCGGCGGATCCGTGGGACTGGGGGGAGTGGCTGGTCCGCAAGGTGGCGCTGAACGGTCACGTGGCGTACGGGCGGAACCACTACTCGGTGCCCGAGGGCAACGTCGGGCGGGAGGTCGAGGCGCGCGTCGGCGAGCGCATGCCCGGGGTGTTCCTCGGGACGGGCGGCGAACGCATCGCCGTCCATCGCCTCAGGACCGGGCGCCACCGGTACGCGACGGATCCGGCCCACATGCCCGACCGTCCGGGGCGGTGCGCGACATCCGCAGGCCGGACCACCGCGGCATCCCGCTCGCCCGCGCGCGGCGCATCGGGGAGAACGCGCTGGCCCGGGCGGAGCGCTGCATGGCCTCGCGGGACTTCCCCGAGCGGGCCTACGCCGCCGTGCGGGGCACGGTCCGCCTCGCCGAGACCCACGGCGGCGGCCGCGTCGACGCGGCGCGCGCCGAGGCGCTGGACGCCGACCGCCTCGCCTCCGGCTTCCTCCGCGACCGTCTCGGGAAGGGTGCCGGGCCGGCCCCGCGCCGCGACGGCGCCGGCGAGACCATCCCCGCCCACGCCAACGTCCGCGGGGGATCCCACTACTCGAAGAACCGGGGAGAGAGACCATGACGCTACGCGAACCCAACATCGAGCGCATGCCGCGGCCCGGCCTGTCCGGAATGGCCGAGGCCATCGAGGAGCGGCGCGGCGTCCCCGACATCGGCCAGCCCGGCTTCGACGACCGCCTCGCCATGCTGGTCGAGCGCGAGGTCGCGCACCGCGACCGGCGGAGCTATCTCAACTGCCTGCGCCAGGCCCGGCCGCGCATCCGCGCCGACGTGCGGGACGTCGACCGCGGCGCCGGCCGCGGCATCGCCGGCGGCACGCTGACCCGGCTCGCCGCCGGCGACTGGATCCGGCGGGGAATCAACCTGATCGTTGAGGGGCCGACCGGCTCGGGGAAAACGTTCCTGGCCTGCGCGCTGGCGCACCGGGCCCGCCACCAGAAGATGTCCGCGCCCTGCCGCCGCGTCCCCGAGCTTGTCTCGGCGCTCGCCCACGCGCGGGACGGGCAGGCGCATGGACGCCTGATGCGCCGGCTCGCCACGGTCTCGCTCCTGGTACTGGACGACTGGGGCCCGCGGGGCTTCTCCGCGGAGGGCCGTCGCGACCCGCCGGGGACCGGCGGGCGGCGCTACGGACGCAGGTCCATCGTGATCGCCAGCCAGATCCCCGTGGACAGCTGGCCCGGCGTGATCGGGGAACCCACCATCGCGGACGCGGTGATGGACCGCATCGTCCACAACGCCTACCGCATCGAACTGACCGGCGAGTCCCGGCGCAGGAGGAACGCCCCGCCGCCGCTCGGCGGCCCCGGGGGCTGAAGCGGGCGCCGGCAAGCCGGCGCGCGG
>JAPORT010000002.1:11780-20059 GCA_026710085.1 Flavobacteriaceae bacterium | reverse complement strand
GTTTCTGATAAGGTAGCATTTACTTCAAATGTTAGACCGCCAAGCATTCATCTGTCATTCGATTGGACTCGTAACTCGAGGGGGATCTTTCACTGTTGAACTTCCTTTGAAAACGGCATAGCTCATTAGGCAGGGTGACATGTCTTTAGGGTTCAAGTAGCCACCAAAGTTGATCCCAAATTTCTTTTTCTCCATCATTTGATTGAACTGCTCCTGGTGTACTTCTCCCATCTAAAATATATTGATTCAAAAGAGCGGTTAGTTCCTCTACTTTCTTAGGATAAGCACTTTGGAGATTATTTTGTTCAGGATCTTCGTATAGATTCTCGCCCAGATTGTATAACTGTATGGGTGGAAGTCCTTGGGCTTCGGCTTGTCTTGAATTTGGTTCACTCCATCCGCCTGAACCGCCGGTCATGATTAATTTCCAATCGCCTTGACGAATCGCAAAAGCACCCCCCATGGAATGATGGACCGTCCCCTCTCGAAAAGAACCTTCTAGTTCTTGACCAGTCAAAAGTGGCATCATGTCATAACTATCTTCTCCTTCATGGTCTTTTAATTCATAATCGACCAAACTAGCAGCGGTAGCCATCAAGTCGGTGGTTGCAATGGTTTGATGATTCACAGATCCTGCTGATACCTTTTTGGGCCATCGAACGATAAACGGAACCCGATGCCCTCCTTCATAAATATCGGCTTTATGCCCTCGAAAGGGATGATTGGGCCAGTGGCCTTTCGCATTGAGCTCTGGAAAATTTGCTGTCGGAGAACACCCATTGTCACTAGTAAAGATGACGAGTGTGTTTTCATCGATACCGTTGTCTTTTAAGACTTGAAACAAATCACCCATGTAATCATCAATCATCATGACAAAATCACCGTAGGGATTCAAACCACTTTTGCCTTGCCATTTTTCGAGAGGAAGAATGGGGGTGTGCGGTGAAGGAAGAGGTAGGTATAAAAAAAAGGGCTTTCCCGTTTGAGCTCTTTCTTCAATGTATTGGAAGGATCTTCTAAAAAAATTAGGCGTCACATCGTCATGAACAAAATCGGGGGCGATGATGCCTTTACGCCAAAATTCATAGTCCTTTTTGGCAGCAATCGTATCACCAGGTTTTGGAAAGGAGGTCGCTTTTTCATTTTCGACATAAACATAGGGCGGAATATCTAATGAAGCAACGTGTCCGTAAGCGTAATCAAAACCAAGATCATTGGGACTGTTTGAAATGGGTTGTGTAAAATCAACCGCTCCATTCTCATCTTTAGCCCAATTCCAACCTAAATGCCATTTGCCTATAAAGGCCGTATGGTAGCCATGTGCTGATAATAAGGAAGCGACCGTTGTACGATCTGTATCAATCAGCGCATCATCATAACCCCACAACACGGACCTTTTCAAAGTTGAGCGCCAATTGTATCGCCCAGTTAAAATACTATATCGAGTTGGTGTACAAACCGATGAAGCCGTGTGCGCATCGGTAAATCGCATTCCTTCTTCTCCCATTTTAAAGAGATGAGGTGTTTGAATTTTTGAGTAATCAGGACTACTAAAACCTTGAATGTCCGCATATCCTAAATCATCTGCAAGCACGTAGATGATATTGGGAGGATTGGCATTTTGAGTGGTTTCATCGGTAGTAGCGGTTACCAGCAGCAAACAACACGAGAACGGTGAAATAAGCTTTAAATAATTTCGAAACATGGATTTGTGGTTCATTCGATGGGCAAAATTTCGTATAAAGTTAAAAAACCCCAATCAAATACACATAATTGGGGGTTTTATTTCAAAAAAAGCGAGCCACTATTTAAAACAGAGATTAATGCTATTGCCATCCGGGGTTTTGTGTCAACTCACCATTTTCATACAAACCGATTTGGCTGGGGGGAATGGGGTATAAATAATTTTTCCCTTCATCCCAAACTCTTGGCGTGGCATGATAGGTTGGAAGGATAAAATTGTCAGCATTCACCAAAACGCCCGTCGTCAGAGCATTCGGATGCCAAGATTCATTCAATTTAGCTCCGATGACTGGTTTGGTCATCAGCGCGCCAGCTTTCCAACGCATCAAATCATCTTTTCTAAAGCCCTCACATGCCAGTTCGACTCTCCTTTCTCTTCTGATTTCATCGATCGTGACGCTTACAGCATCAATTGGCGGAAAGCTTCCATCAAAATCTGAGTCAGGATCTCGAACCAAATCAGCCAGTACCATGTGAGGCATGCCAGCTCGATCTCTTAATCGATTAATGGATTGATCCACATCACTTTGAGAAATCGTTCCTAATTCTGCCAAAGCTTCCGCATAAATTAAGTAAATTTCTCCCAAGCGAAACAATGGAAAACTATCTTCCCCTTGTCTGTTTTGGATGGGGTTTCCAACATCTCTGACCACGAATTTGTGGATGTTATATCCTGTAGGAAAATCCTGATCTAATCGAGGTACCGTTACGATCTCACTTGCCGAGTCATTAAAGATGACATCGCCGGGTAGCATGACAGTTTGTGCAAATCTGGGATCCCGATGAGCCACTTCTGTTTCTAAAGAATGATAATCAGTCGCCGGATCAAACAATTGGCTCAATGCGATGGGATCGCCGTTAATATCGAGGTAATCATCAGCCAATTCCTTTGAAAGTCCGGTCCTCGATTCAGTACTGAGATAAATTGTGGACCAATTAAATAATCCTTCATCAGCACTGTATCCTATATCGAAAATGGTTTCTTTACTTGTGGATTTATCTTGGAGTGAAAAATAATCTTTGTATGCCGTTTTCCCGCCAACGGTGTGTAATGCATAGGGACCATTTTCAATAATCTCATGAGCCGTATCGGCAGCCAATTGCAATAATTGATTTGGATTTCCTCCTGATACATTGTGGTACTTTTCGAAAGTGCCCTCAAAAAGACAAATTCTAGCCTTTAAAGCCAAAGCCGCGTATTTATGGATCCGTCCACCATTCCTTTCAGGTAATTGAGCAATAGCCACATCTAATTCTTGAATAATGTTATTGACGACAAGCACCCTAGAATCTCTCGGTTGATACAACTCTTCAATATCTGATTCGTTGATTTCTTGTTCGAGCCATGGAACATCACCAAAACGACGTACTTTGTCGTAATAGAGATAGGCTTTAAAGAAACGCATTTCACCTTCGATGACTTTTTTCTCGTTTTCGCTTAAATCGGTGGCATCATCAAGCGCTCCAAGAGCTATGTTTACCGAGCGTATACCAGCAAAACTCCAGCCCCCTCCATCAAATCCTGGAGGAGCACTATTAATCGTTAATCCGCCACTAGAAAACAAATTTAAATTTCGTGGAAGTTGATTATCGGTTTCATCATCCCAGTTCCACATGGCGCTTCTAACTTGTCCAGAGGGTTTGGGGAAGTAAGCATACCACTGATTGGCAAATAATTCAAATTCTTGCTTCGTATTTAAAAAATTAGCGAGTGTAATGCTTGATTCGGGTTTTTTGTCAAGAAACTCATCATCACATCCCATAATAAAAACGAGTAAAAGGGTCATTATGATTTTATATCTTTTCATGCCTCTTGTCATTTATAGTTTAATGTTTAATCCAATGGAAAAGCTCCTTAAAAAAGGATAACTTTTTCCTGGTTCTCCCCATGGCGCTCCGCGCGGATTGGTTTCTGGATCATAGCCTTCAATCAAATCATCTATTTCAAATAAATTTTGTCCCGTAAAATAGACTTGTGCTTCTTGTAGCCCAATGGTACTGGCTAATTTTGATGGAAAATTGTACCCAAAGGTCAGTTGTTTCATTCTAAAATAGGATGTGTTGGGAAGGTATCGGTCTGATAATCGATAATTATGGAACCCTCGATTGCCTAAATACCGAGGCCAAAAAGCATCGGTATTATCTGGCGTCCAATAGTCCAGTTGATGTACCATTGGAGCTGAATTCAGTGAATTGTTCCCACCTCCATGCGAGGGCCAATAGAGAGGCCCGTTACCGGTCGGTTGAGCGAAAAACATTTGCCGGCCTAAAACGCCTTGCATAAAGGCATCAGCGAAGAAATTTTTCCACACCGCTCCCAAATTGATGCCAAAAGATAAGTCAGGCGTTGAACTGCCAATTTTAACTAGGTCTCCAGGATCTTCAAGAGTGAATGAACCTCCACTGATGATGCCATCCCCATTTTGATCCACATAGTAAACATCACCCGGAGCTACGGTGACCCCACTATTGATTAAATTAGAATAATTTAAACCACTAGCATCGATTTCTTCTTGATTTTGAAACAAACCCTTTGTGGCATACCCCCATATCTCACCCACGTCCATTCCTTTGTACAAATTGGGATATCCTCGACGGCCTAAAACATTTCCTATGGAATTGGTCGGATTATCAAACGACGTGATTTCACCTTTAGCACGAGACAAATTGACTCCGGCCGTGTATTTAAACGCCCTATCGCTATTTCGATATTGAATTTCAAATTCCCAACCTTTTGTCCTAGTATCAGCTGAATTGACTCGAGGAGCACTAGTTCCTAAAACGGCAGGTAATTGTGCTGCGGCTTGTAATTGATCCTTGGCATCTCTTATGAAATAATCAAAATACCAAACCAACTTAGATCCCCACAGACTGCCATCTAATCCAATGTTTTGTGTCACAACAGTTTCCCAAGTGATGGAAGAACTGACCAATCCCGGTGTGTTGGTTCGTCGAGGTAATCCTCCACCAATGACAAAGCCACTCGTGCCAAGACTCAAATTGCTCAGATACGGATAGAAACCTTGAACTTGTTGGTTTCCTAAACTCCCATAAGAGGCTCTCAATTTCAAACTATTAATTGTGGATTTTAGAGAAGCAAAAAATGGTTCTTCAGAAATTTTCCATCCAGCCGATGCGCTCGGATTAAACACGAACCGATTTCCTTTTGGAAATCGAGAAGACCCATCATATCGACCACTTAACTCCAATAAATACCGATCCTTGAATGAATAGTTCACTCGATAGAAACCGCCTCTTGTCGCCCATCCGTTGATCCCATCACTGGCTCTTGGATCGCCACTCGACAGGGATAATGAAGGGAGCAGATCGGTAACTAGGTTATTATTTCTTGTATTGACCACTCGAACATTGTGATCTTCTTGTTGGTAACCGACTTGCCCCTTTAAATAATGCTCACCAAAATGGGTGGTGTAGGATATATAACCATTAAAAGCTTGATATTTTATATTTCTAAATCGATACGCGATAGCGGTTGGAACCGAATTATTCGACCGAAAAATTTCTGGTCCCCACCATCTAGTGACTTCTTTTGTATGATCATGCCAGCGATCGTTATCCGAATTATACGTATAGCTAGCGTCTACCTCAAGACCTTCTAGGGGTCTAAAATTGGTGCCAAGAGTGACCCAACTGTCGGTTCTATTAAATTTGTCCCGACCCCCTTGTTCAAAAAATGAAATGGGGTTGTTCGGCACGGTTCCGTCGGGATTTCGCAAAGGTTGGTTGATATTCCCTTTGACAAGATCATGCCAAGGAGATCCTTTTCCAGGATAAATGTGCAATCGATCGGATTCAATGATGTTAAGAGCTGAATTGAGACGAATATCAAAAATATCATTTATATAAGCCGTTAAATTGGCTCTGATATTGTATCGATCATAGTAGTCATTGCCGTATTTAAGAACACCCTCTTGTGAGAACTGACCAAACGAGAAGAAATAATCAATTCTATCCCCTCCACCCCTAACGGATAAGTCATTTTTGGATTGTAAAGCAAAATCTTCAAAAGCAGCATCAAAATAGTCGGTGTTGCCAAAATATTGCCATTGCCCATTACCATTAGGGTTTAGCCTAGCCGCAGGATTATTGATAGGATCATCATAGTGGGCTCTGATCAATGCCGCGTTTTCTTCATTGACAGTAGCGCCCAAATGGGAGGCTTTTTCTCTTTCAAAGTCGAGTTTTTGGACTGAAGTCACTAAATCTGGCTTTTGACTTGGTGTGTTGAGTGACCAATTGGAAGTAAAATTCATTTGAATTTTTTCATTTTTTCTCCCCTGTTTCGTGGTAATCAGAATAACGCCAAAAGAAGCTTGAGATCCGTATACCGCTGCAGAAGCAGCGTCTTTCAGGACGGTGACACTTTGGATATCGGTGGGATTAATAGCATTAACTCCCATACGAACACCATCCACCAGAATTAAAGGAGAACCAGACCCAGAAATATTGGTGAATCCCCGAACATTAAAATTCGATCCCGTACCAGTTTGTCCGTCTACTGAACTGATGTTCAAATTGGGTATCCACCCTTGTAATCCTGCGCCAGCATTCGTAATGGGACGATTACCCAAGGTCTCTCCTTGAACAAAAGATACCGCCCCAGTGATGTTCTCTCTACTTTGTGTGCCATACCCAACCACAACGACTTCTTCTATGGATGTGTCTTGAACCATGTTGATACGGATATTGGACACATCAGATTCATAACTCAATAATACTTCAACCGTGAGAAATCCGATATAAGAAACAGACAAAATGGCCTCTAGGTTTTCAACAGAAATTGAAAACGCGCCATTAAAGTCCGATTGCGTTCCATTGGTGGTGCCTACTTCAATAACATTAGCTCCCGATAGCGGTTGACCAGTTTCGTCCAGAATGAGTCCCGAAACCTGAATCTGTTGTGCTAAGTCATCTGATATTGTTTTAATTGAGGGTGGGGAAGTTGATTTTTTTTTAACTCGGATGGTTTTGTCGGAGGTAAACTCATATGCTAGGCCATTGGGTTCGAGCGCCTGAGCCAATAGGTCACTTGTTTCAATCGTTCCCTTTTTAAGAAAAATGTCTTGAGAATCCATTAAAACATCATTTTTAAAGATGAAGTAATAATCGGTTTTTTTGTGAACGAGTTTGAGAACTTCTTTGACAGACAAAGAGGCATCTTGTTCAATCAACACGCTTGCATCTTGTGAAAACGAATGACCTGGATTAAATCCAAATAGAACGGTACTACACAAAAGGGCTAGTGTCCTCACGATTAGTGTTGGAAATGCTACTGAGAAATACCTCAGATACTTCTTGTAAAGTTGATGTTCCATAGTCTTAATTGTATTGCTAACAGGGTTAAATTTTGCTCTGAATTGTTTATTTGATTACGATTGTTTTTTTATCGATATGGTATTCGAGGTCACCATCGGATGTGCTTGCGATATGATTCAGAATACTTTCTACAGATTCACTTCTTTTTAGGGTTCCGGTAAATAGAAAGTTTCTTTTGTCGAAAGATTCAAAGATGACTTCTGCATCGTACCATCGAGATAAATTATTCATGATGTCTTCTAATGATTGGTCTTCAAAAGAAAATAGCCCTTTCATCCAAGCGACATGAGGATCGACATCGACTGTTTGGATATGAATATTTTCTTGGTTATCATGGATTAGAGACTGTTGGTTGGGTTTTAAAGTTTGACTGCCACCCATTTCTGTTGACACGTTTAAACTACCTTCTACTAGCGTTGTTGTGATGATCTGTTCGTCAGAATAGGCCTTGATATTGAATTGGGTTCCTAGCACTTTAGATGTTTGCTCCCTTGTCGTAATGATAAAAGGGCCATAGGGTTCATTGGGAGTAGAAGAGGCTACTTCAAAAAATGCTTCACCATACAGGAGTTCGACATTTCTGCTTTGGTTTTCAGAAAAACCGGTAGGATATTTCAATTTGGAATCCGAATTGAGCCAAATTCTGGTGCCGTCACAAAGTTGCACTTGATATCGGCCCCCTCTTGGGACGGTCAAGTAATTATATTCGACACGGTATTTGTTTGATTTGTCAACTTGATAGGTTAAGTTTTTATTGTTACCAGTAGCGTGTTGAGAGGTGTATTGTTTCCCTTCTTCAAAGATGATTTGATTGCCATTATCTAAGGTTAGAATGGCTTTATCAGACCCGGGTTGGAGGTCTGCAGAAATTTCACTTTCTGGGAAGACCTCTGCTTTGTTCTGATTCAAGGATGGTATCCAATAGAACCCTATCAGGAAAGCAATGGAAGCCGCCGCTGCTATTTTTGAATAAAAAATTCTTTTTCTTTTCAAAATTTCTTTTTTAATTCTTTTTCGTAATTCGATTTTAGCGTTTTCTTTGTCAAAGTGATTCATACCTAAAATAGCAAGATAATGAATTTGGATAAATTGATCAAAAAGAGCACTGGTTTTTTCTTCTTTGAGAAGACTTTCCAGTTGTTCTAATTCCTTACAGTTGGCTTCTTTTCCAAGGAATTTAACAATCAATTTGACTTGGT
>JAPORT010000002.1:0-11601 GCA_026710085.1 Flavobacteriaceae bacterium | reverse complement strand
GATAGGATGAAAAAACCAGAGAAATCTTTATCAAAACAACTCCGTTCAGGCAGTGTCAAAGCCTACGATACGTTAGTGGACTTGTATTATCAAAAGCTATGCGCTTACAGTTATAGCTTGTGCCATGATTATAGCAAAACTGAAGATATTGTTCAGAATGTGCTGTTACGTTTATGGATTAATCGAAATAAAATCAATCCTGAGTTATCGTTAATCAACTTTTTATACAAATCGGTCTATAATGAGTTTATCGATCAGTATCGAAAAGAAAAATTATTGACCTATCTAGAAAAGGAACACTTTGAAAGGTTACAATTAATAATGGAAAACGAGCCAGACGAATTAGACTCTCAGACACGACAACTCAAATCAGCCATAGATCGTTTACCCCCAAAATGTAAAAAAGTGTTTTTACTAAACAAAAGAGAGGGTCTCACGCATATCGAAATAGCGGAATACTTAAACATCTCCAAAAGAACAGTCGACTGGCACATGACCAATGCGTTTAAAATTCTTAGAAAAAAACTATGATTCAGTTTCTAATTTCTTATACTTTTCAACCGACAGAGGATACGCTATTCTCCTAGATTGAAGCCCTCTAACATGATTGCTTTTTACAGTTGAATAACTCCAAAGTCACCTTATGGCTTATGACAGCAACTCTTTCAAACTTGGAAGCAAGAGTCATCGAAAAACGCCTTGCGGATAAACCACAACACTTTCAAAACCATTTTTTCCAACAGTCGATACGCCAAAAAGATAATTATCGATGATGACGCCTTGAAGCGTATACTGATCAACATCGCCAACGTACCGACTATATTCCCATTGGGGACTAGTCGTTTCCCTCCAATAAATGTTGTATCCCGATACGTTAGAATCGTTAACTTTTGTCCATTTTAATTTGGTGGAGGGTTCGACAATACCTCCAATGTTTAAATCCCTAACACCCAGTGGAGCCCAAGCTAAGGATGCCAAATTAAGGCAATTAACGGCTGTTAAGTTTCGAGCATATTCAAAATCAACCCCTTCAATGACATCTCCATAAGTAATCCCATTTTCTATCCGTAAATCCTGGTGTTGTCTATTGTAGTTTTCATGGGCTTCCATAATGCGAATGCCAGCAAATCCGACATCAGTAAAGGGTCTTTGATCGCCACCACGTCCAAAACGATCCAAACGGAAAATCATTTGAGGATTGAGGTGCGGCAAATAACGGACTGTGTTTTGATGAATATAACGAGCTAATTGTCTTGATATGCCGTCGGCATCGCCCCCATAAAAACGTAAGCTTTGGCGTTGCTCTTGGGTTAGAGTAGGCGGTATTGGCTCAGAAAAAATGCGAAAAGTTCGATTATCGATGACCCCATCGACACCTTGAATATTTCCAATCATATCATTATTGAGTATGCCGATAATATTCCACTGATGATCTTGTGCATATTGAGCCATTCCTTTGGCACCAAATAAACCTTGTTCTTCGCCTGAAAAAGCAATATAGACGATGCTGTTATGAAATTCATATTGAGATAAAATTCTAGCGGCTTCTATACTGGCTGCGACTCCAGTGGCATCATCATTGGCTCCTGGTGCATCATCTGTATAATTAGTGGGGGAAGAAATTCTAGAGTCTAAATGCCCACCGATAAGGATGAAATGATTGGGGTTGATCTTTCCTTTTTGAATCGCAACAACATTATTGATCCACACATCTTTGACAATTCTTGGACCATCTTGGGTCGTATAAAAGTTTTTTTGATAAAAAACATCTAAGCAATCATGGCAGGCATCGCTTATTTTTTCAAATTCAGCTTTGACCCATCTTCGAGCAGCACCAATGCCTCTAGTATCTGAAATCGTATCACTCAAAGTATGTCGTGTTCCAAAACCAACCAATCTTTCGACATCATTTTGCAAGCGTTCAGATGAAACAGCATCGATAATTTGGTAGAGTATAGAGTCTTTCGTTTGTCCATAAATGGATAAACAAATAGACCATCCTAAAAATAAAAGAAGAGTACGCATGGCTAAGGTTATGGATGGCAAAAGTTAGAAATAAATTTCTAATTCCTATCAGAAGATGCAACCATCGAGAAGTTGACAGAGAAAAACCCCACGGATACAAGAAAATAAGACTAAAAACCAAGAGAGTTCATGGTTAATCTATGTGAATTTCAAAACAACGAATTTCGTTAATCAAACGCCTTGGTGGGCAAAAGAGAATGGAAGTTGTTCTGAATGTTGCCTTGAATACTTATTCAGTTGATGATGCGATTGATTTTTTGAAGAGATTAAAAGGATTGGAAGTCAAAGGCATTGCAACATCCCTCCCCTACAACAAGGCCTTTAGTGGAAGAGGAAAGAAACCGGGTTCTAATTGGAAAAACAGTAAACTCATGGCTGATAACTATGCTCATTTTGAGGATAATCTGCCTTAGGATCAATATATTGAGTGGCAAAGAACGATGTTACACGTTGCTTTTAAAAATGCATCGGAGATGATGGCGTTATCCTCTATAATATACGACGTTCTAATGGGAATTACAGAACAATAGGTTCAAACTAGACTTTCACTTGATTGATAGGTTATAATTTTTCTAATTTTTTAATTTCTAGGGAAGTGGAAGCCCCATAGATTACATCCTAAATCATTACTTAAAATATTCGATAACTTAACCATAATAAATAATGGGGTATTTTTGTGATGAAGAAGCCATGAAAAACACCTCACATCCCCAAAGCAGCCCTTTAGACTATGAGTTTAGTTATTATTTACAAAATCACAAGGAACTTGCAAAACAGTATGAGGGTAGAATCATTGTGTTGAAAAATCATAAAGTAATAGGTGATTTTGATTCAAAAGTAGAGGCCGTTGATGAAATAAGTAAAACTCATGAATTAGGTACATTTCTTGTACAATATTGCTCTAGTGATTTAAAAAAACACATAAGCTATTATCGGTCTCGACTCATATTCCCAAGTGAATAAGAATCAAGGCAATATGAATGTTGAATTAAATACGTATTCAGTTAGTGATGCGATTGATTTTTTAAAGAGACTGAAAGGGTTGGGAGTCAAGGGAATAGCAACTTCACCACCGTATAACAAGGCATTTAATGGAAGAGGAAAGAAACCGGGCTCCAATTGGAAAAACAGCAAACTCATGGCTGATAACTACTCTCATTTTGAGGATAATCTGCCAGAGGATCAATATGTTGCGTGGCAAAGAACCATGTTACACGCTGCTTTAGAATGCATCGGAGATGATGGAGTTATCCTTTATAATATAGGTAGAAAAATTAAAAATTTACGAGAAGATAGACGTGAAAGAATTGTTGAAGGGTTTCCCATTAGACAAACAATCATTTGGAACAGAGGAAGCTCTCATAATCAAGGAGGGAAACGCCCTTCGATTCTTCCCCCTATTTATGAGTTAATCTATTTGATAGCAGGAAAAAATTGGAGACTCCCTGAAAAGTATTTACAAGAGATGAGGTATTGGGGTGATGTGTGGAGAATCACTCCTGAGTCCAAGAATCCGCACCCAGCTCCTTTTCCACTTATTATAGCAACACGAATGGCGAAGCTTGTCAATGGTCTTATCGCTGATCCATTTGCCGGAAGCGGAACGATTGGCATGGCTGCCATAGACCTTGGGTTACCCTACTTGCTCAATGACATATCACCGGATTATCAAACCATGTTTTACCAAAGAAAAAATAAATATGAAGTCGCAAATAGTCCATTGTTTAACTGATACTCGAGCTAAAGCGATTTACATAGATCAAATTGGCAGAATCAAAGAAAAATATTTAGTTCCCCATGTGTTTGTCTATCGAATGATGGAATTATATCATAAAAACGCTCCTCCAAAAACAGACAGATCCGTTCATGGACGCTATTTTGAATATGTTGTGGGGGAAACCCTTGCCATGAATGGAATCAAGCATATGTATTATCAAGCTACAGTAGCCTATGTTTCATTGGCTGTTTTTGATTGGTTCTTATACCATAGAACGACCCCTGTTTCTATTTCTTGCAAAACCAAAGCCAGGGATCAGTGGAAACAGGCAGCTCTCGAAGGATTTGCCTTGAAACAAGTATATACGCAGGCAACCAACTACCTCATTACGATGGAAGCATTGTCAAATACAAACAAGAAGATAGAGCAAGCACCTCGCTCAATCGATTGGTTTATAGTGGCAACAGATCAAAATTTTACACATGTGATTCAAGAAATTTCGAAAAGAGATTATATTGAAGCGAGACCTATTTCCCCAATTAGCAAAGGCACGCTTGTGAGTGCTTACAATCAGGAATGAAAGGAACAAACCGAATTAAATCAACACGCCTACGATATAAGGATGTCAAGTGATTTGGCATTCAAATTGAAACACTGAATTTTTAGATGAGGAGTTTATCAACAAGATCTTGATGAGATTCTTCAACCACGGAACGTTTCAATTTCATGGTTGGCGTTAGATGACCACTTTCAATAGACCACTCCGAATCAACCAGTTCGAATTTGGTTACTTGTTCCCATTCATTAAGTTTGGCATTCAGAGCCACAACATCTTTTTTTATGGCCTCTTTTAATTGGGGAATGTTTATTAAGTCTTGACGCTTTAAACCAGATTCAATGTTTTGATTTTTGAGCCAACGAATGGAATAAGCCACATCAATATTAATTAATGCTGAAGGCATTTTTTGGTTGGCACCAAGGACCAATAGATGCTCAATAAAGGGAGATTGTTTTAAAATATTTTCAACCCCTTGAGGTGAAATATATTTTCCAGCAGAATTTTTAAAGATTTCTTTTTTTCTATCGGTAATTTTTAAAAAACCGTCTTCATCTAATTCACCAATATCGCCTGTATGAAAGGCTCCATTTTGAAGGACTTCTTTGGTCAGATCTTCTTGTCGGTAATAGCCTTGCATGACATTAGGTCCTTGGACGATAATTTCTCCATCCTTTGCGATGGTTACTTGGATGCCACTGATGGGCTTTCCAACAGTGCCAAAACGCAGACCACCATTCCGCATGTCATTAACCGAAACCACAGGTGAAGTTTCGGTCAACCCATACCCCTCCATCACCGTCATTCCTGCTGCCGTAAACACTTGAGCTAATCGAGGTTGTAGTGGGGCGCTCCCTGATACCAAGTAATGCAAATTCCCTCCTAACCCTTCTCGCCATTTTGAAAAAATTAGTTTTCGAGCCAATCTTAATTGGTAGGCATAGATTTTTCCATTGACGCCGTACGGCTGGTATTGCAAGCCTAAATTCACTGCCCAAAAAAATAAAATTCTTTTGATGCCTTTTAATGCCTTTCCTCGAGCAATGATTCGATCAAAAACTTTCTCGATGAGTCTTGGTACGGCCGTTATGATATAGGGTTGGACTTCCTTGAGATTATCAGATAGTTTCTCAAGAGACTCAGCAAAGTAGATTTCAATGCCATTAAAAATATAGATATAATGGATGATGCGTTCGAAACTATGACAGACCGGTAAAAAACTGAGTGCTTTTCCAGTACCACGATCAAAAGGAATTCTCTTCGATGATGAAAGCACATTGGAAACCAGATTATGGTGCGAGAGCATCACCCCCTTGGGTACACCGGTGGTTCCAGAAGTATAAATGATCGTCGCTAGATGGCTACTTCTCACTTTGGCTTTTCGATTGGACAGCTTGGAATCTAAGGCATTAGATTTTCCGAGTTCGAGGAGTTCTTTCCAATGGGCAGCCCCTGCAACGTCGTCGAAAGTGTACAGGTGTTTTAAATTGTCCACTTTGGACTGAACCGTATTGATTTTATGGTACAATTCTTTATCTGAAACAAAGCAATAGGTGCATTGGGAATGATTCAGAACGTATTCGTATTCACGGTGAGTGATGTTGGGATAAAGTGGAACAGAAACCGCACCAATACTACTAATGGCATAATCCATGATATTCCATTCGGATCTATTGGTGGTTGAAATGAGGGCTATATTTTCTCCGGCTTTGATTCCTTTAGAAATCAAAGCTTTTGCCATGGTGTTCCCCACGGCTTTAAATTCTCGAGAAGAATAACTCTTCCACTGACCATCAACTTTTGTGGAAATGGAGCGCTCGAGAGGCAAGGTTTCGAGTTGGTAGTCAAGAAAGTCGAAAATTCTGACAGGAATCATGAAAAATCACTATGGGAACGACAAAGTTAAGCAAGAATCAAGAGTTCAACCATGGATTAAAAGCCATCGGTATGCATTTTGAAATGCCATCATCCATGGACTGACTTTGTCTGTTTTCCGATCATTGGGATAATAGGGCCAATTCCAAGGAAAGGTCGACCGTTCTAAATGTGGCATGGTTGCTAGATGTCTTCCATCATCTGAACACAACATGGCTGTATTATAATCCGAGCCATTGGGATTTCGAGGATACTGATGGACAAAATATTTTCCTACAATAGGGTAGTGAGACTCATTTTCTGGTAAATAAAATCGACCTTCACCATGCGCTGCCCAAATACCTAATCGAGATCCTTCTAATCCTTGAAACATGATCGATGGAGAATCTAAAATATCAACTGAGGTGAATTGACATTCAAACTTTCCCGATTCATTGAATTGCATTTTGGGTTTTTCATGGTGTTGAAGATGGATCAAATTCAATTCCATAAAAAGCTGACAGCCATTGCAAACCCCAAGAGATAGGGTATCGGATCGAGTATAAAAAGCATCCAATGTTTTTTTGGCTTTGGCATTATACAGAAAAGAACCGGCCCAACCTTTTGCCGATCCCAACACATCAGAATATGAAAACCCTCCAACCGCAGCCAAAAAATGGACGTCTTGAAAATCAATGCGTTCCTCAATTAAGTCGGTCATGTGGACATCTAAAACTTCAAAACCGGCTAAATGCAGTGCGTATGCCATTTCCCTTTCTGAATTGCTTCCTTGCTCTCTGAGAACCGCTGCTTTGAATTTTCTTGGCGTTTTAACCGTTTCTATTAGGCCTGAAAAATGGTTTGGAAACTTAAAGTTTAAGGGGTATTGATCAATGTTTTGTTTTCTTTTTGTGGCTTGCGATTCAATCGTTTGATGTTTGTCAAGTTGATAAGATGGTTCATACCAAACCCTTCTCAAGCGATTGATATCAAAAGGATATTGCTTTTCATGAAATTTGATATTTAGTTGGGGGGTTGAGATGACTCGACCGAGTTTTTTACACGTTATTTTTTGCTTCTTTAGCATAGAATCGATGGGATGCTTTGACTGAATCAATAGCCCTGGATTTTCAGAAAATAATAAAGAGATGATGTCTCTTGATTCAAGTGATGAAACATTGATATCGAGCCCGATCCCGCATGAAGGAAAACACATTTCTAAAAGCGAAGTAATCAATCCTCCAGAAGAAACATCATGTCCTGCAACTATTTGATGGGTCTTAATTAACTGTTGAACAGCATCAAAAACGGTTTTAAGATAAGCGGCTGAAGAAACTTTAGGTGGATTCGTACCAATGAAATTTAAAGTTTGAGCAAAAGCCGATCCACCGAGATTTTTGGGGTTTTGGGAAATATCGATATAGTATAAATCTCCACCATCAAGTTTTAATACAGGTTCCACTATTTGAGTGATGGCATTGCATTGACCAACTGCTGAAATAATGACGGTTCCTGGTGCGATCACTTTTTTTTCAGGATACTCTTGAATCATCGAAAGGGAATCTTTACCGGTTGGAATATTAATCCCAAGTTCCATAGCAAAATCACTAGCCGCTTGAACAGCTTCATAAAGTCTTGCATTTTCATTGGGATGGTTGCACGGCCACATCCAATTGGCCGATAAACTAACCGACGTTAATCCTTTTTCTAATGGAGCCCAAACCAAATTGGTCAAACTTTCGGTAATAGCCAGTTCACTACCAATCGTGGCATCGATCAATCCAGCCATTGGAGCATGTCCCATGGCCGTAGCAATTCCCTTGTGTGAACTGTAGTCAAGGGCGATGACGCCACAATTATTCAGAGGTAATTGCAGTTCTCCCACCGTTGGTTGTTTCGCAACCCGACCTCCCACACAACGATCTACTTTATTGGTCAACCAATCTTTACATGAAACCGACTCGAGACTCAGTACGTTTTTTAGGTATTCATGGATGTTACTTGGGTCGTAGAAAATCTTTTTGAATTTCGGTTTTGTTGTGACATCACGGAGGACTGTTTTAGGTGTTCCAGAAAACAACTCTTTAGTCGTTAAGTCAAAGACCGTTTGATCTTCTTTTTTGCTTTGAAAAAGCAATCGATGATCATCGCTGATTTCTCCTACCACATAACAAGGGCAACGCTCTCTTGAAGCAATAGATTGCACCAATGGAAGGTCTCTAGCAGCGATAATCAATCCCATACGTTCTTGTGATTCATTTCCTAAAATTTCTTTTGCTGATAGGGTTGGATCCCCAATAGGTAAACAGTCGATGTCTATCGTTCCACCCGTTTCACTCATGAGTTCGGTAAAACAATTCAAGTGCCCTCCGGCACCGTGATCATGGATTGAAACAATGGGATTGGAGGCCCTTTCAACGAGGATGCGAATCGTATTCGCCACTCTTTTTTGCATTTCAGGATTGGACCGTTGTACGGCATTGAGTTCCAGCGTTTGATCAGTCATGCCAGTATCCAATGAAGAGACAGCAGCCCCTCCCATTCCAATGCGGTAATTATCTCCCCCCAATAAAAGCACCAAATCTCCTGCTTGGGCTTTCTTTTTAAGTGCCTGGGATCGATATCCATAACCAACGCCTCCAGCCAACATGATGGTTTTATCGTACGACCATGTTTTATTTTCTTGCTGGTGCTCAAAAGTTAAAAGAGACCCACAAATTAATGGTTGTCCAAATTTGTTTCCGAAATCAGAAGCCCCATTGGAGGCTTTGATTAAAATATCTAGTGGCCTTTGGTAAAGCCATTTTCTTTCATCGATGTTATTTTCCCAAGGTCGATGACTGATTCTTGAATAAGGCGTCATGTAAACGGCTGTTCCGGCTAGGGGAATCGACCCTTGTCCTCCAGCCATGCGATCTCTGATTTCTCCACCACTTCCTGTGGCGGCTCCATTAAAAGGTTCAACCGTTGTCGGAAAGTTGTGGGTTTCGGCTTTGATTGAAAGGACACTATCGACTGTTTTGCATTGGTACATGGACTGGGCTTTATCAAATTGAGGCGTGAATTCATGGATCAATGGACCTTCGATAAAAGCAACGTTATCCGAATAAGCCGAAACAATTTCATTGGGATTTGTTTTTGACGTTTTTTTGATGAGTTCAAATAAACTTTCTGATTGTTCTTTACCGTCTATAATGAAAATGCCGTTAAAGATTTTGTGTCGGCAGTGTTCTGAATTGACTTGAGAAAACCCAAAAACTTCCGTATCGGTTAGATTTCGTTTGTATTTGATGGAAAGTTCTTTCAAATACTCCATTTCATGACTGCTTAAAGCCAATCCTTCTTTTTTGTTGTATTGTTCTAAATCTTCAATCAAAATGGACACTTCGGGAGTTTGATGGGTGTCAAAAATGGTTTGTTTTAAAACAGAATGTTTTTCTTCCAGCATTCGATCATAATTAGCACGGCTTGAAAGAGGATAATACATTTCTATCCGCTTGATTCCATCAATCCCCATTGATTTGGTGATGTCAACGGCATTGGAACTCCAAGGAGAGACCATCGTTGTGATGGGACCAATAAAGTCCCCAACAATTTTCTGTTGATGTGACAACTTACAATCTAGCAGCCATTCTAATTTTTGAATCGCTTTTGAGTCGAGAGGCTTGCAAGCAGAAACGGCGTAAAAAGAAGATTTGGTTTTTTTTTGGTCAGTAAAAAATAAGACCATTAATTAGAAGAAGACTGTTGCAAAATTAAACCAATCATCTTCAGTAAACGGGTGTTCTCTAGTGTGGCCAAGAATCCTAAAATAGTAGCAGCGTGACTAAACACCCATTAATCTAACAAATGCCGTAAATTGTCCTTGAAGAATTGAATGATGAAATACCTTCTCATTCCAGATAAATTTAAAAGTTCATTAACTTCTCAGGGAGTCATTGAAGCTTTGACCAACGGCATTGTTCAAGTAGATCAAAATGCATTGATTGAATCGATTCAAGTATCTGATGGGGGCGATGGTTTTTTAGATTCGGTGGATACCGCAGGAAGTTACCAAAGGATTCCCGTTCAATCGGTTAATGCTTATGGAGATCCTATTACGTCATATTATTTATGGGATTCAATCAATCATTCAGCTTTTATTGAACTAGCCAATACCTGTGGCTTTTCTTCAATCGATAAAAGCCGGCTACAAATCATGAAAAGTAGCACCCATGGAATCGGCATTCAAATTCGAGATGCGATTGAGAAAGGAGCCAAGCAAGTCTATGTAGGTATTGGCGGAAGCATTACCAATGATGGAGGCATTGGATTGGCGCAAGAATTAGGTTACCGATTTTTTGACAAAAATCATCAAGAAATCACTCATTGTAACGCATCGAGCCTCAATCTATTGTCAGATATTTCAAGGCCTGATAATGAAGAAGTTTTTCAAGATGTAGCTTTTTATGCTGTTAATGATGTAGAAAATCCTCTTTTTGGTACATCAGGGGCCGCTTATATTTATTCAAGCCAGAAGGGAGCTTCCGATGAAGAGATGAAACAATTAGATCGAGGGCTACAAAATTTGGATGCTTTAGTTATTCGAAAATTGGGGAAAAAGGATTCAAGCACAAAGGGAGCTGGAGCTGCGGGAGGAACGGCTTATGGTTTGAAAGTGTTTTTAGATGCTGAATTTATTAGAGGTTTTGATTTTTTAAGTCAAAGACACCAACTTTATGATATCATTGAAGGAGGTCATTATGATTACATCATCACTGGAGAAGGACGATTTGATTCCCAATCCTTAAATGGGAAATTTGTTCAGGGAATTCTGAAGATGGCTGAAGTTAGTCCAAAAAGTAAGGTGGTGATCATTTGTGGTACTTCAGAATTTGAATCCCTCGATGGATATCAAAACCAAATTATGGTTCTCCAAATAAAAAGACAAGAACTGGAGACAACCTATTGCATGGAAAATGCAGCCATGTTGGTGGAAAATAAAATTTCTGATTTTTTAAAACAATCATAAAATGTTCACCATTTGTTTGATCATCGGAGCTATCGTTGCCATTGTCTTGGGAACAGTAAAACTCAAAATTCATCCCTTTCTCAGTTTGTTTACGGTGGCCGTATTGGTCGGTCTTATCGCCGGTTTTGGAGCTAATGAAACCATCACCATGATTTCTCAAGGTTTTGGAAACACGTTATCGAGTATCGGAACCATCATCGCCTTTGGCACCATCATCGGTGTCATTTTAGAAAGAACGAATTCGGTTGAAGTTATTGTCCATCTTTTGCTGAAATGGTCCGGTGGAAAAGCAACGGCATTGGTGATGAATTTCACGGGTTTTATTGTGTCTATTCCGGTTTTTTGTGATTCTGCATACATCATTCTTTCATCGATTAATAAAACCTTAAGCAAAAAAACATTCATTCCATTGGGCGTTTTATCTGTGGCATTGGCCAC
>JAPORT010000047.1 GCA_026710085.1 Flavobacteriaceae bacterium | reverse complement strand
CTTTGGTCATCAAAATTTCTCCAGTTTTTAAAAATATATTTTCTAAATATAAATTTAATTTATATTACTATTTATTCAAACCTTCGTTAAAATTTAGTGACAAACCTACAAAAAATGATTTTCAAACTGAGACACTACCGTGATAACGGACTCTATTCAGGTGCCAGATCGTGACTGGAACAATTTACGCAAAGGATTGCCTTGATGTTATCAGTGATCATAATGCCTTGCCAAACGAGAGTGTTGATTTAATTTATCTGGATCCGCCATTCAACTCCAAAAGCAACTACAACCTGCCGTTCAAGGGTCAATACAAGAAAGATATTAGACCGGTCATGGCATTCAAGGACACCTGGTCATGGACTGAGGAAGAAGATGACAATCTAGACCGCTTAAAGAGGGGGGGGGGTAAAAGATATTTTACTTGCCGACATAGTAGAACTTTCAAAGAAGGTCTTCAAGGAAAGACCAAATGCACAAATTAGTACATCGGCATACTTGCTGAATATGGCAATTAGATTGAATGCGATGAAAAGGGTGCTTAAGAAAACAGGAAGTATCTATCTACATTGCGATCCAACTGCCAGCCATTATTTGAAAATGATCATGGATGCTGTTTTTGGAAATGAAAATTTTAAAAATGAAATATCGTGGTGTTACAAGAGAATGTCCACAAAAGGCCAAACTCACTTTTCAAGGTGCCATGATATTGTATTTTGGTATGGCAATGGAACCCCTAAATTCAATGTTGATGCAGTCCGTCTTCCCTATGCAGAATCCAGTAAAAAAAGAGCTGGCTATGCAAAAACCAGCTTAGGGGGAGGTGCTCCGGAATCAGGTGTTTGTGAACTTAATGAAGATGGTAGATTTCCTGAAGACTGGTGGGAAATTCCTTTTATAAGACCAAATTCAAAAGAAAGATTAGGTTATCCTACACAAAAACCTCTTGCTTTACTCGAAAGAATTATCAAAGCATCAAGCGATAGGAATGATGTAGTTTTGGATCCGTTCTGTGGTTGCGGTACAACTGTACATGCTGCCGAGTCTTTAAAAAGACAATGGATTGGAATAGATATTTCACAGTTTTCAGCAGGACTTATTAGAAACAGACTGTTAAAAAATTTCACCTACCTAGACCGAAAAGACATACCTATCTTGGGATGTCCCCTGACAGTTGCAGATGCAGAAGATTTAGCTGATTCAGACCGTTTTGAATTTGAAAAATGGGCTTGTGGAGAGGTAGGAGCACAAGGACTTTACCATGAACCTGGAGAAAGGGGTAGTGATGGAGGAGTGGACGGTGTCATCCCTTTCTATTTTAGTAAGGAAGGACTTGGAACTGGACCCCCTGAAAAAACATTTGCTGTACTTCAGGTTAAAAGTGGAAAAGTAAATCCTGATAATGTGAAAGCATTGTCAACAACTGTTCGCCAGTCGGGGGCAAAGTGCGGTGTTTTCATTTGCTTTGAAAAATATATGAATACTGTTGAGAACAACAGGGAAAAGAAAAAGTTAAAGGATTGGACAGGAGAATTTAATTTTATTCAGGGGTTGAGCGTTGAACGTATAATCAATGGTGAAATGCCCAACATACCCGGATTGAGAAAAGCTGCATAATGAAAACCAAAGACCAAGAACCTAAGGTTAGAAAAAATCGTACCAAGTATTACGAGGAATTTGAGACCATCAAGGACACTCCCCAGAATGTAGCAAGGGCAATATTGACCCGACCGCCCAAGAAGGATTGGCGGTTTATGAAAAACAGGAAAATCGGCTAAATGGGAGTTTGGGGAAACAAGTATATAATCCCCTTTCTTTTATCCTATTCCCCAAAGGTTAGAGAGGTAGATCATGCTCGAAATTATTAGAGCCATTTCTCCATTTGTCCCCATCGTCACTTCCGTTGGTTCCATAGCCACACCAATTTTAGTGTTGTGGTTTGGTTTTGCATTTACAAGAAAACAGAAAGAAATAGACCGAAAGATAAAATTGGAGGAACAGCTTAGAGATGATAGAATCGAAATATACAACAGCATACTTGAACCATACATAATACTAAAACAACTTACACATGACTCATGGCCCCAACCCGGCCAACTGTCAGGTTTGCAGCCCTGAAGCCATCACATTTCCAATCTTTGGGAATG
>JAPORT010000052.1 GCA_026710085.1 Flavobacteriaceae bacterium | reverse complement strand
ATTGGACTTAAATAATCATTGATTATCAAATGGTTACGGAAGTATATAATTCCCATAACTTACTGGCAACCATCATTGCAATTGGAAGAAAAACGAGGGCGTCGGCTAGGACTTAAAGCGCATGTGGCTAAATGACAATTTGTTACTTGATCGACATCCCAACCGATCAGGTCTTGATTAAACGAGCTGGCACCTTCAAACATTCTTAGCGTAGCGGTCACCGGTTTACATCCCAATCTCCAATGGCTTCATTGAAAGTCGATTGACCAAAAAATAAGGAAATCATACCCGTCACCAAGGTGGTGCACTTGGCACCCGTGCTTGATTTGATCGAAGAATCATCCACGATGGTGTATTCCGCGCCATCGAGGACTTCTTTTTGCCCCACATAGGCCGAGGGATTCTGGATCACTTGTTGTGCGATTCAGGGATGGAGGATGACCGTCACCCCATTGGCATACCGGGCCAGTAAGCACGATTGATTGCAGGTAAAAGCGGGCCGTTGGTCGACCGGCAAACCGCAAGCCGCTTGCCGACAATCACTGACGTTCCGGACATCCCACCCCCTGAGATCCTGATCAAAGGCCGTGGCTCCCGAGAAGAGCCAACTCATGGCAACCACCCGACCCACGTCCCATCCGCTGATGTCTTGATTGAACGATGATGCCCCATTGAAGGTGGCTACCAAACTCACCACCCCACTCACATCCCACCCACTAAGGTCTTGATTGAACGATAACGCCCCCTCGAAGGTGCCCCCCAAACTCGTCACAGCACGGATGTCCCACCCACTGAGGTCTTGATTGAATGCCGTGGCTCCTTGAAATAGCGTCGACATATCGGTCACCCTACTGACGTCCCAACCACTGATGTCTTGATTGAACGCCCGGGCCCCCTTGAAGGTGGACACCATCCTGGTCACCCCACTCACGTCCCAACCACTGATGTCTTGATTGAACGCCCGGGCCCCCTGAAACAGGGCCTTCATATCGGTGACCTGACTCACGTCCCAATAGCTGATGTCCTGATCGAACGAAACTGCATTTCTAAAGAGGTAGGCCATGGTGGTCACCCGACGGGTATCCCAGTCGCCGATATACTGATTGAAAAATCGTTGATTGGTGAATAAACCACTCATATCGGTGACCAGGGTGGTGCAGAACGCCTCGGGCGGTTGGCCGTGAATGGGATCGGCTTTCAAGCGTTGCTTGAGCAAGGCATTATCGACCAGGGTGTATTCGATGTCATCGACGGTGGCTTGTTGGCCCACAAACCTTGACGGGTTGGGGATTTCGGGATTGATGATGATCGTCACCCCATTGGCGTGTTGGGTCAATAAGGGGGTGATGCACTCTTCGTCCATGGGAATGGGGATGCCATGGCAGGTTTTGGTGGTGGACGTGGGTGGTGGACAAGGATCATTGACGGGAATTTGCTGGCCATGGCACAGTTTAGTGGTAGGGGTTGGCGGAGGACAAGGATCATTGACGGGAATTTGCTGGCCATTGCATTCTTTGGTGGTCGGCGTGGGTGGCGGACAAGGATCATTGACGGGAATTTGCTGGCCATTGCAGTCTTTCGTGATGGGCAGTGGATTCACAGGGTCCGGATTCATAGGGTCCGTTGTGTCTTCTTCCACTTTCTGAAGAATCGCTTGGACCTGACAATCTTGGGTGGCTTGGAAACGAATCGTGGTCTCACCAGAGCCGAATGTCCCACAATCCCCAGTCCAGGCTTTGTGCTGGTACCCTTTTTCGATGTCAACGGTAATGCTCACCTCTTCACCATGACCAATAGTCTGGGCTTCCGTGATGCGACCACCCTCATTGACCGACGTGGTGATCGTGCGATGGACTTTTCGAAAAAGGGCCTCGATTACACAAGGGCCCTCCACGATAAAAGATAGCTTCGGATTCGTCGGATCCATGATCGTCGGACAAGCCACTCCATCAGTCGCCCAAGTCAAAAAGACATGATTTTCTTCGGCCTCAGCCATCAATGCTACCGTTTTTCCTTGGATTTGTTCCGCTTCCGTTAGGCCATGAATCACGCCACCTGAAGTGGCTTCGGTGATGATGGTATGGGATGTCTTTTGAAGAATGGCCGAAAGCGTACAATCTCGGGTGGCTGGAAACGTAATGGAGGTGGTATCGGAAGAAAAGACCCCACAATCCCCCGTCCATTGGTGGAGTGCATAGCCCGCTTCTAGGGTGATAGCAATCGTGACTTCTTCACCGTGAGCCACCGTTTGGGTTTCGATGATGGTGCCTCCAGCTCCAATCGAGGTGGTGATCGTGCGGGGAATGGTACCAAACACCGCCTGAAGCGCACAAGGGCCTTGCACCACCATGCGAAGCGTGGGGATTCTCAAGGACTCAAGATCAGGACAATGATCGGCCACCGAAGAGGTCGTCGTCCATCGAGTGAATTGATGGTTCTCTTCTGGAACAGCCGTCAAGGTAATGGCTTGACCTTGAGCATATCGCCTCGTTTCCAGTCCTATGACGGAACCCCCTGCGGTGGCGGTGGCTTCAATGGTGTAGAGAATCTTTTCAAAGATCGCCACAAGCGAACAATGCGTGGTGACTGTCCACGTGATGGTGGGTTCTTGACTACCGATGGGGCAATCCCCCGTCCAGCCTTGAAATTGATAATGTTCTTGGGGTGTGGCGGTGATCGACACCGTTTGGCCGCTCGCGATGGTTTGCGTGGGCGTGATTTCCCCACCCACACTCGTGGCTGTAGCGACAGTATACATTAGGGGGGGGGTAGAGGCCATGGGCATCTCGTCATCCCCACAGGAAAAGAAAAGGAAAAAAAGAAAAAGGACAAGCCACGAGAGGCTCTGAGAGAAGCATCGAATCATCAGTTGTTCATTTAGTTTTTTGGCATGGCATGCCAAAGCGTTCTTACAAAGGTAAGGTTTTGAAGCACCCCCCTTTTTTTAAACTTTTTTCCAAAAGTTACCAATTTCCTGCAGGATCTGTTTTTTTTGAAGAGCATGGGAGGGTTTGACGAAGAGATACCCCCACCCAATGATTTGGTGAGACAATGCTTAGAACATAGGAAATAAAACGATGACTTCCTGACCCTGAAAAGCCATTGAAAACGCTAGATAATATAAAATTTATTTGAGATTGATTATGAAGTCATAAACATCAACCATAAACACGGCATCAATTCAAATATCTAGATTCAATCCAAGGCCAAATATTTCTTTGACTTGTAAATCCGACAATAAGTCATCATCGTAAACTAATTCTGCATTCATCGTGCATGAAATATATCGATTGACTTTAAAATTTAAAGTGATGGATTGTTTAAAATCAACATTAGAAAACTCTTTCAAATAATTGGCATAAAAATCATATCGATAGTCTAAACTTATATTTTCCCATATCTCTGTTTTATAATATCCATTCAATGATGTGCCAAAATAACCTTGACTAGATTTACCGGGTGGCACACCAAAATAAGATTTATTGGGTTTGAATTCTGCTGCTAGCCTCTTATTAATGAAAATCATTTGAGTGGTCAATGGAGAAAAATTGATTCTACTCTTGCCCGCCGTGATTCGAAAAATTCCCAATCCCAATTGAATGATTCCAGGAGAAAAAAATGTAGATTCTTTAGTCTTCATTTCTTGGTCATCTTTTGTATTGTACTGATATCCAGAAAGAATTTGTGTTTTTAAACTATAATAGATGGAAAAGTTCCATTGAAGTTTTTTTCTATTGAATCCCACCAGCGAATTCCATATAAATTGGTCATCGGCTTTTTTGATTCCATCACTTCCTGATACATTGACGCCACCCAAGGAAAAAGTAAATTCATTATCCCATATCAAACCTCTTTCATTTTTATAAATAATCCCATAATCGATTAAAAATTGTGTTGCCAAAGCACTTTCTCCACCTCGAATCCAATTTGAAAAAAAACTTTGGTTGACCGTAATCCGGATATCGCCATCACGAATGAATTCCCCTCGTTGCATTTTGCTTTTATCTTTTTTTGATAGTTCTGTAAATGGGAGTTTGTTCAATTTACCGACAGATTCTTGTTTTACTTGAGAAAAAAGAAATGGCCCTAAAAGAAAAATGAAAAGAACTGTGAAATAATTTTTGTTCATTGAGGAATAAATGGTCTCAGTTTAAGATTTTTTAAGGTTTTAAAATTTCATTTTCAATCAAAAAAGACACAAAAAAACCAGACGACAAAAGTATACAGTTCGATTGTTAATCAGTTGAACTCTGATTTTATAGTTTATTCTTTATCCCACCACACAAGAGTTCCATCTTCACAAAAATCCTTGTTGTGAAACAGCTTCAATAAAATTTTCTAGATTTGAGTTCTCTTCCATAGATAAATCAATGATGAATCGTTCCCTTGGTCACTTTTCTAGGATATGAATCTGAATCACCAAATGGTTAAAGTTTTAGATACTAGTTCGTCTCCAATTTGCAAACACCTCATATGAAGTGGATAACTTATGGGAAAAAGAAAAAAGATACTAGCAAAAAATGCCAATGGCAAACGGTTGATTCTGAACTACTGTCAACATGGAGCCAAAAAAGCAGTTCATGATCGAGAACGCTTGATTCAAAAAGCCGAAGAGCGTATTAAAATAGGTGCATACAAAACCCGCAGTGACGCGTTCAAATTCATTTCTCTAGCAGGAAGTGAGTTCGAAATCACTCAAAAGACAATGGATAAAGACAAGCATGACGGTGGTTTTCATAGATCATGGACATCTCTTTGAAAAAGAAAAGGCCTTCAATATCATTCATCATGATGATGATGATGACTTGTAGCGAATCAAACATCCTTTTCGAGTGATGAAGTCAGAACTGAAGTTCTGCTCAATGTTTCATTTGAAGCTCCTAAGAATCAAGGTTCATTTGGCAATTGGTTCTATGGGTTTTGCAGCATTCAAATCAATCAAAAATTAAAAATAGCCTGATTCAGATGAAATCGTGACGGCTTTAAGAAAGATTACTCAATCGGTGTTGTGAGACAATCACATCCAACGACAATTTTTACCACCTTCGAGACGCTCTTGGCTGCAAGAACTTATCGATTAAGTCTTGGAATAGCCTCTGTACAAAACAGACAATACTTTATGAGAAATACAAGCCAAAAGGCTTGATTTGGAAAAAATCGCCTATTGATCATTAGGCAGTGATACCTCAAAAATGTCGAAATCAAGATTATTTCACAATGAGTTGTTCGTTATCCATGAGTTATCGACATACTGAGATCATTTATAGATACATCTCTGTAAATATTTTATTTTTTCAATAGTTCAAGAATTTTTTGCCAACAAACCTGACAAAAGAACTGATTCATCAAAAGTTGTCGCTAAAGAAAAAGGGATGTCCTCGGCGTTTTTCATTTAGGCGTTTAACAGTCTTGCTATGTTACCAATCGCTTTGTCTAATTGTTCTTCTGAAGTTGCATAGGATAATCTTAATGATTTTTTTTGACCGAATGCGGATCCTGCAACAGTAGCCACTTGTGCATGTTCTAAAAGGAATAAGGCTAAGTCTGTGGAATGATTGATTTGAATTCCTTTAATTTTTGAACCATAGAAAGACGAAACATCTGGAAATAAATAAAAGGCTCCATCTGGTTTATTGATTTTAAAATCAGGGATGGTTTTCAATAATTCTAATGCATAATCTCTTCTTTTTTTAAAAGCGTCAACCATGTAATGAATTTCAGTAGGAGAATGCATCAATGCGGTAATAGCTGCTCGTTGCGCTATACAATTAGTTCCTGAGGTAAATTGACCCTGAATCTTCTTGCATGCGGCTGCAATCCATTCAGGACCTGCCATGTAACCCAAACGCCAACCAGTCATGGCAAATGATTTTGAAAGTCCATTGACGACAATGGTGCGATTTGATAATTCAGGAATATTAGCCAAACTATAGTGGGGGACTCCATAATTGATGTGCTCGTAAATTTCATCCGAAATAATGTACACATGCGGATGTTCCATGAGCACCTGGCCAATCTCAATAAACTCCTCTTTACTATAGACGGATCCACTTGGATTGTTTGGAGAATTAAAAATCACCACTTTGGTTTTTGGTGTGATGCTTGATTTTAATTGTTGAGCTGTAATTTTGTATCTAGAGTCAATACTCGAGGGAATCAAACTAAAGTTCGATTGATTCAACACAGTCATGGCTGTATAGGACACCCAAAACGGACAAGGAAGTAATACCTGATCTTGAGGATTAAGTAATGCCATCAAGATATTAGCAATGCATTGTTTGGCTCCTGTTGAAACAACAATTTGATTCGGTTGATACGTTAACTGATTATCCCGTCTTAGTTTATGACAGATGGCTTCTCTCAACTCCAAATATCCATCTACTGGAGTATAACCATTATAGTCTTGATTGATGGCATCAATCGCTGCCTTTTTTATAAATTCAGGCGTATTAAAATCTGGTTCACCAATGCTTAAGTTGATGATGTCAACCCCCTTTCTTTTGATTTCTCTAGCTTTATTAGCCATGGCTAAAGTTGCTGATTCGGGTAAATTGATAACTTTTTGTGATAAAGCGTTCATGAAAAAAAATTATTGGCACAAATTTAGAAATGATAGTTTCGTATTCGATGGAAATTTTAAAATCCTCTTTTCCCAACCTTTCGAATCATCAATTAGAACAATTCCTAAAATTTGATAATGAATTCCAAAGTTGGAATTCCAAAATCAATTTAGTCTCTCGAAAAGACATCATTCATTTCGAATCACATCATCTTATTCATAGTTTATCGATTTCAAAAGTTTTTGATTTCCCAAAGAATACAACGGTCATTGATTTAGGAACAGGTGGAGGGCTCCCTGGAATTCCTCTGGCCATTTTATATCCTGAAACCCAGTTCTTCTTGGTTGAGTCTATCAGAAAAAAAATCAACGTTGTTCGAGAATTAACTCATTTGCTCGAACTAAAAAATGTAACTCCCATTCATGCACGTATTGAAACGATTGAAAAACAAGTAGATTATATAATTTCTCGCTGGGTTGGACCAACCAAAGAAATCATTAAGATGGTTTATCAAAAAGGACGCATCACCTTTCGAGATCAACACAAATCGGGCTTGTGGTTATGGAAAGGGGGAAATCTTTCAGAAGAATTAAGGGACATTGATCAGGCAGAAACTTATGATTTGAACGAACACTTTAATCAGCCGTTCTATTCGACAAAAAAAATCTTGCACATTCCCAAAAAATCAATCATCACATTTGCCGATAAAATGTTACAACATGGTTGATTGAACAATCGCTTTTATTGATTCCCCTTTCTATCAAAATTTTCAAAGATTTACAAGATTTCTTTTTCCAATGGAGGTTCGTATTCTTGGATGATTTCCTCTAATCTCTTTAAATTATCCTCCATTTTTTGGAGTTGTTGAAACATCAAAGAATCCATTTGTTTCTTTCTTGGTGTATCAAAAAACGAAAATGATTGCTTATCACTATATTTTGGGAACGATTTCATTGTTAATTTCGAAGGGAGATTGAATTCGTTGATTCGTATCATCAAGCTGTCAAGAAAAGATTCATTTTGAAAGAGGTCCATTTCAAATTCAGGCATTTTTTCCAAAATTTTGAAAGGCAATTTCCCAAAAACACTATCAAGTTTTTGCTGACTTTGAATATCCGACGGCCACGTATCCATTTTATTCCAAATCGATCGGAATTGAGAAATATAATCGATGGTGTCCGAATTTAAAAAATCAAAATCATCAATTAGACTTCCATAGTTTGGAGGTAAAAGATACATTGGAGACGGTATGGAATCTGTTTTGCCGAATTGAATTCTTAGCGTTTCTCTAGGTGTTGTGTAAATTGAATCATATTGAATCAAACGACCTTTTTCATCATATTCTTTTGTCACTGTGATTGCAATCTCATTTTCAGTATGATTTTGTTTGTTCATGGTTAAGTTTTCTTGACTCGTTCCAATCAATGGATAACCAATGAAGACAATCATCCAAGTTTTCATCTTCTATTTGTTTTTATCAAGGTAGACGAAAAACCATGGATTGAGTTACGTTTTATAGACGAGAAACCACCTTTGAACACCGCTTTATTTCAACTATTTTTTGATTGGTTTCAAGAATGAAACCCATCATAGAGATAAAACCGATTGTCTTTTACGATTGACTTTCAACGTGGTCACATCGGGTCGAGCATAATGTCCCGAAGGGTCGAAATTTTGTCTTTCTTCAAAAACTTTAGAAAGTGAGATCTCAGCCGTAAAGACACCGTGTTTTTCAGCAATAGGTTGTACCAACCAACTACCATCAGGATTAGCGATGCAGGAACCTCCATTAGCTAAAATATTTGGTGCCTTTGATTGGATTTCATTTAGATATGGCGTATCTTTTGGAAAATCACTTTTTTTCATCAATGAACTCACTGAAATGACATAGGTTCTCCCCTCTCTAGCGATAAATCGAGTGATGTCTTGAGTATTCTTTATCGATCCAGGCCAACTGGCACAATGAATGTTGACTCCTAGTGCATAATATGATGCTCGAACCAGTGGCATCCAATTTTCCCAACAATTCAATCCTCCCAAGGTGAATCGCTTTAATGAATGGGATCTCAATCCATGTCCATCACCTTGACCCCATACCAAACGTTCATCGTAAGTAGGCATCAGTTTTCGATGAATACTTTTTAATTCTCCATGCTGATTGATGTATGCTAGTGAACAATATAAAGTGTGATTTCCCCGATCCAAAGCTCTTTCAATGATGCCAAGATAAATAGCCATTTGATGATTTTTGCACAGTTTGTTGATGTTATTGAGGTGCCCTTTTTCAATAGAAACTGCATTGGAAACATAATGACTGAAGAGCTTTTTATTCAAATCGGTTTCCCATTGAGCGCCTCCACAGAGATTCAACCAAAAAGGATAACCTGGTATCAATCCTTCACCAAAAACTAGTAATTCTATATTTTTTTCAGCAGCTGTTTCAATGGTTGATTCAACTTTCTCAATCGTCAATTCTCTATTGAGCCAAACCGGACTGATTTGAGCCATACCAACTGTTAGTGTCGAATCTGTCATTGATTTTTCATATCGTCAGTATTAGGAACAAAAACCATGATGATTTAGGATTCGTCTTTTGATAGGAAAGGATATCGATAATCTATATCGGGGACTAAAGTTTCTTTAATCAACTGAGGCGAAACCCATCTTAATAAATTTAATGACCAACCTGCTTTATCATTGGTTCCTGAGGCTCGAGACCCTCCGAATGGTTGTTGACCAACAACGGCTCCAGTTGGTTTATCGTTGATATAAAAATTTCCAGCACTATGTTGCAACTCCTGTAATGCCTTATTTATCGCATCTCTATTTTGAGAAAAAATAGCTCCTGTCAACCCATAAGGAGAGGTTTCATCGACTAATTTCAGTGTTTTTTCAAACTCATTATCCGGATAACTATAAATAGTAACCAAAGGACCAAATAATTCTTGTTCCATAGTTTTGAATTTTGGATTCGTAGTTATCACGACTGTCGGTTCCACAAAGTATCCCACTTGTTGATTGCATCTTCCCCCAAAAATAATTTGAGCTTCTTTACTAGCTTTGATTTCTTTAATTATCGACTCTAAACGATTATATGCCTTATGGTGAATGACGGAAGTCATGAAGTTTTCAAAATCTCTAGGACTTCCTAATTTTACGGTCCTTAGTTCTGAAATCACTAGATCAAGTACTCTTTCTGCTATGGATTCTGGAAGGTATACTCTCGAAACTGCGGAACATTTTTGACCTTGATATTCAAAACCTCCCCTGACAATAGCCGTTGAAAGCGCTTTAACAGACGCACTCGGATGAGCTATGATAAAGTCTTTACCCCCCGTTTCACCTACAATTCGTGGGTAGGATTTATACTGATGAATTTTATTACCAATTTTTTTCCATATCTCTTGAAACACTTGGGTAGATCCTGTGTAATGAATCCCAGCAAAATCTCGGGAATCCAATACGGTATTGGTGATCATTTCAGGATCTCCATAAATGGCATTAATCACTCCATCAGGCAATCCAGCTTTTTTGAATACTTCGATGATAACATTTGCTGAGTAAACCTGATAATCACTTGGTTTCCAAACGACGGTATTTCCCATCAATGCTGCTGAAGCTGGTAAGTTTCCAGCAATTGCTGTAAAATTAAATGGGCTGATTGCGTAGACAAAGCCTTCAAGAGGACGGTATGCAAGTTTATTCAGTACCCCATCTGTTGAGATCGGTTGATCGGCATAAATCTGCCTCATGAAATAGACATTAAACCTTAAAAAATCAATCAATTCGCATGCTGCATCGATTTCTGCTTGATAAATCGTTTTGCTTTGGCATAGCATGGTCGCCGCATTGATTTGACTTCGATATGGCCCTGCAATTAATTCTGCTGCTTTGAGAAAAATAGAAGCTCTTGATTCCCAGGGCATTTGGGCCCATTTAGTTTTCCTCTTCAAGGATGCTTCAATAGCTTGCTGAACATGATGCTGAGACGCCTTATGGTATGTCCCAATTTGATGTTGGTGATTATGTGGAGGAGAAATTGATTCTTTATTTCCTGAAAATACTTTTTCATTTCCAATGTAAAGAGGGATTTCTATTTGTTGGTTGTACAATCGGTCATACTCTTGTTGAACTTCCCCACGCTCGATAGTGTTCGTTGCATAAGAAAGTACTTTTTCGTTTTTGGGTTGAGAAATCCGAAGGGTACCATTAGCCATATTTATTCGTTTTAGACTGCGAATTTAGTGACTGATCATTACTTGAGAGTCATCATTGCATAGATAAACTGACACCGTTACACATGTAAGCAAATCTTGAGGCTCCAATAGAAATTAGACAGAACAAGACTTAAAACAGCTAATTTTGTTCAGTCTATTTGATCTAGAGCATAAAAAGTATGTTTTAAAATATCCGATTGATAACGTAGTTGATGTTGTGATTATGGATGATTGGTTGATGGATTATGCCAAACTACAACAATGACATCATGGAACGTTGAGTGCTAACGATGTGAATAGCACGGTTAATCTCAATAATAGTGAATTGATGGATAACATAGCAATCGAATTAGAATTATGATGTTTTGCAAAAAGAAAGGTTTAGAGTTAATTGTTTTGTTGATAGGCACGGTAAATTTTGGACAAACAACCAGCATAGAAAAGGTAGATATGTCCAGATACCGATGTGAGAATGATCTATGCCACTACTTTTTTAGAGCAACAGGAAGTTATGGCGATATGGAAAAACAAATTTTTATTGTTAGAGTTGTTCGAAGCAAAAAGGATGTGCAAAGAATAAATGAACAAGAATTGTTTGAAATATGTGATGATGTCGTTAGGAATTATAATAGTTTTTGGAGACGTTATTACAATGACTACTACGAAAGTGATCCTAGATATAAGAATTGGATAGAAGCGATTGGAGGGACGGGGTTATCTATTATAACAGAAATAATAATTCCGGGAGACCCAAGCGTGTTTTATAACGAACAAGAAACACTAGTTTTGGTAGGTAATGCTGAAATAGGGGACAATTTACAAAAACGGCGGGTAAAGTTTTTGTATGAATATGGAACATTTAATTTATCAAAATCAATAAAAGAAAGTAGAGAATATTTTTTAGAGGATTAAGTAAAAAAAACAATGAACTATCCACCAATTAAAATTGTGTTTAATGGGAGCAAAAAACCGTCTTATAGCATACCCAAAGAATACTTTATTGTTTTTGAACCAGAACAAGATCGGTATGTTTTGAAATATCCAATTGACCAAATCGTTGAGGTTGTATTAGATGAGTTATGTAGCACCTTTAAGCATATTGACTTTAAGACGATTGAAAACGTGGGACGGATTATTAATGGAGTGGTGCAAAAAATGATTGAGAGTAATAAGTTTAGTAATGGTGCAAAATCCGTAGTGGATCGTATGAATATCAATTGGAACTAATGGTTGAGCAATATCCACGTGTCCAAGTTTATTTTGATGAGGTTCAAGGAATACCCAAATTTGAAATTGCACCCATCTATTATGAAACGTTGAACCCAGAAAAAGAGGAGTTTATTTATAATATCCCATCCCCCAATTAGTCAAAGAGTGTATTGGTTTGGTGGGACAAATGCCAGAAAACAAACAAAACATGAAAACACTGAATAAGTTAGTGAATCAACGGTTGTCAGTGATGATCCAAAAGCACCCCGATGGCATGGGACGGTTTGAATTAAAACAAAGGAAATAACTTAAAAAAATGATAAAATGAAAAGACGAATAAAAATAATCCTATTGGTTTGTGTTGGGATTGTTGGGATTGTGTTATTGGCAATCCCACCAATTAAAGAATTTGCAACATATGTTGAGGAAAGACGTTTAGAAAAAGAACGCCAAGAGCAATTTGAACAAATCAAACAAGCACATAGAAAATTGATTATGATAATGTATGATGATTGTATGATAAAAAAGGAATTTGCTATCAGATATGCGATGGCAGAGACTTTTGGGTTAGATGATATTTGGTATATTGATAATTTGGAGTTTATGGAAAGTGTTGAGATATTTGGACAGTTGGTTAAGAGAACAAGAAAAGAACTTAGGGATATATGTTTTAATATGAGGGAAGGATTGTTATCAGGGATCGATATTATAAATGATCCTAGTAGATACGATCTAACGGATAGATCTATAATAATTATGTATGAAAAATATGTATGGGGTAAATTGGGAGTTGATACAACCAAGATAAAAAACCAAATAGGTGTAAAAGCGTGGAGTGAAATCAGAGGGTTTAACCCCACTACGAATTAATTTACAAATTAAATCGTAGTAGCACCACCGTTGTTTTTAGTTGAACAATAAGAGCAAAAACTACGAATTAAATCCACAAATTAAATCGTAGTAGTGATTGAGATAGTGTTGTGCCAAAAGAATATAGTTGAAGATCCATTTCCTCTGCAAGTAGACTCTTGAAGCCCTATCGGATTTGTCGAAGTTTTGATATTCCATCTTGAAGAAAAAAAAGAATTGAGAACCGTATGGGAATTTCTATATGAAATACGACATCAAAAAGAAATATGATTTAGTAGAAAAGCAGATTATATTAAATTTTTATTACGTTTGTGTTTCACAAAATACTTTCAGTTTATGAAAAATCTAGAAACTTTGGATACGGTAGTTAAAGAGCCCATATCTTCCGAGGATGAAATTGTTGAAAGTCTTGGAAGAGCCATCGATGAGGTCATATTACATCTTGAAGGAAAAAAAGAATTGAGAACCGTATGGGAGTTTTTAGATGAGTTACGAAATCAAAACGACTGATGAGTTCGAAAGAGGCTTCAAAAAATTAAACAAAAAATACAGGTCTCTTCAAAGTGATATTGCCCCTTTACTCCAAAATTTAATTGAGTCTCCACAAAGGCAAGGAATTCTGCTACAAAACGATTGCTACAAAGTTAGAATACCAATTAAATCCAAAAGTAGTGGTAAGTCAGGTGGTGCAAGAGTCATACATTGCATTGTATCTATAACCAATTTGGTTTATTTACTACAGATATATGATAAAAGCGATAAGGGGACTATTTTGATGAATAAAATAAACAATCAATTGAAACGTTTACCTAGTAAACATCAATCTCCGGATTGGAAGTTATAATTTGTATAGCATTTATTTCTCGATTTTCATTACACGATTCTAGATTGAGGTTACTGAAGTGGTAAAATGATTGCCTCAAAATCCTTAGTTTTGCACAACTCAAATAGAGTGAATGAGTTTTAGGTACAACCTAAAAATAGATTCTGGAGCAGACATCAAGATTAAGGGGCAAGCTGCACTTGAATGTGCTGAAATGCCCCCCTCGGAGACCTACACCATCAAGCCTGGGAATTTCTTTTACCTCAATTCAAAACTACTATTAAAAGAAGGGGATCAAGTCAAAAAAGGAACGCCTTTGTTTTTTGATAAAGGGAATCCTGAAGTGCGATTCGTTTCACCCATTTCGGGAACCATCAAAAGCATCATCAGAGGCGAAAGAAGACGAGTACTCGATGTGATCGTTCAAAGAGATGAAAAACAAAACGCTTTGTCATTTAATGTTCCAAATATTGATAAAGCGAGTAGGCAAGATATTGTTGATTTTTTACTGAAAAGTGGACTTTGGCCATACTTAACTCAACGCCCTTATGGTATTATTGCCAACCCTAATCAAACGCCCAAAGCAATATATGTTTCCTTAATAGATACACGACCTTTAGGAGTCAACCACCAATTTATTATTCAAGATAAATTCGAAGAATTTAAGTTGGGAATTCAATTGTTGTCGAAATTAACGGATAAACTATACATCGGTTTACCCTCAGATTATAAAGGAAAACTAAACTCGATTAAGGGACCTATTTTTTATACCGTTTCAGGACCACATCCCTCGGGTAATTTGAGTGTGCATATCAATCACATTGATCCATTAAATGCCGGTGAGCATATCTGGACGATTAATCCCGAAGATGTTGCCAATATTGGCAACTCTACCCTTACAGGTGAGTTTTCGGCTGAAAGAACTATTGCGGTGGCTGGTAATGTGGTCCATCATCCGAAATATTTTAAAGTCACTATCGGTCATGAATTACTGCCTTTGCTCAATGAAGCAAAAGTTAAAATGGATCAAATCAATCGATACATTAACGGTGATGTCTTGTCTGGAGAATTTGTTGATTATGAGGATCATATTGGCTATCTCAACAATCTCATCAGCGTCATACCCGAAGGGGATCAATATCGCATGTTTGGCTGGTTGCCTTTTCATGATAATGCTGTTTTAAGTATCTCAAGAACATCTTTCAATTGGCTTCAAAGAGGATCCAAACCCATAGAAGTCAATACCAATCTCAATGGTGAAGAAAGAGCCTTGGTGGTGACGGGTGAAATGGAAAAAGTTTTTCCGATGGATATTTATCCCTTACAACTAATCAAAGCTTGCATGGTTGAAGATATTGAAAAAATGGAAGCTTTGGGCATATTTGAAGTGGTTCCTGAAGATTTTGGATTGATTGATTTTTCAAATACTTCCAAATTGGAAGCCCAAGAAATCATCAAATCAGGACTTGAATTAATGATCAAAGAAGTCGGTTGATTTGAAGTGAAAAAATTACTTAGACATAGAATCGATGGCATCAAACGGGATTTAAGGAGTTCTGATGGACTGAAGAAATTTGTTCCGGCCATCAATGCCTTTGATACGTTTTTATTTGTCCCAAATGTGACCACAAAAAGTGGGGCTCATATCAGAGATGCGGTTGATACTAAAAGAACGATGATTACCGTCGTCATCGCACTAGTTCCTGCGCTATTGTTTGGTATGTGGAATACCGGTTATCAGCACTTTTTACAGTTGGGAGAACAAGTTTCTATTTTAGAAACGTTTTGGTTTGGATTCGGTCGCATTTTTCCAATGATTGCCGTTTCATACGCAGTTGGTTTGACCATCGAATTTGGATTTGCCGTTTATCGAGGACATGAAGTCAATGAAGGTTATTTGGTTTCTGGACTTCTCATTCCCATGACCATGCCTGTTGACATACCCCTTTGGATGGTGGGAGTCTCTGTGGCTTTCGCGGTCATTATTGCCAAAGAAGCTTTTGGAGGAACTGGCATGAATATTTTAAATCCGGCGCTCACAGCACGTGCCTTTGCTTTTTTTGCATATCCAACGTATATGTCAGGGGATAAAGTTTGGGTTGCCGATGCTAGCACAATCGATGCGATCTCTGGGGAAACCATTTTAGGGTCACTCGCCGCCAATAATGCCAATATCGATTATACATGGTGGGACATGTTTGTTGGAACCATTCCAGGCTCCATTGCCGAAACCTCCACTTTAATGGCTCTCATCGGTGCTTTTATTTTGATTTTTACTGGTGTGGGATCATGGCGAATCATGTTAGGATGTCTTATCGGTGGGGCATTTACAGGACTGGTTTTTAATCTGCTGGGAGTCAATGCACTAATGACTTTTCCATTTTATTTACACTTGATTGTTGGTGGATTTGCTTTTGGTGTTGTGTTTATGGCTACCGATCCCGTTTCGGCCGCTCAAACCACCAAAGGGAAATGGATTTATGGCATTTTAGTGGGTGTCTTTTGTATCTTAATTCGAGTCTTTAACCCAGCCTATCCAGAGGGAGTGATGTTGGCCATTCTACTCATGAATGTCTTTGCACCAACCATTGATCATTATGTGGTCCATGCCAATATCAAAAAACGAAAAAAACGATGGCAATTAGCAAAAGCCAATGGGTAAAATAAACACAGAAACAAACGGATATACTCTGTTCTTTGCCTCGGCAATGGTGGTGGTCGTTGCTGCGACGTTGGCTTTTACGGCCAGTTCATTAAAGGAAAAACAAGACGTCAATATCCGTCAAGAAAAGATGCAAAACATTCTTTCCACTATTGGGATTGAAACCACGAGACCCGAGGCTGAAATTCTCTACGATCAATACATCATTGAACAAGTTTCTTTGGATGGAAATGGGGATGTTGATCAAGATGTCGATGCCTTCACGCTAGACTTAGCCATTGAAACCAAAAAATCCATTACAGAACAACGCTTTCCACTTTTTAAAGGAATGGTTGATGGAAAAAAATATTATATCATTCCGTTGAGAGGTTCTGGTTTATGGGATGCCATATGGGGGTATATTGCCTTGAAAGAAGACCGTAAAACATTAAGAGGTGCCGTGTTTGATCATGCTGCAGAAACAGCTGGATTGGGCGCTGAAATTACCCAACCATGGTTTATGGCGCAATTTGATGATGAAGTTCTTTTTGACGATAATAATGAATTTATTGGCATCAAACTCACTAAAACCAATAATGATCCCGGAAATACGGATAAATTTGATTTTGAAGTCGATGCCATTTCTGGAGCTACCATCACTGGAGATGGCGTCAGTGATATGATTATCGAACGAATGCAACATTATTTGCCTTATTTTGCCAAACTCAATGAGTAAAAAGCCCACTTTATTTTTTATTTCCAAAAACCTCAAACCAAGACCCTTACTTTCTCAATCCGAACGAAAGTTGCTGGTGGATCCATTGGATGATGATAATCCCATTACGGTTCAAGTGTTAGGAATTTGTTCGGCTCTTGCTATTACCGTCCAATTAAGGCCTGCTATAGTGATGGCTATTTCCGTGGTCTGTGTGATGGCAGCTAGTAATATGATTATTTCGATATTCAGAAACCTTATTCCATCCCGCATTCGAATCATTGTCCAACTCGTCGTTGTGGCCACGATGGTCATATTGGTCGATCAAATTCTTCGAGCCTTTGCTTATGATGTGAGCAAAGAACTCTCCATTTTTATCGGATTAATCATCACTAATTGCATCGTTATGGGAAGATTAGAAGCTTTTGCATTAGGCAATGGTGTTTGGCGCTCTTTTCTTGATGGCGTTGGGAATGCCTTGGGGTATGGATTGATTTTGATTATGGTAGCATTTTTTCGCGAATTGTTTGGTTCTGGAAATTTAATGGGCGTCCAAATCATCCCTGATTTTATCTATCATTTGGGTTATGAGAACAATGGATTTATGCTGTTTTCACCCATGGCACTGATCACGGTTGGCGTTATCATTTGGGTTCAACGGGCAAGAAACCGGAAGTTAGTTGAAGAGTCTTAAATAAGATCCCATGATAGAACAATATGTCAACTTATTTGTTAAAAGCATTTTTATTGAAAATATGGTGTTTGCCTATTTTTTAGGCATGTGTTCCTATCTCGCTGTTTCCAAAACGGTTAAAACAGCGGTTGGTTTGGGAGCTGCCGTTATTTTTGTTTTAGGGATTACCGTCCCGATCAACTACTTATTAGACACCTATCTTTTACAACAGGGCGCTCTGGCTTGGTTAGGACCTCAATTTGCTTCCTTAGATTTGAGTTTTTTGAGTTTTATCGTGTTTATTGCCGTGATTGCATCGATGGTGCAATTGGTTGAAATGATTGTTGAAAAATTTGCCCCTGCCTTATACGGTGCTTTGGGAATTTTTCTTCCCTTAATTGCCGTCAACTGTGCCATTTTGGGTGGTTCGTTATTCATGCAACAAAAAGCCTTTGTTTCAGTCTTTGAATCAGGAGTTTACGGTATTGGTTCTGGGGTAGGTTTCTTTTTGGCTATTTTAGCCATTGCCTCGATTCGAGAAAAAATAACCTATTCCAATATTCCTGATCCACTACGAGGTCTCGGTATCACATTTATCGTTACGGGGCTGATGGCCATCGGTTTTATGAGTTTTATGGGCGTTAAATTATAAATAAACCATGGATTTAACCGTTGTCATAGCGAGCGTTCTTGTTTTTGCTTTTGTCGTTTTTTTACTTGTCGGAATGTTATTGGTCGTTAAACAAAACATGATGCCTTCTGGACCTGTTCAGCTAGTCATCAATGATGATAAAAACATTGAAGTGACTTCTGGAAATACCCTCTTAACGACTCTCAGCAATGCTAAAATATTTCTTCCTTCTGCTTGCGGAGGTGGGGGGACATGTGTTCAGTGCCGATGTCAAATTTTTGATGGAGGGGGCGAAATCTTGCCAACAGAAACTCCTCATTTCTCTCGCAAAGAAATCAGTGAGGGATGGCGACTTGGCTGTCAAGTCAAAGTTAAAGAAGATATGAAAATCCAAGTACCTGATGAAGTCTTTGGTATCAAAAAGTGGGAGGCTAAAGTCAAAAGCAATTATAATGTCGCTTCTTTTATCAAAGAATTAATCGTTGAAATTCCAGAAGAGATGAACTATAAAGCGGGTGGATATATCCAATTGGAAGTGCCCCGATGTGAAGTCGATTATAAAAACATGGATATCTCGGCTCATCCCGAAGAACATCCTGATGATTCAGATAAATTCCACCTAGAATGGGATAAATTCAAACTTTGGGATTTAAAAATGAAAAATTCCACTTCTGTGGAACGTGCTTATTCCATGGCTTCTTTCCCTGCAGAAGGAAAAGAAATCATGCTCAATGTGCGAATTGCCACCCCACCTTTGGATACCGTCAAGGGGAATTGGAAGCCGGTCAATCCTGGGATCGCATCCTCTTATATTTTTGGCTTGAATGAAGGAGATACGGTGACTATTTCGGGGCCTTTTGGAGAATTTTTCATCAATGAATCCGAAGCAGAAATGCTCTATGTCGGTGGAGGGGCTGGGATGGCTCCAATGCGATCTCATCTATATCATTTATTCCGCACGTTGAAAACCAACCGAAAAGTTACCTTTTGGTATGGAGGGCGTTCCAAAAGAGAATTATTTTATCTCGAACATTTTAAGGCCTTAGAACGAGATTTCCCAAATTTTAAATTTTATGTTGCCCTTTCAGAGCCAACAGAAGAAGATAATTGGACTTTAAAAGAATCTTTAGATGATTCCAAAGGTGATGGATTTGTCGGCTTTGTTCATCAGGTCGTCATTGATCATTATTTAAACCAGCATGAATCACCTGAAGATATTGAAGTTTATTTCTGTGGGCCTCCGTTGATGAATGTTGCCGTACAAAAAATGGCCGAAGACTTTGGGGTGCCTCCAGAAAATATCCGTTTTGATGATTTTGGTGGTTGATCAAAACCACGAAAGGAGACCATCGAAAATTTCTTCGATAACATCTCATTTCCTCTTTTATCGTAAGTCCGATTTAAAGCCATAAGCCGTACAACAAAATTCAATAGCCTCTAATTTAAATCTTCAAACGCTCAAGGACTATGTTAAATCTTTATGATCGACCTTCAGATGAACAAATCAGAAAAATTGATGTGCTTTTAATCATGGATTTATTAGAATTCGCGAAACGAATCAAAACCAATCCTTCCGAGCAAGAATTGAGAGAAACCGATATTATCAAAGTGCTTTCTTTTCATCAGTTTTCAATGGATTTCATTGATATCCACGAACCATTGAACAATGAAAAAACGGATGTGAACACAAAATTTAGAAACAATCCAAGTCAGGTTACATTTAAAGAAAAATGCTTGGAATCTGCAAGAAGAATTGAGTCTGCT
>JAPORT010000092.1 GCA_026710085.1 Flavobacteriaceae bacterium | reverse complement strand
TCCTTCAAATGATTTCCATAGTCCAAAACTTGTTTTAATGTTTTCTCGCTAAGAGTTTCTTGTGGTTTCAAGTACTCTGATAGAGCGTGACAATAAGCTTCAATATGACTCGGCCAGCCATCAGTCTGCTTGGTGATGGCATTCAGCCATTGTTTCGTGTCGCTGGGTGTTTTGATTTCTTTTTGAAGCCAATCATCAAGAATTTGTCGTTCTGCTTCGGCTTCCAGCCTTCCTAATCGGTGAAAACAAAGTCGATTCCATCTTGAAATGCCAACATCTCGAAGGATTTCTTTGGTCATACTCAATCCTCCAATCAAAAGAATAAAGCCTTTTTTAGATTCTAAATTGTGATAGGTATTCAAAAAATCAGTTACTCGGTTTTTTTGTTCTGCGGAGACCATGGTTCCTAAGGTTTGTGCTTCATCCAAATAAAGTAATGTCGGCTGGGATTGAATAATACGCTCATTCAGATAATCAAAAGCTTTGCTTCGTTGTGATTCGATATCCGCTTTGAACAAATGCAAATCAACACCATAACGCTTTTTCACTTGATGTCGGCTTTTATTTTTGGTTAATCGCCGATAGAATTCTTCTTCATCATACAAGGATCGAAGATTCAGTCGAACGATATGCCATTTTTCTTCTTGGGCTAATCGACAACATTGATCAATTAAAGCCGTTTTACCAACACCTGGTGCTCCTTGAATCAAGAAACTACTTCCCATACCTCGATGAATCGTCTCATGCAATAAACTCTTAAAAATGTGGCGTTCTTTGTCTCGTCCATGAAAATACTTAGCCGGGCCACGTTCTAAGATATTTTTCGATAACATCATCAAAGATTTTGTTTCAAAGATGGCACAAAGTAGCGATAATTCAGTACTTTCTTGGTAACTCGTTGGATTTTGTCAAATCCTTTTTTTGACCATAGTTCTGGCCTAAAAAGTTTTCAATGAAGGAATCGGAACCGAACACAAACCATCATCATTGAGATGGATGATACCTCTGGAAAGGATGGATTCATAAAGTTTTTCAGAACGATTGATGGATAAGGAACCAGCGAATTTTTCGATGATCATCTCTAGGTCAAAAAAAGGTGGTAATGTTTCGAGAGCATCAGCGATATTTTGTCGACAGCTATAACTGATATGGTCACATTGTTGTTTGTAATACAAATCCTTCAAATGATTTCCATAGTCCAAAACTTGTTTTAATGTTTTCTCGCTAAGAGCTTCTCGTGGTTTCAAGTCTATATGCCCTTGAAGGATCCAATGTTTGGTAGCCTCTTAAACGCTTTTTATAATTCGATGTTATACCCACTTTGTATTCATTGGGGTGTTTTGAATTTGAAATAACATAACCCCATTTGGATAATTTCACCTCATCTTTACTTCTTATTGGAGGTTCGGTTTTAAAATGTAGCTTCTTTTGAGAACCAAACATATCTTGTTGTTTGGTCTCTTGAGAATAACCCTGAGCCTCTTTAACCAAACGTTCTTCAACTAAACGATATGCCAAATGAGAAATATCTATTCCAACCCATTTTCGATCCAATTTTTCAGCAGCAACACAAGTAGTTGCGCATCCATAAAAAGGGTTCAATATTAAATCACCTGGATTTGTGGCATTTTCAATTAATCTTTCCAATAAAACAAGCGATTTCTGAGTTGGATAACCTTGCTTTTCTTTTTTTGACATTTTCGATGTCGGAATATTTATCCACAAATCCGTTAATGGTTTCCCTTTCCAATTGATCAGCATAAATTTATCTCTGATTTTTCCCCACTAGTGTCATAAATGATGTTGGGATTTTCACTAGTTCTTTTATCAAATGTTTTTTGACTCCATCGCCAACCAAGATCTGTTTGAAATACTTGTCCATGAACAACCCTCTTCTCACCTTTAAATCGATAATTGCTACTCTGTTCTAAAGCAACCGTTTGGAATCGTCTTCCTGTCTTTTCTTCCACATATGGGAACTCCGATTTGATATCTTCTGTTAACTTTAGAAACAAGGGATTAGAACTGAATTTTTTTGATTTTTGATAGTATAAAATAGCATCAGTGACCCTACTAAACCCATTGATTTTCAAAGATTTTGATTGATATCGACGCCAATTGATTTCATTGATCAAATGTTCTCTTCCAAAAAT
>JAPORT010000050.1 GCA_026710085.1 Flavobacteriaceae bacterium | reverse complement strand
CAATTCTAATGCGGTAAGATGCTCATTTATTTTTTTAATAGAATCACTAAGTCCTATCAGTTCACCTTGACCGGATTCAACTTGACTTTTTCATTCATCTATTGTCCCTTGCAACTTTTTGGCTTCATCTTCAATAACATCTTTGACAGCATCAGATGTTGGAAGATTGCCTACAGATGTACAAAGGCTTTTGATTCTTTCATCTAAATTCTTTAAATTAACTTCTATACTCGATACATCTTTGTTCTGAGATATGAGTTGATTGACTTGTTGCTTCAAGTCATCGATTTCATCTTGGTTGTTATCACAACCAAAGAAAAGCAGTTGGGACAAAAAAAGTGCATGGGTAAAAAAAGTTTTTTTCATTAGCGTGTAAAAAATTAACGGCTAGCAGATATAAATAAACTTTTAAAATGCATTGTCACTGCTATTTCTTGAACGGCGGTTTTTTAGATGAAAAAATTCTTAACAAATTATTGACTCAACAGTGGATAATCAATCGGCACTTTCAATAACTCTCCGCAAATGGTGATATCAAGTCTGTTGGAACACCCTAAAATGTGTGATTTTTTCAATCAATCAAGATTCTTTTGGACATTTTAATTAATGTAAATCCTAAATACTCACCCAAATCGATAGCCTTATGACTGAAATCATGGGGTTCGATGTACTATGAAATGAAGTCTCATGTTTCCCATATAGGGATTAAATTCTTAGTTTTGGCGATTGGCATCAAGCCCTATAAAACACACATATCCAAATGATGAAAAAATTGATTGAAAAATTCGATGACCTATTGAAAGAAAATCGACCCTTTGTTTTTTTTCGTTTTCCAAATTCAGACAGAGTCCATTTGTATATCCAAAATGATTTAGCGGTAAATAAAATATCCGAATTTTCATCACCTGGATTCATATTGGCACCTTTTTCTTATCAAGGGGGACATTATAACCTATTGGTCAGAGATCAATCTGAAGAGTTTTTAATTCAAATCCATAAACGTTCTAAAGAATATAAAAAGCCAATCAAGCCAGCATCATTTAATCAATCTTCGTTTACCAATTTGGTAATAAATGCCAAAAAATATATTCTAGAAAAAAAGGCAACCAAAGTTGTCGTATCTGCTTGTGGAGAAATAAAGACTAGCAGCAAGTTTTCCCGTTTATTTTGTGATACTCTGTCGGAATATCAAAGTGCATTTGTTTCTTTTTTTCACCATCCTAAAATCGCCACATGGCTTTCTGCTACTCCCGAATTGTTACTTCAAAAAAAAGGTGTTCATTACAAAACAGTGGCATTAGCTGGAACGAAACCATCTAACCCTCATGAGTCTAGACCTTGGACTGAGAAAGAAAAGCATGAACAAAAAATAGTCCAAAATCAAATCCATAATGATTTAAAATCGATATGTGGTAAGTATAAAATTGATATTAGCCAGACCTCAGATTTGAATACGGGTCACCTATTTCATCTATTCACCGAATTTCAATTCCAAACCGATTGTCATCCTACAAAAATTCTCAAGTTATTACATCCGTCTTCTGCCATTGCGGGACATCCTAAAAAAAACGCTTTGGTATTTTTAAAACAAAACGAAGGATACTGCAGATCGTTTTATTCCGGATTTTTAGGACCAACGGATATTAATGACTTTTCACTTTTTGTGAATATTAGATGCGCTCAAATATTGAGTGATGTTGTGCGATTGTATGTTGGAGCTGGAATTACTTTAGATAGTGACCCCGAAAGTGAGTGGGAAGAAATATTGCAAAAATCCAAGACTATTTCAAAGGTGTTGAACTAAAATCTTTAAATAGTAATCCTTTTTAAAAAGGGAACTATATACTCTATTACACAAGGCTTATTTTTCAAAGTAAACACAACGAAATCTGATTAAAAAATGGATCGTTGTTTTTCTTCATTGATTCGCTTTTGCTCCTTTTCAGCAAAGTTGGGAATTTTTAAAGCCCTGGCTAATCGTTCTGCTCCCAAATGAATTTCTTTGGGAATATCGTTTGGTGTTGGTTTGGGCTTTCTGAAACAAAAAACCATTACGGATATTTATAAGTTTTCGTTTCGTTCACACTTTCTTTTAGTCAACATCCATTCATTTAGAGATGGTAATGGTCGATTGAGTTGATTAATCATGAACTATGTTCAAAGATGTCATGATTTACCGATGTCTATTGTTCATACAGATCATAAACACGATTATTTTCAAGCATTAGAGGAAGTAAGAAAAACGAATGGTTACGATTGGTTCTATGAATTTATGTTTCAAGAAGCGATTCTTTTTTTTGAAAAAGAACTTCATTTGATTCAGAATAGGGGAGCCCATCATTTTTTTTGAAAAAAAAGTGAATCAAATCAAAACACTCAGAGAAACAAATCTTCTGAAAATACTTGGACTTGGTCAATGACATCACTTCAAACATGAGATATTTCTGATGAAAATGATGGAGTACATTCGATTGATTAACAGGAACTATTGAACCTCACACGTTATTTCAAAAAGTTTTTCTATTAACCATTTTTTTTGATGTTTTGGTTCCAAATCGAATCATTGCAGTAGCCATTAAATGCATGTGTACTCGAATATCGTTTTTGGTAAGAGTTCATGTGGCAGATTTTTATTGTTGGTGTTATCAAGTGACCTAGAATTAGCAACTACTATACTAAATTAATCGTTAGTCCCTCTGATATTCTATTGGTAAAAAGACCAGGTCTTTCATTGAATCATGAAAAGCCCTTTGCTGTTTTCCTCTTTTTTTTGGAATCAATTTTTGACAACGAAAGACAATCAATTTTTTAATGGTTAGCGTTTGATAAAATTTTTTGCTAAAAGTCGAATGAATTAGTAATTCTACATAGAAAAGTATATGGGTCCCCTTTTAAACTTTAGTTTCAAAGTATAATGGAATTAAGTGCTGAAGAAATAATTTGACGAACATCGATGACTAAAGACATTTTGGGGACGTATGAAACGACCTTATTGATGAACACTTCAATGCTAAATGATCCTGAATAAGTCAATAGAAAAATTCAAAAAGTCACACTACAGCCGAATGGTAAACTTTGATAAATCTCGAGATTCTTTTATCTACTTTCGTGTTATTTGATGTTACTATAAATTCATCGTATTGAAACCAAAGTTTAGATAGAAAAACATAAATTTGACGCACTTTACGAAGGGCATCCATTGATTCAAATCAAAAAAATTGCTTTAATGACATCTGGAGGTGATGCTCCAGGAATGAATGCGTGTATAAGAGCGGTCGCTAGAGCTTGTCAATATTATAAATTAGAATGCTTTGGCATCAAGCAAGGTTATGATGGATTAATCAATGATGATTTTATAGTACTCGATGCTCGAGCCGTTAGAAATATTATCAATAGGGGAGGAACTATTTTAAAATCGGCACGTTGTGCTGCTTTCAGAACCAAAGAAGGAAGAGCCAAAGCATGGAACAACATACAAAAGCACCAAATTGATGCTCTCATTATCATTGGTGGTGATGGAAGTTTAACTGGTGGAATGATTTTTCAAAAAGAATATGGCATCCCCGTGGTTGGCATTCCTGGGACAATAGACAATGATATCTTTGGAACTTCGAAAGCCATTGGTTTTGACACGGCTGTCAATACAGTCATTCAAGCAATTGATAAAATTCGAGATACAGCATCTTCCCATAACCGATTATTTTTTATTGAAGTGATGGGGCGAGACGCGGGACATATTGCATTAAATGCAGGGATCGCAGCAGGGGCAGAAGAAATTCTAATTCCAGAACAAGAACAAGGAATTGAGAACTTGATTAAAACCCTCAAATATGGCAAAAAAAGTGGTAAATCTTCAAGTATTGTGGTCGTCGCTGAAGGTGATAAAACCAAAGATAATGTCTATAATCTTGCCCAACAAATTGGAGAAGAATTTCCAGAATATGATATACGGGTTTCAGTTTTAGGACATATCCAAAGGGGGGGGAGTCCCTCCTACTTTGATCGAGTATTAGCCTCAAGAATGGGTATTTATTCAGTGGAAATTTTAAGAGAAGGAAAATCAAATGTCATGATTGGCATACGACTCGATAAATTAGTTTTGTCACCATTAAAAGATGCCATTAAAGGAAAATCTGCAATTAACAAGAATATGGTTAGAATTTCCAAAATATTAAGTGTGTAAATAATTATTTAATTAAAAAATATTCGATGAAAATAGGAATTAATGGATTTGGAAGAATTGGTCGGTTGGCCTTTCGATCCGCGATAAAAAGAGGAATTCAAGTGGTTGGAATTAATGACTTACTCGAAGTGAATCATTTGGCTTATCTATTACAATATGATTCAGTTCATGGAAAATTTGATGGGGACATTCAGGTTCAAAATGGAAATCTAGTGATCAACGGGACTCCCATTCGCATCACAGCTTATCGCGATCCCACACAATTGAAATGGAACGAGGTTTCTGCTGATATCGTATTGGAGTGTACGGGAATATTTAGAGATCTCGTTTCAGCTTCAAAACATAGAGAAGCAGGAGCAAAAAAAGTAGTGATCTCAGCTCCCTCACCTGATGCACCCATGTTTGTGATGGGCGTGAATCATCAAGAGATTCAAGCCCATCAAAGCATCGTTTCGAATGCTTCATGCACCACGAATTGTTTAGCTCCTATTGCTAAAGTGCTTCATGATGCTTATGAAATTCAAGAAGGTTTAATGACAACAGTACATGCGACAACAGCTACTCAATATACCGTTGATGGCCCTTCAAAAAAAGATTTCCGAAATGGTCGTAGTGCGCTTTTGAATATCATTCCAGCATCGACAGGAGCAGCAAAAGCGGTGACGAAAGTCATTCCAGACTTGGTTGGAAAATTAACTGGGATGGCTTTTAGAGTCCCTACTGCTAATGTTTCCGTTGTCGATTTAACAGTAAAACTTGCTCGAGAAACTTCTTACAATCAAATCAAACAATTGATGAAACAAGAGTCAGAAGGGGAACTCAAAGGGATTTTGGGTTATACAGAAGATGATGTGGTGTCACAAGATTTTATTGGAGATGAACGCACCTCGATATTTGACGCGCGAGCTGGCATGGAACTCAACTCTAAATTTTATAAAATCATCAGTTGGTATGATAATGAATATGGTTATTCCAACAAATTATTGGATTTAGCAAAATTGGCTTTTGAAGGTTAAATTATAAACATGTTTTTTATTGCAGATAGTGGTTCCACTAAAACAGATTGGATTGCTATAGACAGTATGGGGGATGTATTATGGACCACCCAGACGCATGGTCTCAATGCATCCATTTTAGAGGAAGAAACTCTCGATCAGAGAATAAAACAGAACCCACAACTCATCCAACATCAAAGCCAAGTAAAAAAAATTTACTTCTATGGTGCTGGTCTGGGTGTCAAAACAGCCGCTCAAAGCATGGAGAAAGTTTTAAGCGAGATATTTATCAATAGTTCTTTTTTGATACGGGAAGATACTTATGCGGCGGTCTATGCCACGATAACCCCATCCCAACCTGCCATTGTATGTATTTTAGGAACAGGATCCAACTGTTCCTATTATGATGGAAAAAATGTAGAACAAAGAGTCCGATCGTTAGGATATATCATCATGGATGAAGCCAGCGGAAATTTTTATGGAAAACAACTCATCAGAAGTTATTATTTCAATGAACTTTCTAAAGGAATGAAAGTTAAGTTTGAAAGCCAGTATGACATGAGAAATGAGGTGATCAATAAAAATTTATACGAAAATGAAAAGCCCAATACCTATCTAGCTAAAGTTGGAAAGTTTGTTATTGAGAATAAAGAAGAACCACTTTTTCAAAAAATAATTTTTGAAGGACTTCATCGGTTCATTGAACATCAAATATTCCAATTTGAAAATTGTAAAGAAGTTCCAATTCATTTTATTGGTTCGGTTGCCTTTTACTTAAAAAAAGAAGTCGAAAAGGCACTAGATTCGTACGGGTTGACCTTGGGACGAATTGTCAAAAGACCAATCGACAGATTGGTTGAGTATCACAAATTATGTTTATTAGAATAATCTCAAAAGGAGCTCATGCATCTTGAATCGCAATCATTGAAATTTCAATTTTTGCATTTTTAGGTAGGGTTTTAACTGCAACGGTTTCTCGAACGGGTGGAGTTGTGTTTTCAAAATATTGAGCATAAATTCGATTGACTGTTTGAAAATCGTCCATGGTTTCCAAATAAATGACGGATTTAACCACATGAGAAAACGACATGTTGCCAGCTTTCAAAATTTCATTGAGATGATTCATCACCAAATGAGTTTGGTCTGCAATAGACCCATCGAATAACTCTCCAGTTTCCGTGTCTATGGGAATCTGCCCGGCAGTGTAAAGAGTGTTGCCGATTCGAATCCCTTGACGATAGGGCCCAATGGGCTGTGGGGCTTTAGGTGTAAATAAAACTTTTTTCATATTTAAAATCTTCGATCAGGTTCTCTTCGCTTTTCATATTTGATATCTTTTAATAATCCGGATTTAATACCGATAAAAAAATACCATGATGCTCGGTCGCTAAAGGGGACCCAGTCAAAATTCAAACGCCAACTATCTAAATCTCTTTCAAACCGGAGTTGAGTGTAGGTGAAGCCTTTTCCTTCAAAATCATAACCAGAGGAGATGCCAACTTGCCATTTAGGGGTTAAATCAACATTGCCAGAAAACATTAGTGAATTATTTGAAATCCTTCGTTGTCTTGTTGAATTGAGATAGGTTAGGGTATAGGCGATTCTTAAATCCCATGGAATTCGAGTCCGGAATGAAGGGTATTTTGGAGCTTCTTTTCCATCATCTTGGGAAAAATTTCGATTGGTAAAGTCTTGAGCTCTACCGAATAAGTCATCAGATCTTCCACCTCCAAAGGCACTTTCTTGCTGAGAATTATCCAATGACTCTTGGTCAGATTCTTGGGTATCTGAATCTCTTTTGGATTGAAAAAATTCACTACTAATATTAAAATCAAAATTTCCGTTGAGACTCGTTAATCGTAATAATCCACCTCCTGAATTAATATTGAATTCAGGAATTCGCACATTATTTTCGTCTAATGCGTAAGGATCAAATGTGGCTCCTAAGTTCATGCCTAGTTTATTTTGAATCATATCAAACCCAGCCGTCATTCGGATTGGAGCTAGTTTAAATTCTTCGGCATTGAAATTATAGGATGTGGAAATATTGAGATTTTTTATAAGAGTGATCTTTTTGGGTTCCGTAGCTGTCGAATCTCGATCCCGAACTTTGGCTTCAAATAAATTGCTGATAGAAAGATTCATTGAATTTGATTTCGATTTAGAAGGAGCTCCAAATAAACCACCTTCAAATCGTGTGTAATCAGCGGTATTTCCATCAGCATCGATAATATAAGTATCATAATAACGTTCTGAACTGGGCCGTTGAGAATAAGAAATGGATGGCCTCATGGTGTGTCTGATGGACTGAATTTTATTCTCCAATCCAAAATTAACGGTTCCATAAATAGTCGTGCCAACACTTGCCGATATATTATAGCTTGTAAATCGGTCAAATCCAGAAATCGTGTCTTTGATAGCAGCGTTTTCGGCAAGATCAAAATCTTGATATCGAATGGTTGTGGGCGTCCATACTTCTTTGATATTAGACCCAACGGTGACACTTAGATATTTCATGACTTTAAAATTAGTCGATATGGGAACGGTATGAGTGGCTCCATAACGTGCGTCTTCAAACATCCCCTTTTTAAACATTTGATCTTCATCAGTGATGATTCGATTTTCAAATTTTGTTGTGTATTGAAAATTGATATTTTCTAAAATCCCTTTTTTAGATCCTGTTTTTGGGGCAAATGGAAATATTCTTTCCATATTTCCTTGAAAGGTAGGCAGTGTCATATTCACTCTCATGGATCGTGAATTTTGGGATAAGTTAGCGTTAAATGAAAGATTGACACGGGGATAGGCAGGGAAAGTTTTGGTGTACGCAATCGAAGAGCTTAAGTCATTATTGAGGAAATTTGGAGAATTGAGTTGGTTTAGTGATTCTCTAAAATAATTGCTACTTCCAAAATTAACTGAAGCAGAAAAATTGGAACTTGGATTTGATTTACGATCTTTTCGATGAGACCATCGAACATTAAAGACACTCGATTTGGAATAATTGGGTAAACCTCTTTCTTCAGTGATGTTTCGTTCATAGCGAAATGAAAAGTTTCCAGAAAACTTATAGCGCTTGATGTATTGCGTGTTGGATCGAATCCCAAAACTTCCATTGGTATAATAATCCCCTGTTAATGTCAAATCATAATAATCTGATAATGCAAAGTGATATCCCCCGTTTTGAATATGAAATCCTTGGTTGACACTTTCACCAATGGATGGAAATAAAAATCCTGATTCTTGTTTTGTTTGGGTCGGAAAGTAAGCAAAAGGGACTGCCACAGGAGTGGGAATATCAGCAATAATCATGTTGGCAAAACCAGTAATGATTTGTTTGCCTGGAATGACTTTGGCTTTTCGAACTCGAAAATAATAATCTAATCCTTCGGTTAAATTTCCTAGAAGTTGTCCCGCGGTTGAAACTCTTGCATCTCTGAGATAAAATACTGAATCATTTTCTTTCTTTGTCAATCGAGCAAATACATCCATTCCATTTTGACCAGACTTTGAATTCCAAATCAGGGCCTTTTCAGTATCAAAATTATACCTTATGGAATCGGGGTTAATTAAATTATCAGCCTGTTTGAATGAAGGTGATTGCACCAAATTTCCTGCTGAGTCGGCTATTCGACCAGCATAAACTTCATTGAGACCAAAATCCATGACAATAACGCCTGCTTTTAGTTCGGTATCTTGATAATATAATTCGGCTTGATCATAGAGATACAGCTTGTTTTGAACTCGATCGATTTGTACATATTCCTTGGCGGTATAATCAATTTGATCATTAATCAGAGGCGTTTGTTCGATTTGTTGGGCTTCTGGAATTGAATCGGAAATAATTTTTGGAATGGTATCTTGTTGTACTTGAAAGAATTTCAAGGACTCATATTCATTGGCAATACCTGCAATTGGGAAAAAGAGAAGCATCAATAAGGTTAAAAAATAGAATCGAATCAACAAACCATCACAGATTGAAGCTTTTTTAATCGCCGTTAATGGGGCAATAAAATTAAGGATTAATTTTGCCTATCATTCATCGACCATGAGGATTCAAAATAAGAAGAAATTATTTTTTTGGGGACTGGTGATTGGGTTTCATTTAGCTTTATGCTATGGCGTAGATGCTCAAACTCCTACAGATAATTCATTTGTGGTTGTTGTTGACCCTGGCCATGGGGGAAAGGATCCTGGAGCAATGGCTTTTGGTGCAAAAGAAAAAGATTTGGTTCTTTCAATCAGTCAGAAAATAGAAGCTCAATTAAAAGATCATAAAGGGATTCAAGTTATTTTAACTCGTCGGTCAGATCAATTTGTCGAATTATGGCGAAGAGCCCAGATAGCCAATGAAATAAAAAGAGCAGATAATAAAGCAGGAGCCGACTTATTTATTTCGGTTCATTGTGACGCTATCAGAAATCCGGGCATTCAAGGAACCCATGCTTTTGTGATGGGAACTCATGTCAATAAAAGAAATTATGAAGTAGCGAAACATGAAAATTCAGTCGTTTTTTTAGAAGATGGACATGAAGAAAACTATCCCGGTTTTAGTCCTAATGATCCCGAAACAGTCATTGCACTTCATGATGTTCAACAAGATTACCATGAAAAAAGCATTATGGCAGCCAAATTCATCCATGATCGAGTTGAATTTGACTTAAAAAGAAAAGTAAGAGACATCAAGCAAGCTGGATTTTTAGTCTTGCATCAAACCAATGTTCCTAGTGTTTTACTTGAAACCGGATTTTTAACCAATTCGAATGATGCCAAATACTTAAAGTCATATTCTGGCCAGATGGAAATTGCCAAAGCAGTCGCAGATGCCATTGTCGATTATCGAGATTGGGTCCATAATAATACTTCGACTCTAGGGGGAACCCAGAGCTCCAATCCAGCAGAAATCGAAGATTATTCTCAAGGCGTGAGTTATCGTGTTCAACTTCTTGTATCAAAAATAAATAGAAGCCCTTATGACTCTTATTTTAAGGAATTATCGCCCATATCCAAAGAACGATACAATAATCTGATACGCTATTATTACGGTATGACACGTTCTCATGAACAAGCTAATCGATTTAAAAATGATGCCATTAGTAGAGGGTTTAAAGATGCTGGTGTTGTTAAATTCATCGATGGGAAGCGAACCAAAGAATGGTATTGAATCGATGCAATGAAAAGTTTATGACAAATTATTTGTGTCATGTTCAACCACATAGTGCAATAAATTTTTGTTGCGATATCAGGTTTTTTTTAGGGGTTGTTGCCACATATTCTTTTCTTTGTTAAGAACAAATAGTTTGAGAAATAGGTTTGATATCGTTATGTTTCATCATCGATATGGATCATGAGATGATTACAAAGAACACTCATAGTCAAACAATGGAATACGGATGGTATATGTTACTCTTGTATTTATTCTTAATGACGAAATTTTGAAGATATCAAGGCAGAGATCTATCGAATCGACGAATCAGTTTGACCAATACTTGCTCCAAGAATAGAGTCTGCTTCAGTAACTTCATGATGCAATGAGACATCAGACATTCCATGTCAATTAATTAGTAATTTTGTTCTCATCTTAAAAGCTTTGAAACTTTCTAAAGAAGTCAAAATCACATTCATTTTTATTGCAGGAATCGCCTTGTTTGTTATCGGTTATTCTTTTTTAAGAAATAATTTTATTTTATCGAGTTCAAAAAAGATTTATAGTTATTTTGAAAATGTGGAAGGGCTAGGCATTGGTGCCAAAGTGACGGTTAATGGATTTTCAGTGGGTTCGGTTACCGATATCGATTTTTCAGAAGATTATTCTGCTTTAAAGGTGGAGATGAATATTCGATCCGATCTAGAATTTTCGAAAAATAGTACGGCTATTCTTTATGAAACGAGTTTGATTGGTGGTCGTGCAATCCAAATCATTCCATTGTACGACTCCGAGGTCATCCAACATGGAGATGTATTACCTTCTGTGATTAAACCTGTTTTAACAGCATTAATCAATGATCAATTTGCACCACTTCAAACCAAACTTGAAAACCTAATTACTAGTTTGGATTCTTTAGTGATTGGTTTTAACAATGTCTTTGATGATACAGGACAAGTGAAACTCAGAAATGCGCTTGAGGATTTTACATTACTAGTGGATAATGTCAATCAACTGTCTGGTGAAATTATTACCGGCGTTAGAAAAAATCAAGATGCGATCAATCAAACGATTTCCAATGTTGCTGAAGCTTCGCAAAACATGAAAGCACTTTCGGATTCGTTAATCGAAATAAACATCAATAAAACAGTATCCAAAATGAATGATCTTATTGGAGATGTTGATACAATGGTGAGTCAAATGCAATCGAAAGAAGGAACAATGGGTCAATTACTTACCGATCCAAGTCTTTACGATAACTTAAATCAAACGACCCAAATCCTCAATGGATTAATGCTCGATTTACAGTCAAATCCTAAAAGATATGTTCATTTTTCACTATTCGGACGGCGAGATAAAGCAAAATCAAAAAATCAATAGATTGTAATCTAAAAGACGACATAAATTTTATTCAAGACTACAAAATGGATCGAAAAGAAGCAGAAAATTTATTGCATCAAAAGGTTGAAGAAGGTTTAACAGTTAGTCCTGTTCTTCCAGAAGGCGTCAAAAATTATCTAGTCGATATCGATGGAACTATTTGTGATGATATTCCAAATGAAGAACCCCATCGAATGGAAACCGCAAAAGTTTATCCGGACGCACTCATAACATTAAACAGATGGTATGACCAAGGCCATTTAATCTGTTTTTTTACTGCAAGAGTGGAATCTCATCGAGAAGTCACCGAAAAATGGTTAAAACAAAATGGATTTAAGTATCATAGTCTGTTGATGGGAAAACCAAGAGGTGGAAATTACCATTGGATCGATAATCATTTGGTTCGGGCAACACGTTATAATGGTAAGTTTACAGATCTTGTTCAAAAAGAAGTTACCATAGAGGTTTTCGACGATTAAATTCTAGATTCGTCATATTGTTGTGAATTTCATTTGGGATATTCTACAAGATTTATTTTCAGAAATTGATTGATGTTGCGTTCGTTTCATTCTCTTCCTGAGGATTCTAGAATTTGGATATTTCAATCGAATCAATTTTTGAGTCCTCAACAAATCAACAGCATTAACTTCGAATTAAATCGGTTGTTAGGATCTTGGATTTCTCATCAAGAATCGCTTCATGCTGGATTCATCATACTCCATGATTTGTTTGTCATCATAGGTTTGGATCAAAATCAAACAGCTAGTGGATGTTCCATAGATGCTATGATGCATGCCGTCCAACGAATTGAAAAGAAAATTGGTGGAACGCTCTTAGATCGAACCCATGTGGCTTTTCAATCAAATGGAAAAATTCGAATAGTGCAACTCAATGAGTTTCAAGAATTAATTGAAAAGAACGAAATCAACCAATCAACTCAGGTATTTAATAATTTGATTTCTTCAAAAAAAGAATTACTGACGCATTGGAAAGTATCCATAGAAAAAAGTTGGCATAATCGTTATTTGACGTGATGAGATTTTTCTTAAGTATCGTATTAGTTCCCATCGGTATTTTTTCTCAGGTGGTTGATCCCCTTTTAGTTGTTGGGGAGGCTCATCAAGAAAAGCAAAAATTCTGGGTCGACAGCATTTATCGTGGCCTAACGCTTGAAGAAAAAGTGGGCCAGTTATTTGTTCCTATGGTTTTTTCTGAAAACCAACAAGAGTTTGATTCAACCATAAAATTAATTCAAGAAAATCATATTGGTGGAATTATTTTTTCGAGAGGTGGGCCCTTAAATCAAACCCAATGGCTCAATGAATTCCAAGCCCAATCGAAAGTGCCTTTATTAATTACAATGGATGCTGAGTGGGGTATTGGCATGAGACTGGATTCGGTCATCGATTTTCCATGGGCCATGACTTTAGGTGCCATACAAGATTTAGAATTGATTGAAAAAATTGCATACCAAATGGGAAAACATGCCAAACGGCTAGGGATTCACATGAACCATGGGCCAGTACTCGATGTGAACACAAATCCTAATAATCCAATCATTGGCAATCGATCTTTCGGCGAGTCTAAAAAAAGGGTTACAGAGACAGCTTTAGCCTATATGAAAGGACACCATAAAGCAGGGGTGTTAACGACTGGAAAACATTTTCCCGGACATGGCGATACTGATGCAGACTCGCATCTCACGTTACCCACGATTTCACATACGAAAAAACATATTGAAAACATCGAGATTTATCCTTATAAAAAATTGATCGAACAGGGTCTTCCCTCGGTGATGGTAGCTCATCTAAATGTTCCGAGTTTAACTGATTCAGTTGTGCCAACTTCCCTATCAAAAAAAGTCATCACCAATTTATTAAAATCAGAATTAAACTTCAAAGGATTGATTTTAACAGATGCATTGAATATGAAAGGAGCAACCATGTATGCACCTGCTAAAGGAATGGATAAAATGGCCTTTCAAGCCGGGAATGATGTTTTATTGATTTCGAATGATATTCCTTGGGGGATTCAATCCATTGTGGATGCTGTAAAATCAGGCGAAATAACCCAGCAACGATTGGCTTATTCTGTCAAAAAGATTTTAAAAGCCAAATACAAAGTTGGGCTTCATCATTACAAAGCAATTGATCCCAAAAATTTGATACAAGAGATCAATCCACCAATCGATCAAACATTGTACGAAAAGGCGATAAAAAATGCGATGACATTAGTTCACAACAAAAAAAATCTAGTTCCATTCGAAGAATTCACTTCGATAGGCTATTTCAAAATAGGTGATGGAGATGGGACTATTTTTAAACAACAACTTTCCAACTATGCAACCCTTGAAGAACTCAATGGTCAACAATTAGAGTCTATGGATTCTGAAAATGCTAGTGTTGACACGGTTGTTATTGCGTATCACAAAAAAAATCATACTCCTTATGTCGATTATCGATTCAGTGAAAATGAATTGAACCAAATTTGGAAATTAAGTCAAAAATTTCAAGTTGTCTTGGTCAGTTTTACAAGTCCCTATGCTTTGGGTCAATTAAATGCACCTAATGAGTTGGAATCGATTTTGGTTGCTTATCAAAATTCAGCAGAAGCTCAAAAAATTGCCGCTGATGCTTTAATGGGATACAGTTCGATTCTTGGAAAATTACCAGTATCTCCTTCAAAGGAAATTAAGATAGGCTTGGGTATTGAACTACAAGCGACGAAAAGTATGCCTTATGCAGATCCCCTCGATCTTGGATTTCATCCCCAAAAATTAAATCGGTTGGATCAATTTGCTGAAATGATCATTGATTCGATGGTGACGCCTGGTTTGCAACTTTTGGTGGCACGAAAGGGAAAAGTCGTTTATAATAAAAGCTTTGGAACCCATACCTATGCTCAAGAGATTCGTGTAGAAAACCATCACTTGTTTGATTTGGCTTCATTGACCAAAATTTTGGCAACAGTTCCATTGGTCATGCAAGAAGTCAGTCATGGAAAATTAAGACTTGAGGATCAACTAAAGAATCTAAACCCAAGGGCGGTTCATACCAACAAAAGCGATTTGTCGGTGAAGCAAATTTTATCACATCATACGGGATTACAGTCTTGGATTCCCTTTTATCTCAAAACATTGGATAGCATCCATAAAAAACCTTTAACTAGTCTGTACAGTCCATATTACAAGGAGGATTACCCTATAATGGTTTATGATGGATTATTTTTACATACAGACTACACACAAGAGATACTTCAAGAAGTTTATACTTCGGACTTAATATCAAAACCGATGTACCGCTATTCTGATTTAGGATTCATTCTTTTGATGGATTATTTTGAGGATACGTACGTTCAGTCATTTGATGATTTAGTGTGGCAACGCATTATTCAGCCCTTAGGACTTATGCAAATGAGTTATAATCCTCATTTGTATTTTCCAGATGATCAAATCATTCCTTCAGAATTAGATGATTATTTTAGATATGGCATTGTTGATGGATATGTCCATGATATGACAGCTGCTTTAATGGGAGGTGTGGGTGCTCATGCTGGATTATTTGCTAATGCAAAAGATGTTGCCGTGATCATGAATCTATTTTTAAACAAAGGGAAAATTTTAAATCAGCAGTATTTTGATGCGGCGACCTTTGATCTATTCAATACCAGGCATTATAAAGATCATCAGAATGATCGAGCCCTTGGATTCGATAAAAAAAGAAAAATCAATCAAAAAAGATTCAATACGGCTGGAGATGCATCAGACTTAAGCTTTGGCCATTATGGGTTTACTGGAACCTTCGCTTGGGCTGACCCCCAGTATGATTTAATCTTTGTCTTTTTATCAAATCGGACGTTTCCTACAATGAACAATACGTTAATTTCCAAAAACTACGTACGACCACGCATGCACCAATTGGTCTATGATGCTCTAATAGAAAAAAAATAAGTTGAAAATCGCTATTGTTTGTTATCCTACATTTGGTGGGAGTGGTGTCGTTGCTACCGAATTGGGCAAGGCGTTGTCTCGAACAAAAGGTCATGAGGTTCATTTTGTTACTTACTCCCATCCAGTGAGGTTGGAAGAGCTCAGTGCCAACATACACTTTCACGAAGTCGATGTACCCCAATATGCTTTGTTTCGTTATCAGCCATATGAATTGGCCTTATCGAGTAAGCTCGTGGAAGTCATTCAAAAATATCAGATTGAATTGCTTCATGTTCACTATGCGATTCCTCATGCATATGCAGCTTATATGGCTCGAAAAATGCTAGAAGATTTCGGAATGAGCATTCCCATAGTTACCACATTACATGGAACCGATATTACGCTCGTTGGAAAAAGTCAGTTATACAAGCCAGCCGTTACTTTTTCAATCAATCATTCGGATGCTGTAACTGCAGTTTCCAATAGTTTGAAAGAAGAAACATTCCAGCTTTTCAACCTCAATCAAACAATCGAAGTAATTCCCAATTTCATCGACATCAAAAAAGGCTTAGACCATCAAATAAAGTGTGATCGAAGAATGATCGAATCTGATGTCAACAAAAAAATCATCACGCATATCAGCAATTTTAGACCATTAAAAAGGGTGATTGATGTGATTAAAATATTTCAAAAAGTTAAAGAACAATTATCCGTCAAACTCTTGATGGTTGGTGATGGCCCCGATCGGAAAAAAGCCTATCAATACTGTAAAAACAGAAATTTATTGAACGATGTGATGTTTTTAGGTCAGAGTTCTGAAATTCAAAGGATCCTTTGTTTATCGGATTTGTTTTTATTACCATCAGAATCAGAAAGTTTTGGTTTGGCAGCTCTTGAGGCCATGCTTTACAAAGTCCCTGTGGTCTCTACAAATGTTGGTGGTCTCCCTGAAGTGAATCAACATGAATTTTCCGGGTTAACCTTTCCGGTAGGCGATATCGATGGAATGGCTCAGGGGGCTTTAGCTATTTTGTCAAACCCTCACAACCACAAAACATACAAAGACCAAGCTTTTGAAAATGCAAAAAGATTTGACGTCACGCATGTGATTAAAGCATATGAAAAAGTGTATCAAAATGTCTTGATGAAGGTGCATCAACCAGCCTAAATAAGTTTTAAAATTCAATACGGTGCTCTACCCCAATAATATCAGAAACTACAATTCGATTGGGGAGCAAATATTGGCTCAAAAATTCAGTCAAGACCCCAAAATGCATGATGCATTTGTTTTGCCGTCAGTTTTTTGTAGTCAACATTTTAAAAGGGTATCGGGTGAGTTAGATTTTTTAATCTTGTTGCCAAATCATGGCTTTTTTGCTATTGAAGTCAAACATGGTAACGTTCAGCGAAAAGATGGACAGTGGATTTATTCCAATCGAAATCAACAAACGTTTATCAAAAACCGAAGTCCATTTGATCAAGTTAATAAAACCATGCAATCAATCAAAAGTTATGTCGAAACCAAAATCAAGACTCATCCGAAACTAAATCAAAACTTTAAAAATAGATTGTGGGGGTACGGTGTAGCTTTTACAAGCATTGAAATAAATCATCATTTCTTTGAACCTGAAGCTGAAAGATGGCAAATATTTGACCGACGAGATATTGCGAAGCCAATCAGCGGTTATATGGAAAAACTAAGTCATGGCTGGCATCATAAATATCATAATTTGTCCACTTGTCGGTGGTACTCTAAAACAGACTCGCGACCAAGTCAAAAAGATTGTTACCAGTTATTTCAATTGCTGAGGGGGGATTTTGAATTTGATTATAGTGAAATCAACCGGATGATTGATTCCAAAAATTTAATCAATCAATATACTCGAGAACAATTTGATATTCTAGAACAAACACGTTATAACCCAAGAGTATTAATTGAAGGACCAGCTGGGACTGGTAAAACTTTGATGGCGATGGAAATGGTTTATCGAAAGCTCAAAGAATCGAAAAAAGTGGGTTTTATGTGTTTTACGAATTCATTGGCCAATCATTTAAAAAAGAAACTCAAACAGTTACAAAATGAGTTTCCTAACTTGAGGTATGTCAAAACATTTCATAGTTTTATGTTTGATCATATCCATCAAGAGACTCAAGTCGATAAAATGTCTCCAGAAGAACAAAACCAGTTTTTTAATGAAGACCTACCCCTTGAATTTCTTATTGAATCGAGTCATTGGACTGAAAAAGAGAAGTTGGATTATCTAGTCATTGATGAAGCCCAAGATTTATTAAAACCAAATTATCTCGATGTTATTGATGCCGCGCTTGTGGGAGGGTTAGAAAAGGGCAGTTTTTGTTTTGTTGGGGATTTTTACAGACAAGGGCTTTTTAATGAGATTGATGGGGATCAGTTGATCGAACTCATTTTGAAGCGAACGGAATTCACTATTTTGAAATTAACGATTAATTGCAGAAATACTAGGGAAATTGCTGCATTTGCTTCAATATTATCGGGACACCCCATTCCAAAAGAAATTCATCGATCCATTCTAGGAAAGCAGGTCGATCTTCGATTTCCCACGAAATCCAAACAATTGAAAGAAGTGATTGCGATCTTGGAACAACTTAGAGAAAAAATTCCTTTGGAAAGAGTGACGATTCTAACTCGAAAGATATTTGCTAATACGTTATTAGAAGATTCTAAAATCATTCAAGATTTTATCGAAACAAAAGGACTGACCCATAGCACCATTAAATCGTTTAAAGGATTGGAAAATGATGTGGTCCTATTGATCTCAGATTGTAATGAATCCAATTTTGAAAAACGCAAAAATGCACTTTATGTAGCGTGTACTAGAGCCAATCATCAATTGTATATCATTTTCGATAATCAATCCAAATCATTCATTCAAAATCAAATATCAAAAGCAAATGAATCGCATCGATTCACTCAATAGAAACAAGTTATATTCAACTAATTTAGCAAATACATTAATCTAATATATGAAAAATATGAAACGCTCGCTGATTTTTTCTGTGGCTGTTGTTTTTTATACAACAGCACAAGAAATCAGTTTATTCAATGGTATCGATCTTCAAGGATGGAATATCCATGGTACGGAATTATGGTATGTTGAAGATGGACATTTAGTTTGTGAAAGCAGTCCACAAAAAGAATATGGTTATTTAGTGACCCAAGATCATTTTCAAGATTTTATTTTGAATTTAGAATTTAAACAAGAATCGAAATCAGATAATAACAGTGGGGTCTTTGTCCGATCCACCATTGAAGGAATCAGAATTTCCGGTTGGCAGGTGGAAGTGGCCCCTAAAGGACGCCATACGGGTGGTATTTATGAATCTTATGGGAGGGGATGGCTCATCAAACCAGAACCCGAACTAGAAGAAGTATTAAATGAAAATGAATGGAATGCATTAAAAATCAAAGTGGATGGAGATCAAATCACTACTTGGCTTAATGGAACACAAATGATTCATTTGGAGGATGAAAAAATAGGGGCTGGCAAGGGATCGATTGCATTACAAATTCATGATGGTGGGGGCATCAAAATTCGGTGGAGAGAGATCAAACTCGAACCCATTGTCCCATGAAACTTTCCAACCGAAGAAAATTTTTAAAAAATGTAGGATTAGTTGGCGCTGGATTATTCAGTACCAATGAACTTTTATCCCAGAGCAATCCAAAAGTCTACATACTCAATAGAAAATACAAACAAGAGAATTCTGAATTTTTGAGGTATGGATTAATCGGTGCTGGTAGTATGGGTCTTCAAAATATTCGTACTGCTTTAAGACACCATCATACCAAGTTAACAGCAGTTTGTGATCTCTACCAAGGGCGTCTCAATTCGATTGAAAAAGAGTTTGGTACCGAGTTGTTTCTGACTAAAAAACATGAAGAATTATTAAAAAGAGATGATGTCGACATTGTCATTATAGCCACATCAGACCACTGGCATATGCAAATTGGTATCGATGCGCTCAAAGCAGGAAAGCATGTCTATTGTGAAAAACCGATGGTGCATAGCATTCAAGAAGGAAATCAATTGATTGAAGCATGGAAAGATTCTGGAAAAATATTTATGGTTGGCAGCCAGGGGATGTCTTCACCTGGAAATGAAAAAGCCAAAGAATTATTAATGGAGGGCGCGATTGGGGATTTAAATTATGCTGAAGCCATCTATGCTCGACATTCTTCTTCAGGAGCGTGGCAATATCGCATACCTCAAGATGGAAATCAAAAAAATGTTGATTGGAAACGATTTATATCGAATACAACTCAAAGGGAATTTGATCCTTTACGTTTTTTTAGATGGAGGAACTATTTGGATTATGGGACGGGAATGTCTGGAGATTTATTTGTTCATCTATTCACTAGCTTACATTTTGTGGTTGATTCCATAGGACCAAACACTATTTCTTCCTTAGGCGGATTGAGATATTGGAAAGATGGCCGAGAGGTTCCTGATGTGATGCTCGGTATTTTTAATTATCCCGAAACAGAGAGCCATCCTGGATTTAATTTGTCTTTGTATTGCAATTTTGTCGATCCCACAACCAAAAGCAATATTTTAAGATTAGTAGGCAGTGAAGGCTCTATGGATGTTGGTTGGAACACGGTTCGATTGAAACAAAACAAAAGAGCAGCTCAAAACATCACACAAAAAGAGAGAAAAAAAATGAGATTAATGGGTTATTCAAACCCTCGAAAACAAATGTTACCTCCCAATGAAACCGTTTACAAGGTCGAAGATAATTATCGGGGAGCGCATTTTGATCATCATGGAGCTTTGATTTATGCTATCAAAACGAGAACGCCAGTGATTCAAGATCCGATTTATGGATTTCGTGCTGCTGCTCCAGCGTTGTTGTGCAATGATAGCTATCATCAAAAAAAGGTGATTCAGTGGGACCCGATAAACCTGAAATTGATTTAGATGAGTCGGTTTTTTTTAACCGCTATTTGCTTATGGTTATTGATTGGATGTCATCATGTGTCTCATTCCGAAAATTCAGTGAAGTCCATAAGTGAATTTGCTTTGATTCCAAAAGTCAATCAAATCGAAGATGCATCTGGGTCCCTTCAGATTAGAGCAAAGCTTGATTTCAATTGGAAAACAAATCAAAATGAAGATTTAAAAAATCGAATCACTCAACAATGGCAACAAATCATAACAGACCAAGGTACGGATGATGCATCGACTTTACTTGAAATCATTATCGATACAACTTTGGATTTGAAAAGTGAAGAATCATATCACTTAGAAATACATGAACATGGCATCACGATATCTGCATTATCAGATGAGGGGGTGTATCGAGCATGGCAAACTCTTAGGCAAATGCTTTACTTGAAAGGGGAGCATTCAATAGGATGTGGCTTGATTATCGATTTTCCCAAATACTCCTACAGAGGGGCCATGTTAGATGTGGCAAGACATTTCTTTTCGGTTGATGAAGTGAAGCGATATATTAATCAGCTAGCATTTTATAAAATCAATTATTTTCACATGCATCTGAGCGATGATCAAGGATGGCGAATTCACATTGATCGTTGGCCTTTGTTGACAGAAATCGGAGGGACATCACAAGTTGATGGTGGAGAAGCAGGATTTTATACCCAAGATGAATACCAAGATATTGTTCAATATGCTGCTGAGAGGTTCATCACGGTTGTTCCAGAAATTGACGTGCCTGGTCACACGAATGCAGCATTAGCATCTTATGCTGAATTAAATTGTGACAATAAAAAAAGAGATCGATACTATGGACGTGAAGTAGGCTTTTCAACCCTTTGTGTCGATAAAGAAATAACCTATCAGTTTGTCGAAGATGTGATTCGAGAAATTTCCCAAATCACACCCGGGCCTTATTTTCATATTGGTGGAGATGAAACCCATGCCACACCAGAAGAAGATTATATTCAATTCATCAATCGAGTCATACCACTAGTTGGAAAATATGGCAAAAAAGTGATTGGATGGGATGAAATCAATCTAGGTGAATTACCACCAGATGCAGTTGTTCAATATTGGGCAAATACTGAAAATGCAGTCAATGGAGTCCAAAAAGGAGCGAAGGTCTTAATGTCTCCTGCCAGTTATGCTTATTTGGATATGAAATACGATTCTTTAACGCCAATAGGATATCACTGGGCTGGATATATCGATACCCAAAGAGCATATAGTTGGACACCAGAAACACTGGTTGAAGGAGTTGAAAAAGAAAATATCATCGGGATTGAAGCCCCACTTTGGGGTGAAACCATCACGAATAGCGACGACATAGAATATTTAGCATTTCCAAGATTATTAGGTTATGCTGAAATTGGATGGTCAGAAAGAGGGGATTCCAGAACTTGGGACGAGTATAAAAAAGATTTAGCCATCCATGGAAAGCTATTCGAAAAGTTGGGGATTCATTTCTACAGAGATCCAAAAGTTAATTGGTTGACAGCGTCTGATTAACTTTTTTAACGAATTCAAAATCTTTTTCAGTGATTCCATTTTCAGAATGGGTTTTGATTTTGATGGCTAGTTTATTGTAATCAATAATTAGGGTTGGATGATGGTCCATTTGCTCTGATATCAAAGCAATTTGAGACGCTTGACCAAAAGTTTGGAGATAGTTTTCAAAGGCCAAGACGATTTCTAATTGACCATCATTGTCAATGTTCCAATCGTGATTTTGTTCTGATAAAAACTGAATGATTTGACTGTGTGTTTTGATGTTCATGTTTCTTGAATTTTAAAAAACTTTTAAATCATGTTCATTGTAAAATTAATTGGATTTTTTTCTTTTAAAGAATAACAAACCTAAGGGTAGAAACAGAATGAATAATCCAATGTTCGTGAATATTGAAATCACTATGGATAAAAGGATTAAAGCAATGCTCAGCATCCACAGAGTTGATTGATTCATCTAACGGGTTTTTATTTTTCGCAGGTATTTTTGGTGAATAACCTCAGCGGTTTTACTGGTTCCCAAGTGATTCCATACGGATGGGTAGAAGACATAGTTGAGTTTGTTAAACCCCCAGGCACTGCATAAACGACTTTGATTAACCGGAAGATTTTACCAAAATAAATATCGATAAAATTTTCAGATTTGATTTTTTTCATCACGCCATATTCAATGGCAACATCTTTTTTTTATCTTGATGTGTGCCAAAAAGTTTATCCTCAATATTCAATAAATTGTAGCAATTCGTATCGATATAAAGTAGGTTTTTCGCGTGATGGACTCGGTAGTGAGAGGGGGCAAGCATGATTTTATTGAGAAAACCAAATCGAGCATCTTTGATTAAATTTTTTTCCACATGAATCAAAGTTCGATAAGTGCCATCCATAAACATGATGATCAATAGTACCGTTGAATCCACTCCCAATAGAACACAAATGGTGATTCTAATTAAATCAGCATAGGGAGCTTCAAGAAAAAAATGGGCGTGTGAAACAAATAAAGTCATTCCTTTTGATGTATGATGTGTGGCATGCAAGCGCCAGAATAAGTGAACTTTATGTCCCAAATAATGGTCTATAAAATGCCCTAGTTCCCAAATAATATAGCTATAGATAAACCAATACCAAGTATTAGAGGTGTTGATGATGGCCCAAGGTTCCAATAGTCCGATACAAATTGTCACCATAGCAATGGCAATAAATCGACCAACTATTCGATTAAAGACATCGATTAAGAAAAGGACTTGACAAATTTTGGTTTGGGTTTTTTTATAGACCAATCCCAGGATAAATTCACAAGCCATTAAAAGGGGGGTTATTGGAGCGATGATTGAGGTAATGCCGTGATAAGTCAAAAATTGATGATCATCTCCTTCATTGAGTATTTGAAAAAATCGATGAATACCAAAAAAATTGACTATTTTTTGGAATATTAATTCAAGCATACCATTTTGAATTCAACAGACATATCAAATGTTTGGTGATTATGCACTAAAGTGGTCATTGCATAGTTAAAAATAGTTCAATTCTGAGAATGATCATTCTCTTAGCTTTGTGAGGATGCATTCTGAAAAAAAACGTCATCGTTATGAATCGTGGAAGAGCCCATTATTTTCATGGAAGAGAACAAGAAATCCATGCTTTCCAATCGATTGTAGTCTTATCACAAAAAAGTCAAAAAGGGTACACGGTGCTTTTGCAAGGAGCACCTGGTGTTGGTAAAACAGCATTACTAAGAGAACTCGAAAAAGTAGGAGAAAAGAGTGGTTGGACGGTAGCAACATTAACATTAGAATCTTTATGGTGTATCGATTCCCTCCAAAAGATTTTATTCGGTGAAGCCAAAACGGATGGCCTTTTTCCAAGCATATCCAGAACTATTGAGGCCATTCAAAAACCGATGTTGTTGGTCTTGGATGATGCCCACTTGCTGGGTGTCGGCTATCGGCATGAACATTCTAAAATCATGCAAACCGTTAGCGTATTAAATCAATTACATAATCTCCATACGGAACATGGCCTGATTCTATTGATGGCCGGATTGACTCATACTCGGAGTTTCTTCCATGAGTTTCGAATCATACGTTTCAATAGTGGCTGTGTTTTCCGATTGGAAACTTTGGATAAAAAAGCCGAAAAGCACATCCTTCAAGATTTTTTAGTCAAAGGGACTGGTGTCCATCCGGATCATCCAAAGTTAGGCCAATGGATTCATACTTTAACTAATGAAACGCATCAATGGCCTGATTATCTTTCTTGTTATGGACAGATAGTTTCAAGACTTGTTCAAAAGAATAATGGACAGTTAACCGAAGATGTATTGGATAAGATATTAGTCCTATCGCGTGAAAAGAAAAAGGAGTATTATCAAGGACTTTTTGATGAATGGAAACCATCCGAAAGGATAGCGATATCTCATGCTCTATTCGATCATGAAATCAACGAGAATCTCATCAGCGGAGTTGATGCTTTATTGGATTTAAAAAAAGTGCAACGATTTCAAGACCCCGAAAAAACTTTCCAAACAGTGATTTCAAAAGGTATTTTACAGATGCGTTCGGATGGATTTTACCAGATTCCCATTCCATCGTTGCGGACTTGGATGCTTCAAGAATATGAAAACAACCTTAAAGTGTTCTCTTAAAAAGGGACAACTTCTCCTTAAAAAGGGGAAGTATATCCTTTTCGTAACCACTCAGTGGTTGAGATATAATGGATAGCCATATTCTAATAATTGATGATTCATCCAGTTTTTTTTAACGTAATTTAGTGACGATTTTTTTACCTTAAATTGAACCCATCACAAGCATACCCATTTCTTAAATGGGCTGGCGGAAAAAGAGCGTTAATTTCTCATATAGAAAGGTTTATCGCCCCCCCCCATTTAATGATTATTATGAGCCTTTTCTAGGCGGTGGTGCCGTTTTTTTTGGACTGAATAGCAGAATACATCATAAGGCTTTTTTAAGCGATGTCAATGCTGATTTGATGCTGACCTATCGAATGTTGCAGAAATCACCAAGAAAGGTCATTGAACAACTATCTGACTATCAAAAAAAGCATTCAAAAGAACATTACTATTCCATAAGAGAAGAATATAATTCCCAATATAATCATGGGCAAGATGCTATGAAGTTGGCAGCTCAATTTATCTATTTAAACAAAACGTGTTATAATGGGCTTTATAGAGTCAATCAAGTTGGTCGGTTTAATGTTCCAATAGGAAAATACAAGAATCCTAAGATTTATGATACAATGAATTTAATGAAAGTTTCAGAAGTGTTAGAATCTGTTGATTTGAAAGTTCAATCATTTGAGCATATCAGGCCAGGTCATCATGACTTAGTGTATTGCGATCCACCTTACGATGAAACATACGATCAGTATACAAATTCAGGTTTTAATAGAGATAGCCAAGTCAAATTAAGGGAAATGTGCGATTCTTGGGCCGAGGCAGGAGCTCGCATTATTGTATCAAACAGTGATACCGATTTTATAAGGAAAACGTGGAAAGGCTATCAGATCAATCAAATTCAAGCCTCTAGAAATATCAATTGTAAAGCCTCCAAACGTCAACAAGTGACGGAGCTTTTGATCACTAGTAAGAAATAATGTCACGACGAAAAAGCGGTGGTACACGTGCTAATACGTCTGGAAAAAGACTAGAACGGTTTGCTTCTGAAATATTGGAGGAAAGAGGTTACCGATATACCGAACCGCATCGATTTTTACCAATGCGTGAAAAGAATCAACCCATTTATTCGAGGCAGTTTGAGACAGGTAAGAGTATTTACGACAAAAGACGATTGGTCGATTTAATTCTTTATCACCCAAAACAATATCCAAGCTGTTTGGCTATTCAATGCAAGTGGCAAGCTTCTGGCGGAAGTGTTGAAGAAAAATATCCGTATGAAGTTTTGTGCATCAATCAAAGTCAATACAATACGATGATTCTTCTTGATGGTGGTGGGTATTCAGATGGAGCGCGACAATGGTTGCTGGATCAATCAGGCAAAAATCGACTAGAACAGGTTTTTAATCAGGGTGAATTTGCGAACTTTGCGAATCGAGGAGGTTTTGGATAAAATTGGACACGCTACCCGATCCCATTCGAATCGCCATATCATAAGTTTAATTAATATAACTACTAGTTACGAAAGGATATAATTTCCTTTTCAAGGCATTTTTTGTTAGCGATACGGCACGGATTAGCGAAATCTGTTAATTTCGTGTGTATGAGTTCTCATAAAAGAGTGGCGGTTACGGATCGTGGAGCAGCACATTATTTTCATGGGAGAGAACAAGAAATTAACTTTTTCAATAAAATTTTAGCATTATCTAAAAAAAATCAAAAAAGTCACTCGATCTTAATACAAGGAGCACCAGGTGTTGGTAAATCAGCTCTTTTAAATGAGTTTGGGAAACAAATGAAAAAAAGAGGTTGCCATGTCGTGAAATTAGAATTGAATGCTTTATTAAATGTCAGCAGATTACAAAATGCTTTAATTGGTGAAAAGAATTATGATAAAACATCAAAAGAGGTTCAAATAAATTTTAAAGTGCTCAGGAAAAAGATGCGGTATGATAGAACTGAACCTAGCATTTCAAAAATGGTTAAGGCTGTTGATAAACCCATTATACTGTCTTTAGATGAAGCACAAATGATTCGTATTGGCATCACCAAGGATAGTCTTGAAACAAAAAAAATAGCCAACTTATTCGATGAAATTCATAATCTTGAATTAAAACATGGATTGGTTTTTTTAATTACTGGATTAAGTCATACCCGAAAAATATTTAAAGATTTTGAAATATCAAGATTCAATGATGATTATGTCATTAATTTAAGCATACTAGACAAAGAAGCAGAAAATAATATTTTGAAAGATTATTTGGTGGAAGGGGCTAGAGTTGCTGTTACTGATTCGAATCTTAATCATTGGGTGAATCAAATGTCAAAAGAAACACATCAGTGGGCTCATCATGTTTCGTGCTATGGACAAGTGGCATTGGAAAAAATAAAAGAAGAAGGTGGGCAATTGTCAGAAGATTTATTATCGGAAGTATTAAAGGAATCTCGTCGTAAAAAAAAGACTTATTATCATGAACGTTTTGCTGAGTTGGAAGCACAAGAAAGAGCGTCCATTTATCATGCTCTATTTGAAAATGAACAGCATGAAAACATAGTGATAGGAACTCAAGTGAAATCAGATTTTAAAAATAACCCTACTGTTGGCGATCCGAAACAGATGTTTCAAGACTTGGTTTCCTGGGGTGTTTTGCAGATGCGTCCTGATGGATTTTATCAAATCCCGATTCCATCTTTAAGAACTTGGATGTTGCAAGAATATCAAAACTATTTAAAGATGATTGGTCATAAACCAAGTGTGAGAATACAACGGATGTTTGATTTGTTATAATCAAGTCAAGGTAGTGCTAGAAATCCTCCTAAAAGGATGGATTAAAGATTACAATTTCTTTTTTTTCATTTCTCATCCTTCTTTCCACCATCATTCTAATCTTAACTTTTTATTCATCCCACCAAAGGGCTTTATGGCAATGGTATAATACAAGTTATGGATAACAACAGATGATGCGTCAAGCCTTATCTACCATCTAGTTATACTAATTTTGAGTTCTTTTATGTGTGGTATTTGATTTTACTGTTAGTGCCATTGAATAAGGCAAAGCATTATGAAATAAAAGGGACTTGTGTATTTATCTTGAATAAGAGTTTTCTCTTTTTGGATTCGTTAGAATCAATCCAATTGATGAATATCGATATTCCAAAAATAATGCGATCCATCAAACAAAGTTTGAGCTGGACTGATGGAGAAGTTCTGACTCATCGTTGAACAGAAGAATCGTTAGGTGTTTGTTGTGTTCCTTTGGTTGTTTTACTTTGTTGCGTTAATTCTTTTTTCAAAGCGATTCATTGTTATTGCAATAAAAGATCGTCTCTTTGAACTGTATCCCAAAGAGTTCCAATATCAAGTCCATGATATAAGTGAGCTACGTTATCGCTTAATCGAATATGTTGACGCCAATAAGCCGTATAATATCCTTTCCTGAAAAAAGGTTCAATATCTTTAAAAGCATTATCTATAAGAATCATGGATGCCATCGAAGAACGTTGGAGTTAGCGAGTTTTTGTAAATATTTCCCAAGTCAAAGAAAGATTAAAATCTTGAAAAACGTGATCGAGTTCATCGATGATGATATCCAATATGTTCAGATGTTTTTTTAATGGATTCATTGGAATAAAAGAGTTCTTTATTTTTTAATATTCATTCTTGATCATAAGGGTGTGTGATGGCTATATCAGGAATTCGGACAAATCGAGCTTGTTTTTGAAACTTGTCTTCGATGGCATCCCAAATATCCACAAAATCAAGACCACAAGGTTTTTTGAAATGGTAGAAAAAGCCAACTGATGTTGGTGTGTTTTCAAAAACCCTGATTTCAATGGGATCAAAAGGCTTCATTTGTTCGATGACAAATTGTTTTTGTTTTTCAGTAATCATACGACGGAGATACAAAAAAATCCCACCGAAGTGGGTCTAGGAACCTAAACACGATAACAATATTCAAATTAAATACATAAGTCCCAAAGAAATCACTAGGTATGGTAGCTTATATGGTAACTCTCAAAAGAGGAATTAAGGAAAAAGAGGCCTTGAAACCCATATTCGGTTCAAAAAGGACTGAATATGGAGCCGAATAGGCTAAAATTGGGAATTATATACATTCATAACCAAAAAAGTCGTATCTTTATAGAGTAGTGAAGAAAACTTACATTCAAATACGTTATCGGATTCGGACTTCGCCATCGAATTATCGTTTACTACATCAAATATCGGGGGCGAATCGTCATTTATGGAATGCGGCGTTAGAAATGATTGACAAACAATATCAAACCACTAAAAAATCAGATTTTAGTTTTTTTTCATTATGTCGATGGTATGTTATCTATAAAAATCAAACCGCTCCTTGGTTGAAAAATTATCCAAGATCAATAACACGCGTGATATTAAAAGATGTGTCTGATGCTTATCGTGCTTTCGTGACTAAAAAACGAGGGCGTCCACGATTTAAGAGCAAACATCGAAACCGACCATCCATACCGATTGAAATGAATGATCGATTCAAAACAAAAGAAGATGGCGTTTATTTTAGAATGAAGAAAGGACATGATATTAAATTGATTCATTATCATAAGCAATTAAATCGTTATCAAAATCCTATTCCCAAATGTGCTCGTATCATACAATCCACCACGGGGAAATGGTACTTAACGGTATGTTATCAAGTGGATGCGATGGAACAAAAAGAGGATGGGTTAGGGATTGGTATTGATCGGAATGTCAGACAAGTAGCGGATCATCAAGGGCAGTTATATCATTTAACCAATACGGATTCGATTCAAAAACGAATCCAATATTGGCAACGAAAGAAAGCTCGACAGAAAAAGGGGAGTCGTCGGTCCTACAAAACACAATTAACGATCAATCGACACCATGAAAAAATAAAAAATATCAGAAAAAACGATTTAATACATATCGCAAACCAAATCACCACTAAGAGTAGTTCCATCGTCATGGAAGACCTGAGAACCAAAGGCATGACGGCGTCTGCTCGTGGGACGATCGACCAACCTGGTAAAAATGTAAAATCAAAATCAGGTTTAAATCGCGCCATATTAGGCACGGGATGGTATCAATTGGAACAGCATTTATCGGCGAGAGGAATGGTTCATAAAATCAATCCTGCCTATACATCTCAAACATGTTCTTGTTGTGGGTATGTATCAAAGCATAATCGTTTATCACAATCGCAATTTGTTTGTCAGCAATGTGGTCATACGGAGAACGCGGATGTGAATGCAGCACGAAATATATGGGCCTCGGGGAAGGGGACCATGCTAAAAAACGGACATGGAGTGTTTGTAAGACCCATTATATCCAGTCATGGATATGAAGGGCTGAATACATTGAAGTGTCAATCGGACTGGAATAATCATTCAATAAATAATGGTTATGAAAGTATATAATTCCCCTAAAATTGGAGGAAAGCAACATGGAATGGTGGATTCATTGGCTGAAAAGAAAAGATAACTTCCTCGTAGTACCTCATTTTTTTAATTTTGCGTTATTCAGAGATTTCTTAAGATTATTTTTTGCAAAGTAGCTCAAGGTTCTGTCATAGGCAATATCAAGCCTAAATAAATTGAATAAAGCAGTGAAATCAGAAAACTCTTCGATAACAAAAGCCACCCTACAAGAGCAAAAAGAATTAGTTAGTTACGTCAGGAGTTTTATTAATAAAAATGGCAATCCATACGATAATGTTGAATTTGATTTTGATCATCATCAGCAACGAGATTGTTTGAATTGGTTGAATTTTATTGGTTTTATAAACGATTTAGAAGAATCAAATGAAAAAGGAGAAAGATTGGATGTGAGACACATTCGTGCATTAAGAGAGATTGTTGACAAATTCTTCATTGATTATTATAAATCCGAATTCAAAAATTCACACAAACTGATGGCTTGATGAATTTGGACAATTTAGAATCGTTTGATAAAAAAGAATTCTTAAACCAAGTAAATAATTATAAAAAATTGATTTCTAATTCTTCTTTTATTCAAGAAGACTTAGTTGCTTTGCTTACCGAGCAGAGCACCAAAATTGAAGGAAGTACTCTGACTAGAAAAGAAGTGGCTTTACTACAGAAGTATGGAAAACCTTCTGGAAAACCAGTAGAGCACGATCAAATGGTAAAAAACCATATCAATGCATTGTACAAGGTGATCAATTTTTGTCGATTTAAAACCTCGATAGAAATACCAATGATTGAAGAAGTCAATAAAATATTATTGAATAAAATAAATAATCTTGGAATGATAGAAAGTGGACGGGTCGTCAATAGATCTTCGGGAAAAATAAGAGATTACCAAGTTGAATGGGAGTTCAATAAAAATGCGAAACATGAATTCATTCACTATTCTGAAGTGATATCTCAATTATCTAAAATACTTGTCGAAAATAATGCTAAATGTCGGTAAGTAAAAGACGTATTAGATATCTATGAATTAAGTTTTAAAATGCACTATGACATAATAACTATTCATCCTTTTGGTGACGGCAATAGCCGAATCAGTCGATTATTAATGAACTATGTACAAGGTTATCATAAACAACCACTGACAACTATATTAGAAAATAATGCAGAACTCTATAAATACTCATTGAGATGTTCATGGCATGATAAGAGTATGGAACCTTTTATCAATTATATGTTTAATCATGCTATTTCTTATTTCAAATACGTTATAAGAGAAATGCGTATGAAAGACACCAAAAAAGGAGCTCACTTAGATACAATCCAAAAGAGATATAAAAGCATCAAAGGGTATGATCCTTACAATGAATAAATCCATAAACGAATCAAATGAATTTCAACATGATCCCCCGAAAGGAAACGTTTTGCAAGTCAAAAAAACAAATAGGATATGATACTTTTGACACAAAAATTTTCTAGAAGAATGTTGGTGACTAAACAAGAATATGGCTTTTTAAAAAAAATATTTGATGAATCAAGAACAAGAAAACCTCTATCAAGAATTAATTCAACTTGATAGTGCTGAAAGAAATCTTGAAACCCTTCTAAAGATGATTTTTCGGCAACTCAATAGTGAAGACGATTGGACTCAAAACTTTTCAACATCAGAAGGGTTATGTGATATGATTTCATTTTCAAATAAAGTGGTCATCGAAACCAAAAAACGAGGTCAGATGAACATTGAAGAGAATAAAACTCAATTATTAAAATACCTTGATGGCGTTGTGCCCAATTTTAATAATGAATTATGGAATCAAGGTCAATCGATTGTTTGGAAAGGGATGATCACGGATGGCCAGCTATGGGCGTGTTATGATTACGATAGCAACCATCGAAAATTAAGAGAATCTGAAAAAATGGGGGGGGGCAAAAGCCTTTCAAACCCCTGAATCCATTCATCAATATCTCCAAGATTCCATCTATGATCGATGGAAAGGGGTTCAAAAAATAAAAATACCATCCAAAGAAAATTTACTTGAAAAAGATTTCAAGCCGATTTTTAGTAATATCAAAAGTACGATTCAATCGGAACAATTAGAGTCAACAACGGAGTACCATACGAAAATTGGGGTTTGGAAAATCATCTTAAAAAACGCAGGAGTCATTCCAGATCGTGCTCCAACCATAGAGGCTGACATTTTTTGGCGGCATTCTTTTATTGTTTCTGTTTCCCGAATGATTATTGGCCATTTAGATCATCCGACGTTATCCAAAAAAGAGTTGGTCGACTATGTAGGCGATGGCTTTCATGCTTGGCTATTGGAACATCGGTCAACCAAAAAGTTGATGATACAGTTGGCCTCTGAAATTCAAAAATATCAATGGGAATTTTATTCACAAGATGTTTTGAAATATTTGTATCATGCTTTAACACCGCCAGAGCAAAGAAAGGAATTTGGGGAGTTTTACACGCCGGATTATTTGGCAAAAGATGTGGTGGAACAAGTCTTAGATGATGATTGGTTGGATGAATCGATTGAAAGAGCCTATCATTTGATGATGGGAAAGGCCACGAATGATGAATACTTGGGAGTCCTTGATCCATCATGTGGTTCTGGAACCTTTTTATTGCAGTCCGCGATCCACATAAAGAATCGAATAAGACGGAATCATAAGGACAAATTATTTCATGCCTCAAAAATCATTGCGAGATTAGTTCATGGAATCGATATTCATCCTATTGCCGTTGAGATGAGTAAAGCAACATTAAGGGCAATTTTAACAGATTCACTCCATGATGGAGCTTATCGAGTATGTCTTGGTAGTGCTCTAAATGAATATAATGTCGGAGACAAATATTTATTTATTGATATTAAAACACCAAAAAGCACCATTCAGATTTCAAGTGTTTTGTATCATCACCCCTTTTTTTCAAATATTGTTTCCTCAATCAACCATGCTATTGTGACTCAAAATAAAATGATCCGTTTGGATGAATTTGATGAAGGGATCAAAGGTTCAGTCAAAACGTTATATGAAGATTTGAAGAAAATCATTGAAGAAGAGGGTAATCATATTTGGGAATGGTTGATTCGTAATAAAGTATACTTAACCAATCTTTTTTCCAAAGGGGTAGGGCGTATTGTTGGCAATCCCCCATGGTTAGTTCAAAATAATGCTCAAGAGTCCATCAGAAAGGTACTTTACAAACAAATTGCAAAAGACGAAGGGGTCTATACTCGAACCAATGGTTATTTGGCTAATGTTGATTTAGCATGTTTATTTACAGCAAGAACAATCAGGCTTTATTTACCTCAAAAAGGAGGAGGGTATGGCTGGGTATTGCCCAAGAGTCCCATCATTGGACAGGCATGGAGAAAATGGCGTGAAGGCAACTGGAAGAATGTGAAAGTACAACATCAAGAAATGTGGGACTTAACCGATGTTGAACCACCCATTTTTGCACATTCACCCAATGGGTGCAGTGTTGTATTGGGAAAAACGACCGATGAAAAAGTTGAATTCAAAACTCATCAAGTATTTCGATTCAGTGGAAATTATGTAGAAAATCCAATGATAAAACAAATCAATTCAATGAATCATGCTCAATCTCCATATTTGGATAAAGTAGAAAGAGGGGTTTTTTTTGGCCCATTTTGTTACTTCCAAGTGTTAAAACGAATGGATAAGGAAAAGGGGTTATCTGAAATATTCACACAAAAAGGAACCAGAGGCGATTGGAAAAATTGTGGATTTGATGGAATGATTGAATCCGAGTGTTTACTTCCATTAATCGATAGCAAACATTTGAAACAATTAAACTACGAACCAGAAATGTGGCTCATTGCACCATTAGATAAAAACCAAAAATTAATGTTAGGAGTGGATGGAATTGATGTATTGAAGAATGAAAATTTGGAAAGAAAAAGGCTATATCCTCATCTTCATCAATATTGGAAAAAATGTCAAAAACAATATGATGAAAAAAGAGATATGGACAGGTCTAAACCAATTTTAGAACTTAATTATGGATTTAAGAGAGATTTAGAAGATGAATTAAACAAATGTGGCGATGATACGACAAGAACAAAAGTGGTCTATAATTCTTCCGGCAATACGTTAAGGGCTATAAGAATTCCACGCAACATCATTGCAAATTCCAAATTGTACTATATTTTATGTGAATCTGAACAAGAAGCTCAATATCTTGTTGGGGTCATCAATGCACCCAACATGCAACCAGCTTGGCGATGGACTAAAACATCCAAAATGCACTATCACAAAAGTCCGTTCAAATCCATTCCCATTCCATTATTTGACTCGAGTAATCATTGGCATATCCAAATAGCTCATGAAGTCAATCGATTAGAAAAACTAGATAGAGTTCCAGACTTTAGTAAATTAAACTCGCTTTTAAAACAATTACTCCCCGACTATGCTAAATTCAAACGTTAAATTGGAGTCTTGTTATTTCAATGAAATATTGTGCTTCCATCACTATGTCTCTATGGAATGCAAAGAAAAGATTAGCAAAATCAAATCATGAAAATAGTTTCACCTTCTCTGTTTCTACGACTAGAAATAGGATTGGCTTCATTAATTTTTAAGCAAGTATTTTTTATTTTGAATTCTATCTCGTTTCATACAAATGATGTTAAACTGACACAGTTTGCAATAGATAAATGAATATTAGGGTATGTTTTTTTAAAGATTTCACATAACGAATAATTCATGAATGATAGAAAAAATTAAAGAAAAAGTCAATAATTTAAATTCAAGTAGTTCTTTTGCGATCTCCTAATTCAATACAGAAATGTAGGAATAGACAACTGAAACTTGATTAAGGACGGCCCAGCAAAGACTTCACTAAGAGGAACTTAAAATTGTTAGAATTAATTCTAAAAGGATAGGGTTTATTCTTATGAATACTCATTAATTTAGCCAAAATCCAATTATAGTTGCTGGTTTTTATGATCGTTGGTTTTTTGTCGTATTTTAATAATTCATTCCACTAACTAGAGATTAAAGTGTGCAAATGATGGTATCAACATTAATTATCGTATTTATCTTACTTATAATAATGATCATATGCATCTCCATAGCATTGAAGCAGTCTTTCAAAAAGACCAGACAGTTCATGAGAAAGCGAAAAGAATTAGAAAAACGATAGACATTAATTTATATCCTTTTACCATCAGAATATGAAAGTTTCGATTATTGGTGCAGGTAGTGTGGGGGCTTCTTGTGCCGAATATGTAGCCATTAAATCCATAGCAAATCATGTTGTTCTTTTGGATATAAAAAAAGGACTTGCTGAAGGAAAGACTTTAGATATTTATCAGAGTGCTACTCTGTTGAGTTATGATACTAAAGTAGTCGGGGTGACCAATGATTATCAAGCTACAGAAAATAGCGATGTGGTTGTGATTACTTCAGGAATACCAAGAAAACCCGGAATGTCTCGAGAAGAGTTAATTGGTATCAATGCTGGAATTGTTGATTCAGTAGCACAACAAATCTTAAAATTTTCACCAAAGACCATTTTTATCGTTGTCTCTAATCCCATGGATACGATGACTTTTCTGACATTAAAAAAAACAGGTTTGCCAAAAGACAGAGTTATAGGAATGGGTGGGATATTGGATAGTGCTCGATTTAAAACATATTTATCATTGGCTCTTGGGGTTCCTTCAAGTGAAATTCAAGGAATGGTCATCGGTGGTCATGGTGATACCACAATGATTCCATTGGCAAGATTAGCCACCTACAATGGTATTCCCGTATCCACGTTGCTATCTGTTGAAAAACTAAATCAAGTCGTTTCAAATACAATGGTTGGTGGGGCCACCTTGACGACTCTATTAGGCACCTCAGCATGGTATGCACCAGGTGCTTCAGCTGCCTATTTAGTGGATTCTATTTTGGGAGATTTTAAAAGACTCTTACCATGTAGTGTCCTATTAGACGGAGAGTATGGTCTTGATAATTTGTGCATTGGAGTCCCATGTATTATAGGAGGCAAAGGATTGGAATCTATTATCGAAATTGACCTAGATTCAAACGAACAAGAGAAACTCATTCAAAGTGCTCATAAAGTTCAGCAAATGAATCAATCGCTTGATTCTATTTTATGAGAATCCAGGGCAATTCATCCTAAAACTTATATTTGCATTCTTTTGAAAAAATATTTCGCTTTTTATGCAGACTAATTGGTTAATTAGAGTTTTTGGTGTGTTATTTGGTGTCATTAGCATCTACCAATTGTCGTATACGTTTATTGTTGCAGATATTGAAAATAAAGCTCAGAATTTTTCGATTGAAAGGATTTCTTCCGACACTGAAAATTATTTAGAACTTAGGGAAGCAACAGAACAATCCTATTTGGATTCAGTGGCCAATATTCAAGCATTTGGTTATACCAATTATGCAGATGCCAAAACCAAAGAATTAAATCGAGGATTGGATTTAAAAGGTGGGATTAATGTCATTCTTCAAATTTCTGTTAAGGATATTTTGAAAGGATTGTCGGAAAACTCGACGGATCCGATCTTTCTACAGGCTTTAGAAGATGCCGATGAACTCCAAAAACAAAGCAATCAACCCTATATCGAATCTTTTTTCTCTGCATTTGATAACATCAGTGGAACGACTCGATTATCATCCCCAAATATCTTTTCTAATCGTTCATTAAGTGATGAAATAAACTTTGAAATGAGTGATTCTGAAGTACAATCAGTACTGAGAAGACGCATTGATGAATCCATTGTTTCTGCTTTTGAAGTGCTCCGAAAAAGAATTGACAAATTCGGAGTGAGTCAACCCAACATACAACGTTTGGGATCATCGGGCCGTATTTTGGTTGAATTACCAGGGGCTAAAGATGTGGATCGAATTCAAAATCTGTTACAAAGTACCGCTCAACTTGAATTTTGGGAAACTTTTAAAAACACTGAATTATCTGCTTTTTTATCTCAAGCAAATCAAGTTGCGAAAGATATTGTTGCATTAAATACCCCGATAATTGATGATGATCCAACAGAAGTTACTGACATTGAAGAGGAGCAAACGGATGAAGAATCTGAAATAGATGACTTATTAGAAGAAATCACTGAATCAACAGATTCAATCATACCAGTCAATCCAATTCTAGACGCCATCAGAGGTTATGGTTTTCAAGGAGGACCGATCCTGGCGAGATTTGATAATCATCAACTCGACCAGATCATGTCTTATCTCGATGATCCTCGCGTTCGGAGATTGTTACCATCAGAATTTCGATACGTGCGTTTTGCTTGGGGAATACCTGGAGATGATGGCGCCACAGAACTGTACGCTTTAAAATCCAATCGTGAAAACATTGCTTCTCTAAGTGGTGGCGTTGTGATTGATGCCATGCAATCCTACGATGCGATAGGCAATCCAAGTGTTTCCATGCAAATGGATGCTCGAGGGGCTCGCATTTGGGAATCCATGACGGGTAAAGCTTTTGAGCAACAAAGTTCCATTGCCATCGTTCTTGATGATGTGGTTTATTCAGCACCCGGTGTTTCAAGTGGTGCTATTTCTGGTGGCCGAAGTGAAATCTCTGGAAACTTTACTCTTTTAGAAGCTATTGATTTGGCCAATGTTCTCAGAGCTGGAAAGCTTCCAGCATCAGCAGAAATCATTCAATCGGAAGTCGTTGGACCATCTCTCGGTAAAGAAGCCATCCAAGCTGGGGTCTATTCCTTTTTCATTGCTTTAGTTTTTGTCTTGATATGGATGATTTTCTATTATGGTCGAGCAGGATTATATGCGGATATCGCTTTAATACTCAATTTACTATTCATTTTTGGTGTTTTAGCAGGATTGGGAGCCGTCTTAACACTTCCTGGAATTGCAGGAATTGTATTAACCATTGGTATTTCGGTTGATGCTAATGTCTTGATTTTTGAGAGGGTTCGTGAAGAGCTTAAAAAAGGAAAGGGGTTGAGAAAATCCGTTGCTGATGGATTCAGTAATGCCTTATCTTCCATACTCGATGCCAATATCACGACGGGTTTAACTGCTTTGATTCTATTTGTTTTTGGAACGGGGCCCATCAAAGGATTTGCTACAACACTACTTATAGGCATTGCTACTTCATTATTTACTGCCATTTTTATCACGCGCATCTTTATTAATATTCGTAATAACAAAAAGAAAGAAGTGTCTTTCTTTACCAAATACACCAAAGATCTATTAGCAGGAGTCGCTATTAAATTTTTGAATTTGCGAAAAAAAACCTATCTTATATCTTCGATTGCTATTGTGATTTGTATTCTTTCTTTATTCACACAGGGATTGAATCAAGGTGTTGATTTTGTTGGTGGTCGATCTTATATTGTTCGTTTTACAGAGCCTGTTAATGCAGTTGAAATCACCAATTCTCTCACCGATCGATTGGGTAGTGCCGAAGCCAAAACATTTGGTGAGGCCAATCAATTAAAAATCACGACTAATTATAAGGTGGATGTTGAAGGTTTAGACGTTGATACAGAGATACAAGAAATCATGTATGAAGTGTTGACTCCTTATTTACCTGAAGAAATGTCTTACGAAGCATTTATTCCTGGTAGTGATGAAAAGCAAGCTGGAATCATGTCTTCAATTAAAGTGGGGCCAACAATAGCTGATGATATTAAAAACAATTCTTTTTTAGCTGTCTTTGGTTCTTTAATTGTTGTATTCCTTTATATCTTATTGAGATTCCGAAGATGGCAATTTTCTTTGGGTGCGGTAACCGCGGTCTTTCATGATGTCTTGATTGTCTTGGGAATTTTTTCTTTGGCTTATCAATTCATGCCCTTTAATATGGAAATCAACCAAGCATTTATTGCTGCTATTTTAACAGTCATTGGTTATTCCTTGAATGATACCGTTGTGGTTTTCGATCGGATTCGGGAGTTTATTCGAGAACATTCAAAATCTGAATTCCATGATACGGTCAATCAAGCCTTAAATAGCACACTAAGTAGAACCTTGAATACTTCATTAACAACTTTGATTGTTCTTGTGGCCATTTTCATCTTTGGAGGAGAATCCATTCGAGGATTCATGTTTGCTCTTATTATAGGTGTTATTGTGGGGACTTATTCATCGGTATTCATTGCGACTCCGGTCATGTTCGATACTCAAAAAAAGAGGGCTCAAGCATTAACTGAATCGGAGCTTGAAGCTAAAAAATTAAAACAAAACCAAGTCAAAATCTAAGTGAGTTCGATTTTATTTTGTGAAAGCGGAAAACACCAATACTTATATGTTGGGAGGTGGTGTTGCGTATATTGTCAAGAGTAATTCCATTTGGTCAATTTCTCTGTACTCAGGGATACGTCCTGATAAATTTTTACTCTTTGTAAGTATAATCGGCACTCCTTCACCTCGTTTATCCATTAGATTTTTACGATTACTCTTTATGTATTCACTTGGGTTTATCGGACATCTTGCAATTAAACTAGCAATTAATTCATTACGAGTAGCTTGTAATAAAGGTATATTTTCAATGGTCATAGAATTGGCTAGTGCTCCAGGTGAAAAAATTTCAAGTCTATCTGAGAACATATGCAAACGAATTTTAGATTTATAATTGTAGTAATCTCTGTGGATTATTGCATTGACAATTGATTCTAATATTGCACGCATGTCATACTGAGGAATATCAAGTCTAGTTGGATTTTTAATGGCATAGACTCTCATATTCTTATAAACAAAATGACAAGCTTTGTCAATTTGAACGTCTAAAGGACCGTATAAATCTTTAGCGTCTATTTGATAAGCTGCATCTCTTTCAGTTCCCCGATAAGCAACGGCCTGTATGTAAGCATGAGGTAAAAACTCATCAGGTCTTTTACTAGCCATTAAAAGTCCACCAACGGTCGGATAATTCTGTCCATCTGAATCCTTTTTAATCAGTTTAAGTTTCTGTAAGAATTCATCGTCATCTTCTGGAGATAAATTTGTTTTAAATTTTCCCCACAAAGTTTTTTCAAGACAGTCAGGATGAGCATCTGTTACAAGTTGAAGATCGAAATTAATAACTCTAGTTTGACTTCTTTGCTGGATAAATCCAGTTAAGTAATTAGTGTCCATTTGACGTTTAGAACTACCAATACGGTGAAAGTATCCCCCTGGACTTTTATGAACAATTAGACTTTTGCGTACATCTAATCTAATGATGATTTGTTCTTCGGTGTCATCAGTAATTATAGGCAGTTTCCGAATATAATAGTTTAACTTTGGCTCAATAAGATCATTACATATTCCCATTATCCATTGTTCAACAACATCTATTTTTTCAATAGGAATACCAACAATTGTTTTGGTTTTATCATCAACACCAAGTAAAAATACACCGTGATCTGTATTTGCCATTGCAGCTAACTCATCAGCCATACTATTACGATGAGGGCCGACAACTTGATATCCTTTGTATTGAAGATTTTTAAATTCAAGCAAAGTTTCTTCACCTAACCTAATTTGATTAATCAAATCATTCATGATTTTTGCATTTTATTCTACTTCAAGTGCAATTCGCTTATACCTATTTTCAAAAGCCTCTCGACCACCTTCCATGATGTTACATATCTCATTTCGAATTTCTATTTCATCAAGTCCACCTTTTTGATGTAGAGTTACTAGACCATTTTTAAATTTTAGAATATTAACAAGATCAGAATTTCCGTTAACTACAATGTTTGGGTTGTGAGTTGCAATTATAAATTGACGTTTATTTTGATTCTGACGTATTTGTTTTACAATTAGGTCGTAAATTAGGGCGTTATCTAAATCATCTTCTGGTTGATCTATTATTAGAGGTTCACTACCATGACTTAATAAAAAGGATAAAATCGCAGCAGACTTTTGCCCAATTGAGCCTTTATTCAAGTCGTAAAATTTAGAATTTTTGGAATATTTGACTCGAAGTTTATCTTTTGGCCACCATACCTTTAGTTTATCGAATAACTCTGGTTTTTCCTTGTATAGGGCGTTTAAATAATTCACAAACTTACCATGTAGTCCATAATCTTCAATACCTCTTGCAATTCTATGAGTTTTATTTTTGATTTCAAAAATAAGTTTTGAAAGTTTAGACTTAGGTACTTTTTGTTTTTCCCAATTCATAAAATCCCATAAAACACCTTGTTTGTTATCAATATCATATATCGAACTTTTGAACTTTTCTTTTTCAATGCCTAGAATCGATCGATATTTTTTTTCTACATCTTTTGTATCTCCAAATTGCACTAAATCCATTCGTACGAAATCGTTTTTTCCAATAACTTTCTCAATAAAGTTTGCCCTACGCACAAAGAGTTCCTTTCTTAAATCTAAAAGTTTATTTTTTGTTTGTTTAACTTCTATCTCAAGAAGATTAAATTCTTTTTGAATTATACTTATACTTTTCAACTTACCAAGTAGTTGATTACGTTCACGAACCCAAACACCGTATGTATATACATCTATTGATGTTTTACTTTTCTCATACTCTTTAATTAGTTTTTGATATTTTTCAATACTATCATCTAACGATTTTTTCCAACTAGTTGAGGATATTTTGAATGTTCTTTGATTGTTTAAATCCTTTACTTCTTTTGCAATTCGAATAATTGACTTTCTAAGATTGCTGAATTTTTCACCTATTTCTGAATAAATTTTTTTGATTTCAGTGGTTGTCTCATCTTGTTCGTCGAATATGTGTTCGGGAAAATCGGGTAACACACTGTTTTCAACCAATGAATTTAAACTATCGTAAAGATTGTCAAAAATGTAATTATCTGAGAGTACACTTTTCTGTTGGCTACGTTTCTGATATAAATTCAAAACGTTTTCATGCCCCTTTTCTTCATAATGTTTCAAGTCATTTTCTATGTCTGTTAATTTAACCGTTAGTTCAAGCTCTTGATTTATATTTCTTGATAACTCTCTTTTTCTTATCATTAACTGAAAGAATTTGCTTAAGGTACTATCCCAACTAGATTTCAGCTCGAGTCGATTTACTTCTTTTGAATTGTCAATAATGTCTATGAGACCGCTTGAATTTGAAGAGAGTTCATTAATTTGCTTTTGACTATATATACTTATGGGGAACCTTTCTTTGAGATTTTTAGAGTCAATAGAACTTTGTAAAGAACTTTCTTCAGTTACAGTTATTCCATTTCCATCATAATTCCATCTTAAGACATACTTTTTATCACGACGTTGTAACTCTAATAATATTTCTGTATCATTAAGCATTACCCCATCATCATGAGAATGTCTCATAAACTCTTTAAGCTGTTTACTCACTTCTGGGGCTTGTGATTCAAGATTTCTATCACAACGTGAAGCAATGCGAATAGCTTCAATAATCGTAGACTTTCCAGTTCCTCGTCCACCGATTAACGAATTGAAGTGAGGATTCAAATCGATTATAAATGGTTTGTTTTGTATGCGTCCACAGTGTTTCATGGATTTTATAGTCAGTTTAGTCAAAAAAATATCTGAAAATTCGTTAGGATTTTCAGATTGGTTTTTGACTGACATATGAGTGTCAAGTAGTGCTAGTTTTAAATTATTGATATTTGGTTTACTCATTTTAATCCAAGAAAAGGATTTGCCAATGTCATCAGGATTATGAGCATCTGAACTTGAAACATGTGCAAGCTTATCTATTTCACTCTTTAATTCAGGAGAGTAGTTGTTAGATTCACATTCACAAAACTCTAAAGCAGTTAAACTGTCAAGATTTTTTTTAAGCACTTTTTTTAGAGTGGTTTCTTGATGAAGAAGTCCGTTTCTTCGATCTACATGAGCCGCAATAGCAACCCCATTATTCTGTTTAATTATATATAGTACATCAGCTAAACGTTTTATAGTAAAATGTTCACTTTCACCGAATCCCTTAGTTATTCCACATGCACCAAGCACACTTGTTATTTTATTACTGCCAAGTTTAGGATCAAAAATTGCTAATACATGAGTTCTTTGATTATTACCTCCAATAGTGATTTCAACTCCAGGAAAAATAGTTAATTCCTTAGTATACCAATAAGGTCTGTCAATACTGCTCCTAATTTCATTATTATTTTTTTTAATTTATCAATCCAATCACCTGTGTTGTGATCTGTTATAGCGACACAATCTAATCCTGCTTCTATTGTTTTACGAATCTAATCTTTAGGTGATGTACATTTTGATAAATAATCAGCTGAAGCTGGCGTGTGCGTGTGGAAGTCAAATTTCCACCATTTACTTCCCTTAAAACTTTGATTTTCTGACACTGTAATTAAATTAATATTTGTGTTAATAGTTTTTAAGAGGTTGCTATGTAAAATTACTTTTTATTTCAATGCTAAGTCTAATTCCATTTTTTTATTGCATCTTTCATAGGGACAATTAGATTCTACGTTTATGGTTTGAAACCCGAACTTTTTATAAATGTGAATGGCACTTTCTAATTTGCAATGAGTGTAAAGAACAAGTTTCTGAAAGTTCATGTTTTTTGCTGTGTCAATACTGTGCTCCATAAGTTGTTTGCCAAACCCATTTCCTTGGTAGCTTTCATCGATAGCCATTTTACTAAATTCGGTCGTTTGACGATTAATTTTAACTAGTGCATAGGTTCCAATAGGTTTGTTCTCCAATATTCCAATAAAAATACAACCACCTGGATCAATAATCATTTCTTGGCACTGTTCCAATTGCTTTTTATCATAGGGCTCTGCTTCAAAATATTTTTCAAGCCAATGCATGTTCAAATCGATAAATGCTTGATGATATTTTTCTTGATAGGGAACAATGGACATTGCCAACTGTTTCATCTTCTATGTATGATCGGGGTTGGTCATTTTCTCAGGTTGGATTAAAGAATCAAATTCTTTTGATGTTAAATAACCTAGTGAAAGACAAGCTTGTTTTAAAGTGGTATTGTCTTTGTATGCTTTTTGAGCAATTTCAGCAGCTTTGTAGTATCCAATGGTTGGATTTAAGGCAGTAACAAGCATGAGAGAATGATCAACTAATTCTTCAATACGCTCCAATCGAGGTTCAATTCCAATGACACAGTTTTTCCCAAAACTTTTACATGCATCTCCCAATAATCTTGCAGACTGTAAGATATTGTATGCCATCATCGGTTTGAAAACATTGAGTTGAAAGTGACCTTGAGCCCCACCAAAGGAAAGTGCAACATCGTTGCCGATGATTTGAGTACAAACCATTGTGAGGGCCTCACATTGTGTGGGATTTACTTTACCAGGCATGATGGAACTGCCTGGTTCATTCGAAGGAAGGGATAGTTCTCCCAATCCACTTCTTGGTCCTGATGCCAACATGCGTATATCATTACCGATTTTATTGAGACTGACGGCTAATTTCTTCAATGCGTTGTGCGTACCAATAATGGCATCGTGAGAAGATAAAGCTTCAAATTTGTTGGAAGCGGTTTTAAAGGATAATTGTGTAAATTCAGAAATGAATTTAGCAACTAGTTTGTCGTATCCTTTGGGGGTATTCAATCCCGTTCCTACAGCTGTTCCTCCTAGAGCTAATTCTGATAAATGATCCATCGATTGTTTCAGTGATTTCAATCCCGTTTTCAATTGATGCACATATCCTGAAAATTCTTGACCTAATGTCAATGGTGTAGCATCCATCAGATGGGTGCGACCAATTTTAACAATCTTTTCAAATTGTTTGGCTTTGGTTTCAAAAATGTCAGTTAATTGTTCAATTTGAACAATGGTATGATGTTGTATCATTTGATAGGCCGCAATATGCATCGCTGTTGGAAAAGTATCGTTGGATGATTGAGATTTGTTGACATCATCATTGGGTTTCAGAATAGGTGATGCCCCTAATTCCTTGTTTTGATTGATTTGAGCTTTATTGGCAATCACTTCATTAACATTCATATTGGTTTGAGTCCCAGAGCCTGTTTGCCAAATCACAAGAGGAAAATGCTCGTCTAATGTCCCATTGAGTATTTCATCGCATACTTGGGCGATTAAATTTCTTTTGGATTCGTTCAATACACCTAGTTGGTGATTGGCATAAGCCGCAGCCTTTTTGACGATAGCAAAACCATAGATGATTTCAATAGGCATTGATGCCGAAGGACCAATTTTGAAATTATTGATCGAGCGTTGCGTCTGTGGCCCCCAAAGAGCGTCTTTAGGAACTTGTACAGTACCTAACGTATCTTTTTCAAGTCGGTATTTCACATTTAAGATGAGCCACGAATTGTATTCAAAATTAGTCAAATGTCGGGCATCTCATTTGTGGGATGTAAAAAACTTGATGAATTTTATGTGGTATTCGAAAAGAGATTATACTACATTTGCGTAAATACAAGGAACATGTTTGAGTTCAGTCAGTATTTAGGATTTATCGTATTCACTGGAATTGTTTTGATGGGCTTTTGGCTCATGATTTTTTTAGCCACATTTCTTGTTCCGTATTGGATTTTTGGTCCCATGATTGAAAAAATAAAAGCCTTTATAAAATCAAAAAAATCACCCTTAAAACCCTAAGGTTTTTCATTTGATCATCTTCTTCTTTAAGTTGGAATGGAATTGACACACAGTAACTTCAAGAGTTTTTTTCATCGATTTCGACTGGCTCAAAGATTCAATCATAACGACTGATTTTTAATTATTTTTTAATCTCGTGAGTTGTTCGAGAAATAACCAATAGAAACTATTTTGAGACCTATGAATTCCAAGAAAAAAACGATTTACACGCTCTTTATTTTCATCTTGATTTGTACGCCGGTTTTGGGTCAAATAGAACTCTACTCGACAATAAATGTCGGCCTTGGCTACCATCCAAGTTTGAAAATGAAAGGAGCTTCCAATGATCGAGCGAGTTACTGTGATGAATACATCAATCCAAATTATCAGATGATACCGGGTTGTGATGACATGAATAGAGGCGTAGGAGATTATTATACGGTTGATTTTGAAAGTTCATTCGGTCGATCGGGAAGTCTTGGATTGGGTCTTCAAATAACCTCGTCTATCGCATTTGAATTAGAACATCATTTTTCAGTGGCCTCTTATAATGAAACATCAGAAGTGAATGGTTTTGAATCAAGAGGTGTTGATAGAGAAAAGTTAGAAGGCGAAATTTATAAGGCTGAGGAACGTTTGGGAGATTTGAAATCCAGTAGTTTCAGTGGAAATGTCATATTCAAACTGGCGCGTTTAAGCTCTTGGAGTCCTTATTTAGGTTTGGGTGTCGGCATCAGCAGTTTGCAGGCTGAATATGCAAGTGTTTGGGCCCGATTCCATGATGCAGAACGCATTAATACGGCAGTCATCAATCAACTTGAAAATGCAGATCAAATAAAACAAAATTTGGCTGGAGCGGTTAGTTCTGCATTCGGACCGATGAAGGATACGGTCATTTCATATAAAATATTGGGAGGACTCGAATATCATCTCAGCCAAAAGACATCGGTTATGCTTAAAATAAACTATACGAACTACGGAAAATTGAAATCTCAAGAATTGGTCTGGGATCCCTTGAGAAGCCACCCACCCAATATAAGATTGGATGATTCCGAACCCATTCAATCATACACTGAAATCGATAATATTTATTCTTTAAGTCTTGATTTTGGAGTGAAGATTAATCTTTGAACCAGTTGTTACAAATGAATTTTAAAGAACTTAACACATGAATGAGTATCAGCCTAAAACAAAGGGGGTAGAAAAACATAGGATTATGCCTCTGATTCTATTATGTGGATTGTGTTTTCTTTCAGGAATAGATGCTGTGTATGTTATGGAAAATGGATTAAAAGAAACAGGACACATTGTGGGATTAACTGGGAAATCTTTGATATCTCTAGCTATCATACTATCTCTCTTGTGACTATGTGATGGAAAGAAAAAAAGTAGCATGACAAATACATTAGGAAAAACATAGAAGAACTTTTATAAGGATAATTTTTGACTAACAAACAACAAATAGAATCCGATTCAAATGAGCTTTTTGATTGTCATAACGCCAATTTTTCTTCTGTATTATATGCACCTAGTTTTTACTCTTATTCCCTTTAAATCAACGAGATATATTATGAAACATAAAGATTATGTCCCGACTTTGAAAAGTAATTTAAAACGCAAATTAGTATAAGTTGTAGAATTCACTACGATACATTCAATAGCACCTAGATTAAAAAAATAGGTATCGGTGTATATTGAGTAATTGTACTTGGTCATTGGCTAGTAAATAAGCTCTGTAGATTTTGGGAGTGTACAGTTCATTGAGTTTAAATTTATTGGAACTTTCAATGGTCTCTAGTATCATTTTTCAAAATCTTTTCTTGCCTCCTTATATTCTTTTATCTCATAATTAATAACTTTTGTAGTAGAGCCTTTTTACTTTCAATAACTCGATTTTGCAAAGTGAAAATTCACTATAAACAAAGCGAATGGGGTTTGATTTTAGAAATCAAAACCTTCCCCATCTTGAAATCCGCCACCATCATTACCTCGTCCTTGACTGCGGCGGCGATTATCACGTCGCTCATTAATGATGTAACTTAAAGAAAGGACAAAGGAAGGAGGTCTCCACTGTATTTCAGTTTCGGTATAAAAAGTAGGCGCAAAGGTTTCAATCTGTCTTTTGGCAGAATTGAAAATATCAGACACTCTAAAAGAAATCGTTCCTTTTTCCTTGAAGATTCGTTTATTGAGTGCACCCGAGGCAATGAAGTTTCCCCGTCGTTTATTAATGGCATCTTCAGATGGTCCAAAGTAAAAGCCTCGTAATTGCATATCGATATCAAAAGGAAGTTGAATGTTGGCATTCAATCGAGCAAACCAACTCAAATTAGATGCATCATAATTAATGCCATTGTAATCTCCATCTATTGAAGAATGAAATAAATTGAAATTTCCATTCAATCGAAAATCTCGAGATGGAAACCATGAAATGCTAAACTCAGTTCCCAAACGAATATTGGATGTTAAGTTGACTGGAGACCTTCGAATCACGGGCACTTGAGTGAGTTGACGATTGGGATTATCTGGATCACCACTAATCGTGACAAGCATGCCTGTATCTTCATTGACGAAAACGAAATTATTAGTGGCTTTAGAGTAATAGGTTGAAGCATTAAAGGTCATCTTATCCCAACGTCTTAAAAAACCTAAATCAAAAGAGTTTGAATAGGTTGGATCCAAATCTGGATTTCCTTGAAATAAATTAGTGACACTTGATCTTGAAGGAAAGGGGTTGATAAATCGGGATCGAGGTCTGCTTATTCGGCGACTATATCCTAATTGAAACGATGTTTTCTCATTGACTTCCAAAGACACGTTGACCGTTGGAAAAAAGTCTGTATAGTCTCGAATACTTAAATCATTGGTTGTTTTTTGATTGACTGTGATTTTTGAATATTCGACCCTGATCCCTAACAAAACACCAAACTTATCCCATTGGATGCCGTATTGGGAATAACCTGCAGTAATATATTCTTTGTATTCTAAGACATTGGATAAATCAGTATCTAATGTGAACTCACGATGATCATTTCTATTAAAACTCACTTGGTAATCAATCAATTGATTGGTATAGTTTCCTCTAAATCCAATTTCAAATTGATTGCCATTCTCATAAGGTTTGACATAATCAGTTTGGACTAGGATGCGTCGATCGTCTTCGATCGTGATATTTCGTTCTTTTTGTAGAAGACTCTTTTGAGGAAAGATAGATTCATTAGAAATATTAGCTAGCTCATCTTCAGAACTTTCTTCATACTGAAGCGTTGCTGTTAACCGATGATCTCGCTGTTCATAGTCTTTGAAAAAATTAAGACTAACTTGTTTGGAAATATCCGTTTCGTCTTCTAATTCGGTTCTTTCAGTCAAGCTAATGGGAGTTCGATTGCTATCGAACTCTTCAATTTCATTAGGCGTACGATCTTTCCCATCGGATTCTCTATAAAATCCATTGAGGGTTATGGAAGTTTTTTCATCAAAAAAGTATTCCAAACCAACGGTCGTAAAATAGCCATTGCGTTTACGATTGGCATCCCGATACTCAGATAAAAAGGTATCTGGTTGATCAACCCCTTCAGCATCGATATTATAATACGTGTTGTTATTGGAAAAGTATCCTGAATTATTACTATAGTTATAAGAATTAGTTGTAAATAGATTAAACTCCTCCCTTCGCCAGTTTAAAGTTGCCGATCCACTTGCAAGATCAGGTTCTCCGATGCTACCAATCAAATTACCATTGATGCCATACAAATCTTGCTTTTTTAAGATGATATTCAAAATTCCAGCAGTTCCTTCAGCACTATATCGAGCCGAAGGAGACGTAATCACTTCAACTCGCTCAATGGATTCTGCAGGGAGCGACCGGAGTCCTTGAGGTCCTGATAGCCCAACGAGCCCGGATGGTTTTCCATTGATTAAGATGCGGACATTGTTATTCCCTCGAAGGGCGACATTTCCTTCAACATCAACACTTACAGAAGGGACATTATCTAAAACATCCGAAACACTTCCACCCCTAACGGTGATGTCGGAACCTACATTATAAATTTTTCGATCAAGCTTGATTTCGACTGTGGTTCGTTCCCCAACCAATTCAATTTCATCAAGTTCTTTGGATTCAAGAATTAATTCAATAACCCCCAAATCGGTGGTTTCAGAATAAACTTGTTGATCGATAATCATGCTTTCAAAACCAATAAATTCAATCTCGATGACATAATCTCCAGGTACGACTTCAATTTCAAACAAACCTTCATCATCGGTAATGCCTCCCTGAGGTCGATTTGGAAATTGACTATTTCGAAATAAAACGGTAGCAAAGGCTAAAGGCTCTTTAGATTGCTGAGACACAATCTGACCGCTCATAGTGATGGGGTTTAGGTTCCCTCGACTAAAACTTGGTCTGTTTCCTGCAGGTTGCTGAGCGATTCCGTCAAACAAAATTCCAAGACATCCAAGAATAGTAAAGAGTAACTTCACTCAGCAAGTAAACGATTGGTGATGTTGTAATAAACGATCATCAATGGAAAAATGTTACACTAAAAAGTTCAAGTAGTGACTTTTTTGACGATGGCTTCAAATGCATTAGGATGGTTCATGGCCAAGTCAGCCAAAACTTTTCGATTGAGTTTGATGTTCGAAGCTTGGACTTTTTGTATGAAATCACTATAAGAAAATCCATGTTGTCTAGCAGCTGCATTGATTCTGACAATCCATAGAGCACGAAAATTTCTCTTTTTGGTTCTTCGATCACGATAGGCATAAGTCCATCCCTTCTCAACGGCATTTTTTGCAACTGTCCAGACATTTTTTCTTCGACCATAGTATCCTTTGGCAAACTTTAAAATTTTCTTTCGTCTCGCACGAGAAGCAACTGTATTTTTCGCTTTAGGCATTTTTTATTGATTTTTATTGATGAAAAATAAATTTATTTTAATCCTAATTGTCTTCGGACATTATCAGCATCACTTTGATGAACTAATGTCGAATGGGTTAATCTCAGTTTTCTTTTTTTGGTTTTTTTGGTCAATAAGTGACGTTTATTGGATTGATTGCGCTTGAGCTTTCCACTACCTGTCAGACGAAACCTTTTTTTTGCACTTGAATTGGTCTTTTGTTTTGGCATGAGATCTAATTTTTTTTAGGATTGATTATCATGGTCATTCTTTTTCCTTCGAGTTCTGGCATCTTTTCAATTTTACCGTATTCTTCTAATTCTTGGGCCAAGCGCAAAAGTAATATATGTCCCTTATCTTTGAACATGATGGAACGTCCTTTAAAAAAAACAAAAGCTTTGATTTTGGCTCCTTCATTTAAAAACTTGATGGCGTGTTTCTTTTTAAATTCATAATCATGTTCGTCGGTATTAGGGCCAAATCGAATTTCTTTGACCACCACTTTGGAAGCCCTTGATTTAATCTCCTTTTCTCTTCTTCTCTGTTCAAATAAAAACTTTTTATAATCTAATATTTTGCATACTGGAGGTTTGGCATTAGGAGAAATTTCCACTAAATCAAGCTCTTTTTGTCGAGCGATTTCTAGAGCTCTATTGAGGGTATAGATACCAACTTCAACATTGTTCCCAACCAGTCTTAATTCATTAGCGGTTATTTTCTCGTTAATCTTGTGAGGATCTTCTCGAATAATTCGAGCAGGTCGATGACTTCTCCTTCTACGTATGCCTATGACTTATTGTTTTAAATGGTTATTTTCAAAAGATGAGACTTCCTCTTTGACTTTTTGTTTGACTTCAGAAATAAATTGATTTAAAGACATGGATCCGATATCACCTTCTTTGTGTTTTCGAACCGATAAAGTCTTTGTTTCAATTTCTTGATCTCCAATCAACAACATGTATGGAGTTTTAGAAATTTCGGCATCTCTAATTTTTTTACCAACTGTTTGATTTCTCATATCGATTCGCGTGCGAATATCGGAATTTTCTAAGGATTGAGCCACTTTTTGGGCATATTGATGATGACTTTCACCCACACAAAGGATTTTTACTTGGTGAGGCGTCAACCAAAGAGGAAATTCTCCAGCAGTATGTTCAATCAATATGGCCACAAAACGTTCCAAACTACCAAAAGGAGCTCGATGGATCATGATCGGTCGATGAAGTTTATCATCTTTTCCTTTATAGACCAAGTCAAAGCGTTCAGGTAGGTTATAATCAACTTGAATGGTTCCTAATTGCCATTTTCTTTGAAGGGTGTCTTTGACCATAAAATCCAACTTAGGCCCATAAAAGGCAGCTTCACCGACTTCAATGGTATAATCGAGTCCTTTTTCTTTAGTCGCTTTGATGATGGCATTTTGAGCTTTTTCCCATTGCTTTTCGTCCCCTAGGTATTTTTCTGGAGTTTTGGGATCTTTTAAAGAAACTTGTGCTGTAAACTCTTTAAAACTTAACGATTCAAAAACATAGAGAACCAAATCAATGACCTTTTTAAATTCTTGGTTTAATTGTTCGGGAGTACAAAAGATGTGCGCATCATCCTGAGTAAAACCTCGAACTCTAGTCAATCCATGTAATTCGCCACTTTGTTCGTAACGATAGACAGTCCCAAATTCAGAATAACGTACGGGCAAATTTTTATAACTCCATTGTTGGGAATTATAGATTTCACAATGATGAGGACAATTCATCGATTTGAGTAAAAACTCTTCAGTTTGATCGGGTGTTTTAATGGGGCCAAAATTGTCGGCACTATATTTTTCAAAATGCCCCGAAGTCACGTAAAGTTGTTTAGCACCAATGTGAGGGGTGATGACAAAGTCATATCCAGCTCTTTTTTGAGCATCCCTCATGAATTCTTCCAGTCGTTGTCTCAAAGCAGCACCATCAGGAAGCCAAAGAGGAAGACCGGCGCCAACATGATTGGAAAAGGTAAACAATCCTAATTGTTTCCCGATAACGCGATGATCTCTTTTTTTTGCTTCTTGAATCATTTGGAGGTATTCGTTCAAATATTTTTGTTTTGGAAAGGAAATACCATAAATTCTTGTGAGTTGTGCATTGGATTGATTAGCTCTCCAAAACGCTCCTGAAATATTTAAAAGTTTGATAGCTTTGATGTATCCAGTATTAGGGATGTGCCCTCCTCGACATAAATCAGTGAAATCCGCGTGATCACAAAAAGTAATGTCTCCGTCAGTTAGATTTTCAATAAGCTCTACTTTGTATGGATTTTTTTCTTTTTTGTAGTAATCAAGGGCATCTTCTTTGGAAACAGAACGCATTAGAAAAGGGTATTTTTTACGAGCATGTTCCTTAAAACGATTCTCAATAGTTTGAAAGTCCCGGGCAGAGGGCGCATTACCGTTGAAAGAAACATCATAGTAAAATCCTTGATCTATAGGGGGACCGATTGTTAAATGACAATCAGGATATAATTCCACTAATACTTGAGCTAAAACATGAGCAGATGAATGCCAAAAAGCTTTTTTACCTTCTGAATCACTCCATGTGTAGAATTCGATGGCGCCATCAGTTTCGATGCTTTGAGATAGTTCAATGATTTGATTGTTGAATCGAGCTGAAAGGGCAGTTTGTCCTAATCCTCTGCTAATGGAAAAGGCTATATCATGAGCAGATATTCCTTTTTCAAAAGTTTTTTTTTCACCTGAAGGAAAAGCAATTGTAATCATGAGTTATTGGAATGCCCGTTAGTTTTTTGGTTTGGATTTTTTACCAAGGAGACTGATTTTTAATGTATCCACCCCCATATAGCCATAATAAATAGAAGTGATAAAGACCAAAATCCCAAAAATCAATACCGGATAGTAGAGTCGATGATCTTTATTTTGAAAAGCATTGACAATCAATACCATGGAAATAAATCCACAGATGACAAAGAGTATCAAATAGGTCAATATGAGCCGAATTTGTCTTTTGGTCACTGTGAATCTGATTTATAAGATTGGAGAACACTTCGAATACTTCCATGTTTTTTTAATAATTGTTGGGCTTTGTCTTCTGATGTCTTCAATTCCTTTACCAAGATGCCAACAGCTCTTTTTTTTAGCTTATTGTTGGCCAATTTCATATCCACCATTTTATTCCCCTTGATATGCCCTAGTTGAATCATTGTTGCCGTCGAAATCATATTGAGTATTAATTTTTGAACGGTACCAGCTTTCATTCGTGAAGAACCCGTGACGTATTCGGGTCCGACAATCACTTCAATAGGAAAGTCACTCACTTGACTCATTGGAGCATTTGGATTACAGGTAATAGATCCCGTAGTAATCCCATTTTTTTGACAATCAGATAAACCACCCACGACATAGGGTGTTGTTCCCGAGGCTGCGATACCAATCACAATGTCTTGTTGGGAAACACGATATTTAGATAAATCTTTCCAACATTGTGAGACGTCGTCTTCAGAATGTTCAATCGAATTGCGAAGCGCATCATCTCCTCCAGCAATGATCCCGATGACTAAGTCGGGAGAAACTCCATAAGTTGGAGGGCATTCTGAAGCATCTAAAACACCAAGTCTCCCCGAGGTTCCTGCCCCGATATAAAACAATCGTCCTCTATTTTTTAATCGCTGGATCACAACCTTTATCAGGGGGACCACTCGATCCAATACACCACCAAGAGCTCTTATCGCAGAAACATCTTCTTGGTGAATTCCGTGAACTAATTGTTCCACAGTTTTCTGTTCTAAATCACGATGATTGGAATCTTGTTCGGTGATTCTTATAAATTCAGTCATCTTTTGACGAAAGAAAGAGTTCTTTAGCGGTTGAATGAAGCTGATGACAAATGTTCATCCAATCGGCCTCTGATTTCGGCTAAAAATTCAGAAGTGTTCAAGTAATGCTGGGATGTTGTTTTTGAGCCATGAATCAATAGCGCCAAATCTTTGGTCATCTTTCCAGATTCTACAGTTTGGATACAAACAGTTTCTAATGCGAGACAGAAATTCTTGAGCTCCTCATTTTCATCCAGTTTGGCTCTGTGCATAAGACCTCTTGTCCATGCGAAAATGGAAGCAATAGGATTTGTGGATGTTGGATTTCCTTTTTGATGCTCTCTGTAGTGTCTTGTCACCGTTCCATGGGCAGCTTCGGCTTCCATGGTTTTTCCATCGGGAGTCACTAATGTCGAGGTCATCAATCCTAAGGAGCCAAATCCTTGGGCGACCGTATCGGATTGAACATCTCCATCATAATTTTTACAAGCCCAAACGAAACCTCCTGACCATTTTAAAGCTGCTGCAACCATATCATCAATCAAACGATGTTCATAGGTGATGCCAAGATTTTTAAATTGGGTTTTAAACTCATGGTCATATACTTCTTGAAAAATATCTTTAAACCGTCCATCATAAGCTTTGAGAATGGTGTTTTTCGTCGAAAGATATAAGGGCCATTTTTTATTAATGGCTTGATTCATGCAGGATCTAGCAAAGCCATAAATCGATTCATCAACATTGAACATACACATGGCTACGCCCGGAGAATCATAATCATAAACTTCCCAAGTTTGAGGATTTCCGTTCTCTGGAGTGAATGTCATGGTGAGTTTTCCCTTTTGCTCTATTGAAGTGTCGACAGCTCTGTATTGATCTCCAAAGGCATGTCTTCCAATACAAATAGGTAAAGTCCAGCCAGGAACAATTCGAGGAATGTTATTAATAATAACAGGTTCTCTAAAGACAGTTCCGCCAACGATGTTTCTGATGGTGCCATTGGGAGAGCGCCACATTTTAGATAATCCAAACTCTTCAACTCGAGATTCATCAGGAGTGATGGTGGCACATTTGATACCGACATGGAATGTTTTTATAGCCTTTGCTGCTTCAATGGTGATTTCATCCTTTGTTTTATCCCGACTTGTTATGGATAAATCATAGTATTTAATATCTAAATCAAGGTAGGGAAGAATGAGTTGATTTTTGATGAACTCCCAAATGATTCGAGTCATTTCATCTCCATCTAATTCCACAATCGGATTTTGGACTTTTAATTTAGGCATTATTGGATAATTTTCAGTAAATGTAAGTTACAATGCTATATCCTTTGAAATTGATTTTCAAATTTTTATGGGGTAACAAAAGAAAAATTAATGTTTTATCGAGTTTGTAATATAGATTAGAAATGGAATCAAATTAATTTTTGGATTGTCTTCTAATCTCTTTGATACGGGCTTTTTTCCCTCGAAGTTTTCTAAAATAGAATATTCTTGATTGACGCACTTTTCCTCTTTTATTGATTTCAATATTCTGAAGGGTTGGCATGTTGATTGGAAAAATACGTTCCACACCAATGGTATTCGAAATTTTTCTAATGGTAAATGTTTTCGTTAGTCCATGTCCCTTGATTTGTATGACAACACCCCTAAAAAACTGAGTTCGTACTTTTTCACCTTCTCTAATTTCATAGTATACGGTAATCGTATCTCCAGATGAAAACTTAGGAAAATTCTTTTTTATAATGAGTTCCTTTTCAACTTCGCGTATTGTTGCTTCCATGGTATGTAAGAATTAAAAGCACTTCAATTTCGGCCTACAAATTTAGAATTTATTTTGGTTTTATGATCAATGTTTTGTTGAGATTATCGTTTTGCATGGACAACTGAAGAAATAAAGATTTTCGACCAAATCACGAAGACATTAAAACTTTTTGATCGTTTGTCATAGACTTCTTTGTTTTATCTTTACTATATTCGATTGATAAGAAAAAAGTTATTTTATTCAATCTTAACTATGTAACAAATAGTAGGCTATCGATCGCTTGATCTTCTATTGTCGATCATTTACTTATGAATCCAACAAGAGTTCCTAAATTCGAAATCATGTAAATGACGAGCAAGAAGATTTTGATGCGTTTTTGATTTCAAGTAAATGTTTTTCATTCGAGCATTTTGACACCCCCATCTCTAACGAAATCATGACGGAACTTGAAAAAGAGGAAATCACTATTATTAAGATGGTTCGTTCATCCTAACCGGAACTCATTTTGTGTTCTTGCATGATGAGATTCTTTTTTTATTTATTATTTGATGTTAGACAAAACGCTTATGAAGAGACTTTTTGTTGTTAACGTTTGATTCCTTTAGAATTAATCCAACGAATGTATTTAGCTCTGTTTCGATTGTGTTGGGATAGTGTTTTGGCAAATTTGTGGTATCCAGGATTTCCTACATCAGCAACAAAATAAAGATAACCTTCCGTTTTGGGGTTTAAAACAGCATCGATGCTGGAAATAGACGGTGTGATAATCGGACCAGGAGGTAGTCCTCCATAGAGGTAAGTATTATACGGCAAATCAATTTCTAAATCTCGGTATAAGACTCGTTTAATGACTTTATCGAAGTCGCCTGAATGCTTTTTAATGGTAAAAATAATGGTAGGATCGGCTTGAAGCTTCATGTTACGTTTGAGTCGTTCCAAATAAACCCCTGCAACTTGTGGCATTTCATCTACTTTGACGGTTTCTTTGTGAACAATAGATGCTAGAATAACAACTTCAATTGGGGAAAGTCCTAGTGTTCTCGCCTTTTCCTGACGTTCTTGATTCCAAAATTGTCGATACTCATGATACATTCTATTCAAAAAAGTGTTCGCATCGGATTCCCAATAAAGTTCATATGTATTTGGAATGAACATGGCTAAAGCATTTTCAAGTGTAAACCCCATTTTGTCGATGATGTCTGGATTGGTCATGTGTTCTAGTAATGAAAGACTATCAATCATTAATTGATTAGAAATTCTACCCACTAGATTTTCAATTCTTTCTTGGTTATTGAAAACCACTTTGATTGGGGTTCCTCCAGATCTTAAGGTATTGATGATCCTATTGTTACTGCTAGATGTAGAAATTAAAAACCGACCTGGTTTGATCGATTCACCGTAGGACTTGAATTTTGCCAATCGATTAAATGTTTTGGTTGATTTTAGATGAGGAACGAGTTTTAAATTAAGACTATCTAAATCATCATCTTGATCAATAAAAATTTCGATAGATGCCCCATCAAAAGCGGTATTACTAGCCAATACCGTTTGGTAAAACAGAATGCCAATGAAAATTCCTAAGAGTTTAATAAAAAGAAAAGCAATCAGAATCCATTTAAGGTTTCGCAACCAAAAGTAATTTCTGATATAAAAGTTCATCATGAAACTTGTTATTGTAAAAATTCCAATCTTTCTTGACCCCAATTAGGTTGTAATTGGCTTTTTCAAATAGTTTGATGCTAGGAGCATTTTCTTTTGCTATATGGGCATAGACTTGATGAAGGTTTAAAATATTTTTACTATACTCTTCTAAAAGTGATAAAGCACCAAAACCAATTCCTTTCGAACGAAATTTTTCTATGACAATAATGCCCACAGAGGCCCTTTGATGTTTGGGTTCAAATTCGAATAAATCAACAAATCCGCATTTTGTATTTTCTTGTATAATAATCAGAAAACGTTTTTGTCGAGTTTGATAAATATCTTGTTGTTGTATTTCAATGAAATTCTTTAAAAGCGTTTTGGAATAAGATTCGATTCGATTGGAATAGTTCCAATATTGACGATTATTTTCAATTTGGTAGAGAAAATGTAAATCTTCTTTTTCTATCGCTCGAAGTTGAATTGAATTCACATTTGATAATCAATTTGACCTTGAAAAACTTCATGAGCATGACCAATCAAAGAAATGTGAGTGTATTTTGATTTTTCAACTGTAAAATGAACTTCTAATAACCCCCCTTTAGTTTGAAATAATAATTTGGAGGCATTAGAAATTTTTAAAAAATGGGATGCTATAGCAGTAGCAACCACACCCGTACCACATGACAAAGTTTCATTTTCTACGCCTCGTTCATAAGTACGAATACCAAATTCTGAAGAACTATTTTTTTGGAAATAATTCACATTAATCCCTTTTTCTTGAAACCTTGAATTATTTCGAATCGATCGAGCAAGAGGGATCAAGTCAATAGCATCTATATTGTCAACAAATTGCACGTAATGTGGCGATCCTGAATCACAAATAACCCCATCTTGATATTTTTCTAATTGGTCAATATCATTAAACCGAATGGCTATTCGATCATCTTTTAAAATTTGAGCCTCATGGATTCCATCATATGCCTCAAACGTTGCATTAGCTTGAATCAAAGAGTGACTATGGGCAAATCTCACAGCACAGCGACTGCCATTGCCACAAAGGCTACTCATATTCCCGTCCGAATTGTAATAGGTCATATAAAAATCGGCAACTTTACTCTGCTTTATAATGATCAGTCCATCAGCACCAATACCAAAATGGCGATGACAATAATGTTGAATGGTATTGCGACTTAAATTGGGAATTTTCCCATTGATGTTTTCAATCAAAATAAAATCATTTCCTGAACCTTGATATTTAATGAAATCAATCACCATCATTCACACGTATTGCGATACAAAATAAAGACGAACTCATTATTCTTTTTAGTTTGTAATGAGAAAATCCGACCAGATCAATAAAGAAAACCAAGCAAAAGTGTTAAAATTTTGTTAAAACTCAAGATTTCAGTTAATAAATCAAGTAATTTCGCATCTATTATAATCAAGATAAATCGATTTGAAATGAGAAAAATTGCTAATACATTCGGAATTGCGATCGTGAGTTCTTTCTTAAGTTTTGTACTCTTCTATTTTTTTGTGATACCCTTACTGGATAATGCTCAGCATATAGATGCTTCTTCAATCGAGTCACCATATCGAGTCATCCCCACAACCTATGATTATCCAAATGTTAGTTCTATGCTAGAACCTACAGATTTTGTAGAAGTTGCGAATGACGTGGTTAATAAAGTAGTGCATATCAAATCCATCAGAACCATTAATAGTACTTGGTACAGAAGATCTAGTTCAGCTTCAGTGGTTGGATCTGGAGTGGTTGTTTCACCAGATGGATACATTATTACCAATTATCATGTAATCGAAGATAATAACGGATTGGAAGTGACTCTAAACGATAATCGTACATTCAATGGGAAAATTGTACGAGCAAATCCAGATACAGATTTAGCGATATTGAAAATCGAACCAGAAACTCCATTGCCATATATGGTTTTCGGAAATTCCGATAATACACAAATTGGAGAGTGGGTTTTAACGGTCGGTAATCCATTGAATCTTAACTCAACAGTGACCGCAGGGATCATTAGTGCCAAAAGTAGAGATTCTAATTTAAGAGATAATAAAAATGAAGCTTTCATTCAAACAGATGCTGCTGTCAATGTCGGAAACTCGGGAGGCGCTTTAGTCAATACCCGGGGGGAACTTATTGGAATCAATACAAAAATATCAACACAAACTGGGGGATATGTGGGTTATTCTTTTGCCATTCCTAGCAACATTGTTCGAAAAGTTTTTGAAGATTTAATGGAATATGGTGATATACAGAAAGGAATTTTGGGTGTCGTCGGTAATTCACTAACAGGAAAAACAGCTGAACAACTCAATGTGGATGACACGGAAGGATTTTATATTAGTGACGTTTTCCCAGATACTGGTGCTAGCCAAGCTAATTTGAAATCTGGAGATATCATCAAAACGATTGATGGCAATAAAATTAATAAGTATGCTGATTTACATGGTCATTTGTTTAGCAAACGGCCAGGTGACCAAGTCAATATATCCTATAAAAGAAACGGCCAACTAAAAGAGGTTGTTGTCACACTAACCAAATCGGTCACTGAAACATTTGGCGGTATGGAAATCAGAGAAATAAAACCTCAGAGAAATGAAAATTATCCTGATGGGGCATTAACCATCGCTAATGTTTCGAGGAGTTATTTGGCTAAATATTTGAATTACCAAATTTTGGAAATCAATGACATTATAGTCAACAATATTGATGATGTTCGAGATATAAAAAGGAAAAATGAGGGCATCAAAACCGTCAAAGTACAATCACCAGAAGGAGAACAGTTTACACTGATTTATTAACTTAGGGGCATTCCCCTAAAGGTTTACAGGGACTTTGTACAACGATGCGAATCGATATTATTACATTATTTCCTGGAATGATGGAAAGTCCTTTTGGACACTCCATTGTCAAAAGAGCTCTAAACGCTCAATTAGTGGAAATTCATTATCATGATTTACGGCAGTATGCGTTACCACCCAGAAAACAAGTGGATGATTATCCATTTGGGGGAGGTGTGGGACTAGTCATAAAAATTGAACCTATATTCAAATGTATTACCGACCTCAAAAGGAAAAGAGGGTATGATGACATCATTTATTTTGCTCCTGATGGTGAATTATTAAACCAAAAGATGGCTAATTACTATTCTACAAAAAAAAATTTGCTTCTGCTTTGCGGACATTATAAAGGAGTCGATCAACGAATTCGGGATCACCTCATTACAAAAGAGATTTCGGTTGGTGATTATGTGCTATCAGGAGGAGAAATTGCGGCTACGGTCTTTTGTGATGCCATTGTTCGGTTAATTCCCGGAGTCCTTTCAGATTTGTCTTCGGCACTAGGGGATAGTTTTCAAGATGATTTGATTGAGGCCCCAATTTACACAAGACCGAGGATATTTAATAACTGGAAAGTTCCTGAAGTCTTACTCTCAGGAAATCAATCTAAAATTGATCAATGGAGAGATCAAATGAGTCTTACAAATACTAAAAATAAACGTCCACATTTGTATGAAAAATCTTATGTAAATGACTCTCAAACTTCAAAAGATACCTCCGAGTAACTTAGGTTAATGAATTGTTAATTCCTTAGTTGATGTAGGATATATACTTGATCTAATACTTGTGGTACTACTACTATTTGTGTGGAAAGAGATCCAAATGGCCACAAAAGAATAAAACAGAGGCTCTGAGATTTTCATCGTTTCGAAACCCTCTAGCCACCGTGATGACTTCCTGTACTTTCCCATTGATTCGTTCGGCTCGAGCACTGGATGGTTTGTGAATCATAGCGTGTCATACCCCATCGAGGTGCTTTCGGAACATCTGTGCCACTCTCATGATTGGTTGGAGACCGGCCTTCATGACGTGTTGATACCAAAGAGTGAAATAGCGACATGCTTGAGCCATGTCTTGACCGTTTCAAAAGGCTTTGAAGACGTCTCTAGATTGATAAGCGATGCCTCCTTTGAGATTGGCTTGGACGACCTTCTCAAAGATTTTTTGTTGTTTTTCGGTTCGGTTTTCTGGATTTTTCAAAACGGCCTATCGCCTATTTTTCAAGACATCGGGAAGCTCTTTCACTTCCCATCGACGGGTCTGATCGATGCCCTGGTGGATGTGTTTGATGAGATGGCATCGATTGTGAATTCATGGAGCTTGAGGTAACACGAGTTCTTTCACTTTGCTAAAGGGTTGCCACCGATCAGCCGTATCGGTTTTGACGCCCTTTCTTTGGTCTTTAGGAAGCACGTTTTTTAATCAATCGATGGTTGCTTTTTGAGATCTTCCTTGAGCGATATCCCACACGGTTCTTGTCGTCGCATCGCTGACCACAGATGCCTACCGATGTCCTCTTTAATCGGCTTTCTCATCAATCCTTCAACGTTCGGGAACCATGTTCGATCGTCTCGCTCATCCACGAGCAACGGAACGCTTGATCACCCGACTCATGGTGTGGTCACCACATCGTCATGTTTCCGCCGTTTTGTATTGATTTTTATTGTGGAGCATCCCTTGAATCGCCCAAGATTCAAAGCGATGGGAAATATCGGCCCAAGGGATGTTGATGGTTTTGATGCCAGCAGAAGACTGGACGCGAGGGACTCGGTAGCGGATAAAGCATCGATACTGAAATCAATCCAAATGACGCCATTGGCGTTGACGACGATGGTCATCGAGGGTGCCGACTTCATCGGTTTCGGTGCAGATGAGATCCCCACCAGTATGGGACACATCGACCGTGATCACCAAGTCTTTTTGACCCATGTAGAAGTCATCGATCAACCAATCATCGCTTAGTTCCAAGGCCTTGGTCATGAGATCTTTGGTCCGTTTAACGGATTTTAAAGGATACTTCCATATTGAAAAAGTTGATTCGTGAATCAAAACTAAAGGAACCATCAAAATATAGTGCCTTAGAAGACTCCATTTCTTGAGAATGGAGACAACAAAAAATGGCTTTTCCACACAAATAGTGGTAGTACCTTAAAGTTTTCTAATAAATAGGTTTTGATGCTTCACATGAGTCAAGAACATACGCTCTACTTTCAGGAATCATTTTCACTTTTGAGTTTTATTTTGACATAGATGGATAAATACATCATGATTTTTTTCATTCGGAGTGTTTGATGTGGGTATCATCATTTAAATCCTCAGAAATGTGTTATTGAGCTAGTTGATTTGAAATGTTGATGCCAAGCTTTGTGCCACTTGAATACTTAGGGGTACGGACGAACCCCAACTTGCAAATGGTCGCAGAATCTTTGTCAATGTCGGAACCTTTGCGTCGGGATGTTAAAAGACTTGCAACTTGAGAATTTCAACAAAAATGATCGTAACAAAGCATCAACCCTCTTTTTCTATAGAAAACTCATCAGTCTTTTTAAGTCTTAATAAATTAAAAATTTATGATGATGTCAATAATTTTTGATTTTTTCATCAATGGCATTATAGGTATTTCTATAAATCCGATCGTGCAATTTAAATTCATCCACTTTGCGAACAGAATAAATGACCGTTGCATGATTGGTATTTCCCATTAGTTTTCCAATTTTTTGAAAAGAAAGTTTGGTGTATTTTTTTGCAAAGTGCATGACGAGTTGTCTTGGCTCAACGACTTCCCTACGTTTGGTTCTTGTTCGCAAATCTTTATTATCCACTTCAAAATACTGAACCACAATATCTTCGATGACATGAAAGGGAACTTGTTCTGGACTTGCTTTTTCGCGAATCAATCGATTGACCACCCCCATGGCTAATTCCGTATTTATCGAAACTTTATTAAAGGAAGCTTCTGCTAAAATAGCGACAACAGCTCCTTCAATATCGCGAATATTAGAGTCTATTTTTTCTGCTAATAAATCCAAGACACTTTCGTCTAAATTCAATCCGAGATTTTCGGTTTTTAGTTTGATGATGTTTTTTCTAGTTTGGACATCAGGTTTTTTTATTTCAGCAGTTAACCCCCATTTAAACCTTGACAATAATCGCTCTTCAATATCTTCCATATCTTTAGGAGAGATATCTGCAGTCATCACTATTTGTTTATTGTTTTGATGTAAATAATTGAAAATATTATAAAGAGCTCCTTGGGTTTTTTCTTTCCCCGTGACAAACTGAATATCATCAATGATTAAAACATCTAATTGTTGATAAAAATGAATGAAATTATTGATTTTGTTTTTGTCTTTATGCAAGCTAGCGGCAATAAACTGCTCTGTAAATTTTTCAGAAGAAACGTAAATGACCGATTTTTGAGGAAAATCTTTTTTAATCTGAATTCCTATGGCATTGACAAGATGCGTTTTACCCAGACCAACATGACTGTGAATGAAAAGGGGGTTGAAAGCTGTCCCACCTGGGTTTTTAGCGACTTCTAATGAAACAGAGCGGGCTAACTTATTGGAATCTCCCTCTGCAAAATTCTCAAAAGTGTAGTTTAAATTTAATTCAGGACTAAAGTGTTCATTGTTGAGACCTAAAATTTTTATTCGCTCAGGTTGTCCAGAGTGGACAATATTCATTTGTCTTTTTTGGCTTTGAAAATCAAGATTTCCTTTAGCTTGAAATTTTGGAGATTTCAAACTACTTGATTCATTCTGTTTTGTATCAATGGTGTACATCAATTTGACATTGGGGCCTATTTCTTTAGTTAGGGCCGATTGGATTAAGTCCAAATAATTTGCCTCAAGTGTCTCATAAACAAAATGGGTCGGAACTTTAATGGTAAATTCTTTATTGTTTAAATCGATGGGTTCAATGGAACCAAACCAAGTTGAAAATTCTTTTTCTGACTGAATATTGTCTCTAATGAATGCTTTACAGTTATTCCATATTTGGTCTACACTTTGGTTATTCATCAGATTGAGAAGGATCAAAAAAATCTAATTTTATGATGCAAAACGGTATGAAAAATGCATCAAAAAATAGAATTCATTCTTCGTACCGAAAATAATTATTTTAATAAAATACCGAACAAAATTTTTAAGTTTTTTTTTAAGAATTACAGCTAATTGAAACTCAAATAAATACCTCAAAAAGATGAAATTTATAACTAAGAAAAAAACCATTCGTTATGTCGAAACTGACCAAATGGGAGTGGTGCATCATTCAAATTATGTGCTATATTTAGAAGAAGCTCGAATTGAATGGCTTGATGCTTTAAACACACCTTATGGGGAAATAGAAAAGAATGGAATAATTTCTCCTGTGGTAGAAGTGAATTTAAAATATCACTACCCTTTATTTTTTGGAGATTTGTATTCTGTTGAAATACAATTAGTTAAGTTTCCTAAAGCGACTCTAGAGTTAACATATCATGTTTTCAATCAAAACAATCAGCTCATTTGTACGGGGTATACCAAACTAGCTTTTCTTTCATCGGAAACAAAAAAACCAATTCCAATTCCTTCTCATCTATCGTCTAAATTGGTAGCTGATGAATGATTTTTAGTTGATCATTTTTTAGATTAACTATTTCAGTTAAATTATTGGATTCATTGAGTTTTGGAGCTTTTAAACCTTGGTTTAAAATATGAGGTGAAGTAAAAATTCTAGCTTCATCCCAAAGTGAGGAATTAAGAAAATATTGGAGGGTTTTTTGACCTCCTTCAACAATGATGGATTGAATGTTTTTGAGGTACAGTTCGTGTAGTAGTGTATCGATTGAAATGGGGTAGTGATTTTTTAGTTTGATGAACTCCACATTTTGAGAGTTTTGTACTAACGTTTTACTTGTCAAAACATAAGTCAATGCGTTTCCATCATAAAGTTGTGTCTTTTTAGAAACTCTTAATTGTGGATCAACCAACACTCGAATTTCTTTTCTTGGAGGTTTTTTCCAGTATCGAGCCAAAAGATTTGGGTTATCATCAATTGCTGTTTGAGCACCTACTAATATTGCATTTTCTTGATATCTCCACTGATGAACTAATTTTCTGCTTGAGGAATTAGTTAGCCAGTAGGGTTGTTTTGGTAATCGATTACTTAAGGGTGGAGCTATAAAGCCATCTAGTGATTGTGCCCATTTTAAAATGATATAGGGACGTTTGTTTTTTATAAAGCAGAAAAAGCGTTTATTCTTTTGTTGACAAAAATGTTTTTCGACCCCATGAATGACTTGAATACCATGGGTTCTTAACATTTGAATTCCTTGTCCATTGACTTGGGGATATGGATCTTTGGTTCCAATAACTACTTTCTTTATCCCACTTTTAATAATCGCATGAGTACATGGTGGTGTTTTCCCAAAATGATTGCATGGCTCTAGATTAACAACTAGAGTCGATTTTTTGAATTTGCTAGAATCCTTAACTGATTGGATAGCTTTCACTTCAGCATGTGCTAGACCAGATTTATAATGATATCCTTGACCAATAATTTGTCCATGGTGGACAATAAGGGCACCAACTAAAGGATTTGGATAGGTACTTCCCAATCCTTTTTCAGCCAACTGCAAACATCGTTGCATCAATAAAGAGTATCGATCCAATAGATTGGGTTTTATGATTCTAAAATATCAAAGTGAAATCAAATAACTCAATGAAAAATATTTTTATTGTTCTTGAAATTTTATGTTCTAGGAAACGCTATTGAAGAATTGAAATGTTGATAAAAATCCAAACCATCATGGTGTCTTCATAGAGACCATCATAAGGATGGATTAAATCAAACCTATCATTTTTCGCTTACCTCTTTTCAAAAGTGGCTTGTTGAATAATTCTAATTTCTTTAGTCGCAGTAGAAATAGACTAAATATCTTCATTCATTGATTCTAATACTTTGTTGATTCTAGTTCCCAACTGAGGAATCTCATCAATCGATTTTTCCAAAAACTCATCATGTTGAAGATTTAAAATACTCGTGGACTATATAATCCCTTGATTTTGGTATGAAAGCCAATCAATGTCATGAAACTTTTTTTTTAGACTGGGGGATAAACTCTTAAAAGCTTCTCCAATTTTGCTGAAGTTCAATTCAAATAAATCAACAGACACCCATTGTTCAAATTTTGGATCGGAATATAATAGGTTGTCTCTTACTTTACAAATTCTTAAAACGCACTCTTTGACATCGGTGAGTATTTCTATGTCATTCCGTTCTGCTTTTTGCATTTTCAAGTTTATAAAATGTAACCGCATCTCTTTCAAAACAGAATCTTTGAGAGCGTCCCAAGGATCTAAACCAATTTTTTTCTAATACTTTGGATAGTTCAAATTTCAAACGCATTCGATCATAGAAGCTCACATCTAACATAGTAGAGTATAATAAACCGATATCACTATGTTCGTTTTCTTCATTTCCAGCATAAGAATCAAAAATGGCTATCCTTGTTGGATTTAAAGGCTTGAACTTTTTGATAACAATCTCTTGTTTTTTTTGTGAGCATTTATGAGAGATGACATACAAGTTACAAAATTAATAAGGATATGAGTTCGTTCATTATGGAAAGTTGGGGCATCAGAAATTTCAAACTGTTGTTTTAGTGTTTCTAGACAATTTATACCAATTAGTGTTTGACATTCCTTGTTTGATGCTTAGAAATTATCATCGTATTTCATGTTGTATCTGTCTTCTTGACCAAGAAACGAAGCGAAATGACCATTCTCATCCTGCAAAAGACCTCAATATTGTCGCCATGTTGTCCATGATTGGTTGGCTTCCTAGCAACCGTCCGTGCAGTTGGAGAAACGAGGGCGTCTATTGGGGGGATTCAAATCGCAAGCAAAAAAGAGACAATTGGTGACCTGATCCACGTCCCAGTCACTGAGGTCTTGATCAAAACCTAACGCAGAGCTGAACATTCTCGCCATACTGGTCACCCGACCCACATCCCAATCCCCAATATCCTGATTGAAGGCCCCGGCATTTTCAAACATAGCTTCTGTACTGGTCACTTGGCGGACATCCCAATCCCCAATATCCTGATTGAAGGCCGAAGCGTTTCGAAACATTTGATACATCGTGGTCACTTGGCGGACATCCCAATCCCCAATATCCTGATTGAAGGCCGAAGCTTGGCTAAACATCTGATCCATTTGAGTCACTCGACTCACATCCCAATCCCCAATCGCTTGATTGAAGACCGTGGCTTTTCGAAACATTTGAGTCATATTGGTCACCCGACTCACATCCCAATCCCCAATGGCTTGATTGAAGGCCAAAGCTCCGCTAAACATGTTACCCATATTGGTCAATCGGCTGACATCCCAATCCCCAATATCCTGATTGAACGCCGAAGCGTCCTGAAACAGGCTAGCCATATTGGTCACCGCACGGGTGTCCCAATCCCCGATGTCTTGATTAAACGAAGAGGCTATTGCAAACATTTGAAACATCGTGGTCACCCGACTGACATCCCAATCCCCAATGGCTTCATTGAAAGACGCTTTGTTCAAAAACAAGCTGCTCATATCGGTCACCAGGGTGGTGCACTTGGCATCGGTGTTATCGGCGGCCACTAATTCCCTG
>JAPORT010000134.1 GCA_026710085.1 Flavobacteriaceae bacterium | reverse complement strand
CTCGTTTTCGCCCGAGCTCTCGGACTTGTCGGCCCGCTAAGGTCTTGAGTTTGGAGGTGGCCTTTTTGGCTTTTTGAGCTCGTCGAGGATGCTTCCCATTGAAGGTTTGACGCACCAGTTCTTTCGAGGCTTTGGCATCCATCGGCCGTTGTTTTATTTTTTCTTTTTTGGCGATCTTGTGGCACTGATCGATGACCTTTTTGTTCCACTGGGCATCGGTCGGAAAGGTCACGTTGTTGCCTTGGACCGTGGTATCGGATCACACCATCGATGAGGACTTCTTGATTTCCTCTTGATGCCACTGGACGGAAGAGGCAAAGATCTTTTCCACCCCTAATTGGCCCATACGATCTCTCAAGTGACGCCCATCAGAGGGATCGCAAGGGGGTTGGTGGTTCATGACATCAGAACCCGTGAAGTAAGGCATGGTCGGATGTTCAATCCAGCGATCCATGAGCGTTTCATCGCCCAGATGGTCAAGACGTTTCAGCATCCAACAACCCACCATCACCCGAGGGATGGGCTGGACGGCCTGTTTTGGTAGACAAGGGTTCCAAGGCGTTTTCAAAAAAAAGACCAATCGATCGCATCAGCGAGCCACTGGATCTTGTGTTTTGGATGGAGAATGGCATTGAATTCCGAGTCCAATCACTGGGGTTGTTTTGGAGTTACTTTTTGGATCATTTCGACAAGGTTTTGAGACCAAGAGACGCATTTCCTTGCAGATTTCAAAACCTTGTCTTCGCCAATAGGGCACCATTCAATCCCACATATCAAGGGAATGATGGACTCTATTTGAGTTTTTAAGGAGCGACTAGATAGTTGAACTTATCAATTCATTGATAGGATTAAACTGTTTTTTGGAAATCCTTTGAAGATGGTGAGCAATTCTCTTCAGAATCTTTCTTTATGGATTTCCTTGGTCATTCCCACCGTTTCGAAAAGAGTTCTCTAAAGACATTTGGATGAATATAAAAAGTGAATCGGATATTTCGAAAATAACCATGATCATTGATTGGATTTTGGTTTTTTGCGACTAGGGGAAAAAAAAGTTCAAAATAATCTGGGACGATATTGAACCGTATGCCACCACCCCAAAATGTTTGTGCAGATTGTTCTTTTGATTTCAATAAAGCAAAGTCTCCATAGAACTCAATGAATTTCCAAACACCAAAATAGAGATTGCTAGAAGCCAAAAAGTTATCTGAAATTCCATTGGAATAATCTGTTTTAAACGCACCATCTAGATTGATAAATTGCTGACTAAAAATTCCAGTGGTATCGCTGCGTCCGAAAATCCGATATCGAAACAAATAATCAATCGGTTTGCTGATCCGATAGTGAAAATAGTCATCTTTTAGTGGATTACTCAAAAATTTGCCGATAAAAAAGCGGGCGCCAATTTGACTTCCATTGTGTTTTAGTCTTCGATAATCAACAGTCCATGAAAGTTTTGAAAAATCTTTCGATAATTCTAAACTTGTATCAAAAGTGAAATAGTTGATGGCTTCTTTTTGTGAAAAAAGGTGACGAAGAGAAACGACATTGTAGTTAGGCAGTTCGCTAGAGACTTCTCTTTGATCAAAACGAACAGAGTAAAGAGAAATTTCTGCCAAATGATTTTTTCTGGATCTTAAGTCTGGTGGTCTAAAATACCAACGGATTGATGGTCTGAATAAAGAGTAGCGTAAACCCGTATCATAGTGAAACGTGTTAAAACTAAATGAATATTGTTCTCGATATTTACTTTGATTATCCTGGTAAGAATTAATCGAAAACTTGGCATCACCCACAAAAGTGTCCTCTTTCAATGAATACAATGGCTCAAAATCAAATCGTAAGGATTGTTTTTTTTCTTGAATGTTGAATAGCCGAGCTCCAATAGTGATGCCATCGTAAGTATTGTATTTAGTCCAAGGATAGTAAAATAGTTGTGTTCTCGTGGGATCATCAATATCAAAACCTAATTGTAGTTTGAAAGGCTTGACATCAATATTTTGGCTGGTGATATGCCAATTATTCTTACGATTACTATCGGCTAGAGTTAATTTTGGATTGACTGCGACATAGGAGCTTTGATTGATTGGCCAGTTAAATCGAGTCGTTTCCCCCTTTTTGAGAACAATCCATCTCGAGTCAATGGTTACTTTATGTTCATCATAAAAAACAACCTCAACAGGTAAAGACTTTCCATTTTTTTCTTCTAGTTCAATTTGATATAGATAATCCTTTTTTTGGAATGATTTAATAAAAACATCTATGTTTTCATTGTCATGAAGGTATGAATCAAAAAACCAAGACAAATCTTTGGAAGTGTTTTTTTGAAAAAACTCTGAAAAATCATGCGTTGCATTGCTGTCAAAATCATGAAAATTCAAAAAAATAAAGTCTTTGATCACTTGATTAAAATCAACTTCGGGAATATTATCGTTAAAATAATTTTCAAGATAAACCAAACCGGTACCAGCCCGATATGGAGAAATCGTTTGATGGTTGTATCGCGTTAATTTTTCTTTTGATAATCCATCGGGTTGAAAATCTTGTGAAGCTTCAGCGGCTTGAACAAAGAACAAATAACTTTCATTAAACTTAAGATTACTCCACTGGTAGGATTGAATGATTTTAAGATTCGAAATATTACCTAAAAACTTTAATTCGGGATAGAATTGGTCAACATAATGAATCAGCAAATAGGTTTGTAAACCGTTGATAATCCAATGATTTTTTCTTTTATCGATGGGTAAATGATGCAAATAACCTCTGGTGCTTGCAATCAAGTATTCTAATTCAAATCGAAAACCATCAGGATATAAATCAAGCCATTTTGGCAACAAATTGAGTCCTATAAAAGGGTTTTTGTCATGATCTAAAGCCAATACCATTTGTTTTGGATGCGAATGCATGGCCGTTTTTTGAATGATAAAATCATCAATTTTATTGATCGTTTCATAAAGACGATCGAGACTCAAAGTCGAAGGAATGATATCAGTTTCTACGATTCTACCGTTTCGAAGATTAAATTTTTCAAACTGTTTTTGATAACTAAAAACAAAATCTGCTCGAGTAAGATTTTGTCCAGCATAAGAGATCCTTGTATTATTGGTTGCCTCAACTGGATTTTCGTGAATCAGATTACTGTAAAAATGCATACCATGTGGTATCAGCCAATCAATTTGATAATCAGAGGGTAAGTGACTGTTATCACTGAGTCCCAATTCACTGTGTCGTAACCATTGACCATCTATGAATGGAGCCAAACGAATGTACCAATTTCTCAAAATGATGCTCTCTCCATTTTTAACCCCTATTCCAGTAAACCGATTACTAGGTATTTTAATTTTATAATGTAAGGTGAGTTCGATGGACTCCTTGGGTTTTATTGAATAGGGGGTAACAATTTGGATAATGTCAGGTTGTTTGCTCAGCCGCTGATACGCTAGAGATTGATCTTTAATACTGATGCTTTGGACTTGAGTGTTTCCCTTGGCATGGTTTCCTGAGAGATAAAACCGCCGATTAAAGTCTTCAGCAAGATGGTCTGAAAGAGGTGTTTGACTATTGGCATATGCATTATTCCAGTCTAGCAAATAAAAGGTGTCCGTTTCCTCCTCGGTTGGATTTTCAAAAGAGATGATTTGTTCAATAGAAACTATATAATCTTCAACAGATAATGCAGCATCAATAAAATATTGAGTTCTTTGGTTTTGAGACCAAAGAATAAAACTGTTGAAAACAATCAAAAAAAATCCTAGCAAGGAATGCTTCATATGATTTTGTCCCAAAATAAAAAATGGATTTAAAAAAGAATAAGGACTCGGATCAAAAATTGGGTTTATAAATTCCTTTTTTATGGAATTCTTTGATTTTATGAACCACTTCATGAGCGGTATCGACGACCGAAAATAAGGCCATATCATGGGATTTAATTTTACCTGTTTTCAATAAAGTATCACGAAGCCACTCCAAAAGTCCATTCCAATAGTTGGAGCCTACTAACACAATTGGAAATGGATTGATTTTTTGAGTTTGAATTAAGGTAATCGCCTCAAAAAACTCATCCAAAGTACCAAAACCTCCAGGCATGACAATAAATCCTTGAGCGTATTTGACAAACATGACTTTTCGAGTGAAAAAGTATTTAAATGCAATCAAACGATTTTTGTCGATATATGAATTACTCAACTGTTCCGTTGGTAATTCGATGTGTAAACCAACAGAAGTTCCATTGGCTTGATAGGCTCCTTTATTTGCTGCTTCCATAATGCCCGGACCGCCGCCACTGATGATTCCAAAACCCAAATCGACGATGGCTTTAGAAATAGCTACCGTAAGTTGGTAATCTTGATGGTGAGGCTTTGTCTGAGCTGAACCAAAAATTGAAATACAAGGGCCTATTGATTCTAAGGTATCAAAAGCTTCAACAAATTCGCTGATGACCTTAAAAATCATCCAATTGTCTTGGGTTTTGGTTTGATGCCAAGTGAGAACTTTTTGATGACTCATAAAGATGGATATGTATTGTTTAATTCTTTAGAAAGGTAATATGCAGTATGATTGTTTTTTTCTTGAATGATTTTTTCTGGAGTCCCAGTAGCTATGATTTTTCCTCCATGTTGTCCCCCTTCTGGCCCCATGTCGATAATATAATCCACCTGTTTGATGACATCTAGATTGTGTTCAATAATCAATATGGTATTTCCTTTATCAACGAGTAAATTCAAAACTTTTAATAGAACACGTATGTCTTCTAAATGGAGTCCCGTTGTGGGTTCATCAAGGATGTACATGGTTTTTCCAGTAGCCATTTTTGTTAATTCACGAGCCAATTTAATTCTCTGAGATTCACCTCCAGAGAGGGTCGTCGATCGTTGCCCCAACGTTAGGTATCCCAGACCAACATCACATAAAACGCTAAGTTTCTTTTTCAGACGTGGTATATTTTCAAAAAACTGACAGGCTTCATCAAATGATAGATTCAATACATCATTAATGGTTTTTCCTTTGTACTTGATTTCCAAAGTTTCAGCATTGTATCGCTTACCGTTGCAAACATCACATTCCACCTCGACATCTGGTAGAAAATTCATGGCTATTTCTTGAACACCACGCCCCATACATTCATGACATCGTCCTGTTTTCACATTAAAACTAAAACGTCCCATATCGTATCCTCTAATTTGTGCTTCCAAAGTAGAAGCAAAAAGTTGTCGGATATTGGAAAATATATGACAATAGGTTACTGGATTGCTTCGAGGTGTTTTCCCAATTGGGGTTTGATTGATTTCGATGACTTTATCGATATAATCGACACCTGTTATGGATTGATAGGGTAGTGGGATAGGATCAAAACTCTTGTAAATCTTGTGTTTGAGAATAGGATAAAGGGTGCTATTGATAAGAGTCGATTTTCCACTTCCTGAAACACCTGTAATGCCAATCATCATTCCAAGAGGTATTTTAAGATCCACCGATTTTAAATTATGACCTGAGCATCCCTTTAAATCGATGTATTTTCGATGACCAATTCTTCTTGATTTTGGTATTTCAATTTCAAGATTTCCTGATAGATATTTTCCAGTAAGCGTATCATGAGATTTAATTTCTGAAGGTTTTCCGATGGAAACTACTTTTCCACCGTTTTGCCCAGCTCCAGGTCCCATATCAATTAAATAATCAGCTTGCAACATCATTTCCTTATCATGTTCGACAACAATAATTGAATTGCCTAAGTCTTTTAAATTCTTTAAAGAATGGATCAATCGATGATTGTCTCTTTGATGAAGTCCAATACTTGGCTCATCGAGAATATAAAGAACACCAACTAATTGAGATCCTATTTGAGTTGCTAGTCGTATGCGTTGAGATTCCCCACCGGATAGACTTCCAGAAGATCGATTCAAATGAAGATATCCTAATCCGACATCTTTTAAAAATTGAAGTCTTGTGTTGATTTCCTTAATGATTTCATTTCCAATCAAATGTTCTTTTTTAGATAGTTTTTGCGGTAATGTTTCAAACCAATGACTCAAAGTCATCAAATCCCATTGACAAATTTCACCAATAGGATGCTGATCTATTTTATAGAATTGTGCTGATTTTAATAACCGATTTCCTTCACATTCGTCGCAGACAGTCGTCGTCATGAATTGAGATACCCATTTCCATTTTGAAATAGAACAAGTCTCTTTATCGAAAGAGTTTAAAAAGGGGATGATCCCATCAAAATCTAGTTTGATATGCTTGGTGATTTTAGATTCTTTGAGTGGTATTTTATAATTGGATTGAGAACCATAGAGGATGATGTCGATGGCTTCTTTTGGAATCTCGTTGATGGGGGTATCTAAAGAAAATTCGAAGCATTGAGCTATTCGTTTGAATTCTGAGAAAATCCATTGATTTTTGGAGGCAGTCATCCCAGCGATACCACCTTGATTGATTGTTTTGTTTTGATCAGAAATGATTTTTTTGGAGTCCGTTAAGGACAAAGTACCAATCCCTTTACACTTAGGGCACATTCCTTTGGGTGAATTAAATGAAAAAGTATTGGGTTCGGGTTTTGGGTAGGAGATTCCAGAAACAGGACACATTAAATCGCGACTGAAATACCTCGCTTTGGATGTTTCTAGATCCAAAACCATGAGACTACCTTGTCCCATCACCATGGCCAACCCAATGGCTTTTTCAAGCCTTTCTATTGTTTTACTGTCTGAACTAGATTTTATAATCAAACGATCGACCACTAATTCAATATTGTGAATTTCATAACGTTCAACAGATATATTGGGTTCTAGATCCTTAACCAAACCATCGATTCGAACTTTTGCAAATCCTTTTTTAATGAGTGATGTAAATAATTGACGATAATGGCCTTTTCGATCTCGAACAAGTGGTGCAAGAATGGCAATTTTTTGATCTAAATAATCTTTTTGAATAAGACTTTGAATTTGATTGTCAGTATAGCTGACCATTTTTTGGTTGCTGATGTAGCTGTATGCAGTACTGATACGAGCGTAGAGTAAACGAATGAAATCATATAACTCGGTTACAGTACCAACCGTCGAACGTGGGTTTTTTGAAGTTGTTTTTTGTTCAATAGCAATGACAGGAGATAATCCTTCAATTTTATCAACATCGGGGCGTTCAAGAGTTAAAACATGATGTTTGATATAGGTTGAAAAAGTTTCTATATACCTCCTTTGTCCCTCAGCAAACAAAGTATCGAAAGCCAGTGATGATTTACCACTTCCCGACAGCCCAGTAACTACAATAAGATTGTCTCTGGGAATTTGAACATCAATACCTTGTAGATTGTGTTCTCTGGCACCAAACACATCAATTGTGTTTTTAGATACGTTAGCCACTATCTAGTAATCATTGAGATTCGCTATTTATTTTAGAACTGCAGCATAGTCGTCACCTCGGGGATCGGCACCTGTGGTGATGTTACCAAGAGAATCAACTTGAATCGCATCGACTCGTCCCATAATTCTCGTATGCTCTTCACTAATCTTATATTCTTTTTGTCTCAAAGAATCAATGAGTTCAAGTTCAAACAAATCAGGCTCCATGACAATCACATCGGGATACCATTGATGATGGAACCGAGGTGCTTCGACCGCATTTTGAACCTTCATGTCATATTCAAACACATTTAGAATGGTTTGCACTACCGATGTGATGATGGTTGGTCCTCCTGGAGTCCCAACAATCAAGGCCAACTGCCCCTTTTTTTCAACGATGGTTGGAGTCATTGAACTCAGCATCCGTTTTTGAGGTTCAATCGCATTGGCTTGGCCTCCAAACATCCCAAACATATTAGGCTCATTAGGATTTGAGACAAAATCATCCATTTCATTGTTTAAAAAGGTGCCCAATTCTTCAACATAGACTTTAGAACCGTAGGCTCCATTAAGTGTCGTTGTCACTGCTACTGCATTTCCTTGGGTATCAATAATGGAATAATGAGTGGTATTGAAATTTTCTCTTTCAGATAGTACACCCGGTCGTATATCTTCTGATGGAGTTGCCTGATTGAAATCCATCGTATGCATACGATGAGAAAGGTAGTTTTTATCTAATAGACTGTCAACGGATATGGTAACAAAATCTTGATCTCCTAAAAAGTGAGATCGATCTGCAAAGGATCGTCGCTGAGCTTCAACCAAAACCTGTATGCTTTTTAGTGTGTTATGACCAAATCGATTTAGGGGATATGGCTCTGCCATCTTAAGAATTTGTCCGATGCAAATACCTCCTGATGATGGAGGTCCCATTGAGTAAATAGTCAAATCATGATAATTAAACGCGACGGGCTCTCGCCAAATTGATCGGTATAAATCCAGGTCATCTTGAGAGATAATCCCCCCAGTTTCTTGGACCTTATGTATTAATTTTTCAGCGACGATTCCTTTATAAAACCCATCATGACCTTTTTTTTGAATGATCTTTAATGTATTTGCTAGTTCAGGATTTTTGATACGTTTCCTATGTTTGTGTTGCTGACTGTATAGAGAGTGCTCACCGTTGACCTCTATGATGGTTTTTTGATAACGGCGGAGAGTATGGGCTTGTTTTTTAGTCACTCGAAATCCCTTTTGTGCTAAGTCAATGGCTGGTTGCAACAAGGCCTCCCAAGGTAACGAGCCAAATTTTTGATGCATTTCTACCATTCCAGCAACGGATCCTGGAACGCCACTTGCCAAACCGCCAATTTGTGAAAGATTGGGGATCGTCCTTCCAAGAGAGTCCAAATACATATCTCGATGAGCAAGCAATGGAGCTTTTTCTCGATAATCCAAACTTCCAGTTTGTCCATCATTGGTTCGGTAAACCATAAATCCACCACCAGCAATATTTCCAGCAAAAGGATAACAGACGGTTAATGCAAATCCTACGGCTACAGCTGCATCAAAAGCATTTCCTCCTTGCTTGATGATATCGATTCCTATTTTGGAAGCTTCTTTTCGAGCTGAAACAATCGCTGCCAAAATGGGCTTGTTGTGGTTGCAATGAAGCATCAAGAAACACAGTAAAAAACAGTAAATTTTTGATTTTAAGTTTTTGTTTATCAAGGATTTATAAATGATATTTTAAGTAATTATTTATTTGTTTGAAGAAGGCTAAAAATAATTCCTCAAAATAGTCATAATTTGCTTTTAAATCATGAATACTTTCACTGATCGGACAAGGATACGTTAATCGTTGTTCCATTTGCCAGAGTATCTTTTGTAAATCTTCCAAACGTTGATACTTCATGAGCCAATTGTATCGAACAAGCCTTTGAATAAAAAATTGAATTTTATTTGGAAAGAGATATTGATGTTGCAAAGCAAAAGCATAAAACTCTTTGGAATAGTTCTGAAGAGATTGTTGACTATAGTTTTTCCAATGATTTGAGAGAAAATGGTCAAAATACATATCGACAATAATACGACTGTAATGACGGTAGTTTGGAAAGAGTTTATCGGCTATGATACAAAACAAAGGATTTGAATCTGCATAATGGTCAATTTGTCGGTGCAAGAGTATTCCTTTCTGGATTTTTGGTTGGTATTTTAGGTATTCTTTGCCTTTGATTTTATCGGCCACCAAATTGGCCAGACCAACCATTGGATCTTCACCCGACAGATAGATATGAGCCAAAAAATTCATTTCGAATGATTTATTGTCATAAAAAGGTATGGTAGCATATCACTTTTTTGAGATGAACTTTCGCTTATGTCATAAAAGATTATACTTTGTAGTTTAGTATCAAATTTTGAATCTCAATATGTTTTCTATATTAAGAAGAAAAAAAGAGCAAAACAAGGATTTTTTTTTCATGAATCAAGAGAAATACCAATCGATGATGTATTAGTTCTAATTGGGAAGTCAGATGTCGAGTATCGAAAGCTTGTGGAGGACGTATCGACAGGGATATTTCTTGGGGATCAAAGAACAAACTTTGAGTTTCTAGAAAGTGATGATGTCTAGTTTTACGATGTTCCATCCGCCGGTCCTTGATCAATTTATTGAGAAGTCAACTAGATGGCTATTACGTCAAACGAAGTGGGGTCATCAACTTCCGATTCATGAACTTTTTTGATAATGTCTGCATATCCATTTCAAGAGGTTAAAGATTTACGCAAATCAGGGCAGATAGAAGACGCCCTGACACAAGGTCGACAATTCATGAATCAGTATCCTGATGATTTGTATTTGAAAAATGAATATGCATGGGTTTTATATGATAAACTGAAGCAGATTGTTCTTCAACTTCCGTCTGAAGAAGAGGGTTGTGACCGAATTAAAAAACTGTTTTATGAGTATGACAAGTTAAAATTAGAGAAACCCAATCTTCAATTTAGCCTCATGATGGCGCAACTGCTCAAAAGACAACCCCTACCTGATTTTACCCCTAAAATGATTCAATGGATGGGAATAGATAGTTTTCGAGAGGATGATTTTCAAAATCATCCGTCTAAGGAATCGGATAAAGATTATCCATCACTCGTTGAACGATTAGCTGCTGCTATGGGAAAGTTGATAGCTAATGACCCAACAAATTATGATCATTCAATACTTGAATTCACTCTTGAATTTATTGATATGACCTTAGCAAAGGCACAAGTTCTAGATCCGATTTGGCTACGATATCGTATGGGAAAGATGCTTATCCATTTAGAACGGTTTGAAGAGGCTCAACAACACATTGAATTTGTGGTTAAAAAGAAGCCTCGTGATTTTTGGTCATGGCAAGCTCTTGCGCAATGTCATCGAATCAAATCGCCGCAGTTGGCACTGTCAATTTATGTTAAATCTTATCGCGTGGCTGGCGAAAAAAAGTTTGCTGTGAAAGTTTTAGAACAGATATGGCAACTCGCAATGAACTTAGGAGAACCGATACTGGCCCAATGGGCGATAAAACAATACATTTCAATACGAGAAATGCTGGGACAGAGAATACATGATTCAATCACATCTCATACGGCATCGGAATGGTATTTAAAGACAGTAATTCCTGAAAAGATAGAGGATCTATTATCACAACATGAAAAAAAGGTGGAATCCATTGTATTTGAAGACCAATGGCATGATGGTAATTTTCTTGAAATATTTGACTTCAAAACGGGAAAGAAAATGCTGAAATTTGTCTATAAATCTGAAGCTTCTTCTGAATCCACCATCGTCCCGGCAAACCGTTTTTCTGATAGTGCATTATTCGAATCAGGAAAACCAGTACGATTATTAATAAATAGGGAACCTCATCGCGTTTCAATTTTAGACATAAAAGCAAGAGACGGTGGAGAACGATTTGATTGCCTTTTATCGACTCACGGAGTGTTAGATCATCATAATGTCCAAAAAGGTTTCGCTAATATTTATATTTCTCCTACAGAATATACTTTATTGTATTACTCTAAATTCAACGAAGTAAGCCAGTGGCTCTTGGGTAGCCCTGTCGTTTTGAGGCTCTTTCCTCAAAAAAACAAAAAGAAACATATAATAACATATCAAGCTGAGATTGGAAGTTTTATGGAAACCGAGTGGATTACCCGTAAAAAAGGAAAACTGAAAGTTCATGAAAAAGGGTATGGATTTGTTGATAATGTGTATGTGCCACCAAATATAGTTGGAGATTACTCCACTGGAAGTAGTGTCATCGCTGTAGCCAAAAAAAAGCTGAAAGGAAAGAATGACTCCAAAGAGTTGGGTTGGAGCGCAATCAGTCTTTTGCCTATCTCAAATGATGAATCAGCCAACCCCATGATTGAAAAAAATGAATGAGATATGTGGAGTCACTCATCACCTGCAAATAAATAAAATCGTTTGATTAGACAGAATATGACCGACAAGTTCAACTACATAGTTTGATATGGTTCATCAATTTATTTTAAAAAAAAGTTTACATGCCATTAATTAAATCAGTTTCAGGATTTCGAGGGACAATCGGTGGTGTTCCGGGTGAAAATTTAACCCCATTAGATATCATAAAATTTACTTCAGCTTATGCAATGCTCCTTTTAGAAAAACATTCAAAACCATCGGTCATGGTGGGTCGAGACGGTCGCATTTCTGGAACCATGGTTCAAGGGTTGGTGATCCATAATCTTTTAGCCATGGGAATTGATGTGATCGACTTGGGATTGTCCACAACACCGACTGTGGAATACAATGTTTTAAAATCTAATGCATCTGGCGGCATTATTTTAACGGCAAGCCATAACCAGCGTCATTGGAATGCATTGAAAATGCTCAATGAACAAGGGCAGATTATTTCTAAGAGTTTTGGACAACGCATTTTAAAAATAGCGGCTACTGGAAAATTCAAGTTTGCTTCCGTTGATGAATTAGGCCAACTAACTGAATTTAAAGAGGCTATGGATCATCATATTCAAGGAATCCTATCACTTGACATCGTCAATTCGATAGCTATTAAAAAGAGAAAGTTTCAAGTGGTGATTGATACGATTAACTCTACGGGTTCATTGGCTTTTCCACTTTTAATGGAAGCACTTGATATTCAATATGAAATCATCAATCAGAAAGTAGATGGAAAATTTAAAAGAGATCCAGAACCACTGGCGAAAAATTTAAGTCAACTATCTCAAAAGGTCATTGCTACAAAAGCTGATTTAGGCATTGCTGTTGATCCAGATGTGGATCGTTTGGTACTCATCGATGAAAAAGGAATTCCTTTCGGTGAAGAATACACCATTGTTGCTTGTACGAATTATGTCTTAAGTCACAAAAAGGGGGCTACCGTTTCTAATCTATCCACGACAAGAGCCGTAAGAGATATCACAAAACAATATGGTGGTGAACATTTTACTTCATCGGTTGGTGAATTTTTTGTCGTAGAAAAAATGAAACAAGTCAACGCTGTCATTGGTGGAGAGGGTAGTGGAGGAGTCATCTATCCCAAACTTCATTATGGTAGAGATGCACTCAATGGTGTCGCTCTTTTTTTAAGTCTCTTAGCCCAGCGAAAAAAAACTGTTTCAGCATTGAAACAAGAATATCCGCAATACTATATGTGTAAGGACAAACTTCGCATGGACTCAAAACAACACATCAAAAAAGCACTGTCTAAAATCAAAGAGTTGTATCAAAAATGGAATCCAGATTTAACGGATGGAGTGAAAATAGATTTTGACCAAAGTTGGGTTCATATTCGGGAGTCTAATACAGAACCAATTGTTAGAATTTATGCCGAAGCTCATTCACAAAAAAAAGCGGATGCTCTGGTGCATCAAATTCAAAAACAAATCAAGGAATCGTTTGATTTTCTGCGTGTTTGAATCGATTGTGAGTCCATAAGTACTGGGTTGGATCGGAATAAATTTGTTGTTCAAGAAATGCAACAAAAGATTTAGTGATTTCCCCCTTTGGCAATTGATTTGGGCAATCCGTAATTAATTTGAATTCAGCCTTATAAAAACCTCTTTTGTTTCTCGTGATCGCCAAGTAAACGACTGGAATATCCATCATTCGAGATATTCGTTCAGCACCATTATGAACTGGAACCCACTGATTCAAAAAATGAGTCATGAATCCTCTGTCTTTAAATCGTGGTGATTGATCATTGATAAAAACATAAACACCTCCAACATTCTCTTTTTGTTTTGAAGTGATGTGTTTGGCAAATGCATATCTCGATACGAGTTCACAATCAAATTTTGTGCGAATCTTATGAACAATTCGTGCGATGGAATGATTTTTTAATGGAGCATAAAGTGGGAAAATAGGCCATCGACTAAATTTAGAAATCGTTGGTATTAATTCCCATGAAGCATAATGTCCTGCTAACAATATGGTTAACTGATGACTTTTTTGAAGCTCCTTTAGTAGATTTGGATTTTTATACTCAATTCTTTTGCTGACCGATTCAATAGATTGGCCTAAAGGTCGAAGAGACTCCAAAAGAACATCACAAAAATTTTTATAAGATTCCTTTTCTATTTTCTTTTTTTCATCATCTCTGAGATTAGGAAATACAATATGGAGATTTTTTTGCACCTGCTTTTTACGATATCCAAAAAGCCGGTATATCAAAAAATAAGAAAGACAAGAGATTCGATATAAAGCCCAGTCAGGTAAAATGGATATGAAATAAAGCGGCGGATAATAGAGATAGTAGAAAAGTCGCTTCATGACCGGCCACAAAGATAAAAAGTGGAAGTGCTTCGATTGATGGCAAAAATTGGCTCAATGCCTCCATCATTCAGTTGAATCAGTGGGATAGAAGAACGCTTGGTTCAAAATGATAATCATCGGTATCAAAGACAAAGAGGCATCAAAACCATTAGGCTTTTGTACCACCTCAAATTAAAAACCAAGTAACGTTGTGAAATAGATATTGAAAAAGTGGAGTCGGCGGGAATCGAACCCGCGTCCAAACAAGTGATCATCGGTTTTCTACAAGCTTAGTTTCTCTTTAATTTTCGAGAAATTATTGGCCAGAAACATCCAACTAATTTCCTTAGTGCTAAAAATTTTCAAACAGAAAGTGCACCCAACCATTCTATGTTGACTTTTTTTGGTGCCTTTGAAGAATCGCCGTCAACCAAGGCTATTCTTGAAGACATCTAACTTTCTCGATCTATTCGAGTTATGCTTTAAACTAATGGATAGTCTAGGCAGCTAGAGCGTAATTATTTTCGCCAATTAAATATTTAGAAAAGATGATTTACGAGCTATTTTCTAGTGCTCGACTTGCAAACTGTCATAATCATTCCTGTTGTCAAAACCAGTCGACCCCATATTTCAATGAACGAGTGTAAAGTCCTTGGCTTTACAAGTCGCAAAACTAATAAATATTTTTGATAAACTAGAAAAATTGATAAGCCATGCTTGTTGCTTTATTTCAAGAATCATCAAGAAATAGAAGCACCTACTTAATGACAAAGTATTAAATTGGACGATAGTTTTGAAAAGATAACGAAGTTTAGTTTAAAGTCACATACCAAATGAATCTAAAAGACTCGACAACGATCGATTTGATACTCAATGGTTTGTTTGAACCCTATGCTGAAAGAGTTCCTGAAGTTTCAATCATTACCAATGCGATGGTTCAACACCAAATGATTGAATCTTCGCATCAAATAGTTAACGATCATATTGCTTTTAGAACCTTGGGTGTAGAACCACTTGGAATTAAATCAATAGAAAAAGTATTTTTTCATCACGGATATCAAAAACGAGATAACTATCGATTTAATGCAAAAAAACTTGATGCTTGTTGGTACCATCCTCCAAAAGAAAGACTACCTAGAGTCTTTATCAGTCAACTCAGAGTCCATGAGCTAAGTCCAAAAGCTCAAAAAATCATACATGATTATACCAAAAGACTCCATTCGGACCCCATTAATCAGTTGAATTTAAATGATTTCAAAGAAGTTGTGGATTTTTTTCATGAGCCATTATGGGGGCTTCCTAGCTTAAAACAATACAACGATTTACTAGAAGAAAGTGAATATGCCGCCTGGGTGATTTACAATCGGTATTATTTAAACCATTACACTATTTCGATACATGAACTTCCGCAGCCCTACAACCAATTAAATCAATTCAATGAATTCTTACGAGGTATTGGAATTAAGTTAAATGATTCCGGAGGGTACATTAAAACCAGTAGGGATGGCTTATTACTTCAAAGCAGCTCCGTTGCTTCAAAAGTACTAGCCCATTTTCAAAACGGAGATTCAAAAAAAATTTCAGGTAGCTATGTTGAATTTGCACAGAGAAAAGTGTTGCCTCAGTTTGCTCATTTACCGAAAAATCAAATCAGACCAAAACACAGAAGAGATGGTTTTGAAGTTGGAAACGCAGACAAAATATTTGAAAGCACTTTTACTTCACAAGTGAATCATTCTTGATTGTGGATCGTTTTATTTTCTTAATCATTTTTTTAAATGTCATGGTGAGTCTCATAGGATTTTCCAATTCTAAGTTTTTTACCAAGTATAAATTCACCGTGAAAGGTATTGACCAAGGCCAGTATTATCGATATTTTACTTCGGGCTTTTTACATGTTGGAACAACCCACTTGTTTTTCAACATGTTGACTTTTTACTTTTTTGCTCCCATTGTTGCTTCATCATTTGATAGCACCCAATTTTTATTGATTTACGCTGGTGGATTATTTCTTGGAGGATGGTTTTCTTATCGCCTCAACCAAGAAAACAAATCGTATTCTGCTGTGGGAGCTTCCGGAGCTGTTATCGGAATTTTATTTACCTCCATTGTCTTACGTCCCGATTTAGAATTATATTTTTTTTTCATCCCATTTCCAGTCAAAGCATATTTGTTTGCTGTTGTTTACATCATCTATACGATATTAGGAATGAAAAATCAAACTGATTCGATAGGTCATTCGGCCCATTTGGGTGGTGCCATCGGAAGTCTCGGTGTGGCTTTATTGCTTGAACCAAAAATTTTGGACTATTCGAGCCAGAATGTATTCTTGATTTTAGGAACTTTAGTATTAGGTGGTATCATTGTGAAGTTGTCGCCTAAAAAGTTTCGTTAACCGTTCAATCAGATTCGTTATGAAATTCCATCAAATTTTCGATTTCTTTTTTTATCAACCGAAAGTCATGTTCAATAGTTTGAATTTTTCCAATGGAGTCTAAAACAATATAATACGGAATGCCAGGGACCCCATAAGTTTCAGCAATGGGATCATCTATTGGCTTTAAATTGGAAATGTGATCCCAAGATCCAAGGCCATCATCTTCAATAGCTTGTAGCCAATCATCTCGACGTTCATCAAGAGATAAACTAATGATATTAAATCCTTGAGAAGCAAATTTATGGTAGAGTTTGACCAATTCGGGACTGTGAATTCTGCATGGTTTACACCATGATGCCCAAAAATCCAAAAGAGTTACTCTAGATTTCATTTGATCTAGTGATGCTATCTCTCCATTTGGTCGTGGAGCACTAAAGTTTGGTGCCGTATCCCCAATTTTTAATTCTTTCTTACTTAAACCCAAGGCCTCACTAACAAATTTACTTGTTGACCCTGATTTTATTTCATCAGATAAATGATTGTATAAATTAATTAGAGAATCATTAGGAATCGTTTGGGTTGGAATATGGCTTTGTATGATTAATAGGGAAAGAAAAGAAGAAGGATTCTTTTTTACAAAGTCAATATCATACTGTATGATTTGATCTTCAACAGAGTAGTATTGTTGGGATAAATCTTCAACTAAAATGGAATCTCCTTGACTTTGGGCTTGATATCCTTCATTACCAATCGCTTCTAAAGAAGAACGAAATGCTTCAGTGTCTTTTTTATAGGTATGAAGTCCATCGTTTGAAAGAGTACCTCCTAAAGCATAATCGGGTAGTGTTTCTCGTTTGATCTCCATTGTAATGCTTCCATTTTCAGCGATAAATAAAAAAGGTTGAGGATGATCTTCAATTTCAATAAAGGAATTTTGAGGATAAGGAATTTTTTGTTCAAACTGAAATTTTCCATTTTTGATGATGGTGGTATCGATGGTTATGGGTTGACGGTATTGATTTAGTTCAATCAAATAAACAGATTTCCCATCTTCAAAATCGGTTGTTACATTTAGTCGATATGATTGACTTTTTCCACAAGAAATAGCAATCATGAAAAGAAACAAGAGGTAAAAACAGAACCGTCGCATTATTATAAATTTTTTAAAAATAATTATTTTACGAATACTTCATTAGATATTGATCAACTTACTAATAAAATTCATCGATAGTCATTTTCATCTCACCATTTTATTTCATGCCCATCGCGTGCTATTCAATGAAGTCGATTCAAATTGATTTGAGGGGGATTAATTTTTCGAGAGTGAAACGTGTGAACAAACGAAAATTTCACTAGAACTTATTTCTTTTGTAAATACATTATCGATTGCCGATTGAATTCAGATGATTCATCCTATAGACGTATGTAACTCATTTTAAAATTGATTATCTACTTAATCATAAAAATAAATCGTTGAAATTAAATCAAGAGAATAAAAAGAAACTCAATGTTTTAAAACAATCGATTTCTGGTGAACTTCATTGTGATCATCTCAATCGAATTCTTTACGCTACCGACGCTTCAGTGTATAAAAAATTGCCATTAGCCGTTTGTTTTCCTAAAACCCCCCAGGATATTCAAAAGTTAATCCATTTTGCCGATCAAAATCAAACGAATTTAATTCCTCGAACCGCTGGAACATCTTTAGCCGGTCAATGTGTTGGTGATGGAATTGTGGTGGATATGTCTAAACATTTCAATAAGATTCTTCGTTTCAATAAAAAAGAAAAAACCGTTGTTGTTCAACCAGGGGTTATTCGAGATCAACTCAATCTATACTTAAAAGAGCATGGTTTGTTTTTTTCACCAAATACATCCACCTCGAACTTTTGTATGATTGGTGGTATGGTTGGAAATAACTCTTGTGGAACCACATCCATTAAATATGGCGTTACTCGAGATAAAATCATTCGGTTGAATCTCATATTGTCTGATGGGCAACCCATTCAAATCAATGCCCTCGATGAAAAGCAAATCATCGAAAAAAAGAAACAAGAAAATCTCGAAGGAAAGATTTATCGATTCATTACCCAAAGACTCTCTAGCCCCAGTATACAAGAAGAAATTCTCAAAGAATATCCCTCAGAAAAAATTCATCGACGTAATACGGGTTATGCCATTGATGAATTGATCAAACAAAAGCCATTCAACCCAAGTGGAAAAGAATTGAATCTCTGTCAATTATTATCTGGTAGCGAAGGGACTTTAGCTATGATTACTGAAATAGAGATTCAACTTGATGATTTACCTCCAAAATATGTCGGAATGATTGTGGCCCAATTTGATAGCATCATCAAGTCATTAAAAATAGTACCAATCGTTATGGAACATGAATTGTATGGTTGTGAATTAGTCGATAAAAATATTTTGGATTGTACTAAAAGTCATCCATTGCATCAAAAAAATCGCTTTTTTCTAGCCGGTGATCCTCAAGCCATATTGATGCTTGAAATGAGAAGTGATTCCAAAAAAAATCTAGACAAACAATTAAATTCATTAAAATCCACGATTGAGCAAACCAAATACAGTTATGCCAATACCGTTTTATTAGATCAAGATGTTAATGCAGCCATTTCATTAAGGACCTCTGGTCTTGGATTACTTGGAAATATTATCGGAGATAAAAAATCGGCTGCTTGCATTGAAGATACGGCCGTTTCTCTTGAAGTTCTACCTCAATACATCCAAGAGTTTCAAAAATTGGCTGATCAATTCAATCAAGAAATAGTGTATTATGCCCATGCCGGTGCTGGTGAATTGCATTTACGCCCCTTAGTAAACCTCAAAACTCAAGAGGGGACGAAGGAATTTCGTCAATTAACCAAAGAAGTGGCTCTTTTGGTTAAAAAATACCATGGATCACTAAGTGGAGAGCATGGTGACGGCATTGTGCGTAGTGAATTTATTCCTTTGGTATTGGGCGAAAAGAATTATTCTTTGTTGTGGGAAATTAAGCAGTGTTTCGATCCAAAAAATATTTTTAATCCAGGAAAAATCATTGACTCATTTCCCATGGATCAAAATCTCAGAACTCAGTATCGACAGGATGATTCTCATATGCAAACAAAATTCAATTTTAATTCAGATCTTGGATTACTCCGAGCATTAGAGCGCTGTAATGGAGCGGGCAATTGCAGAAGTATTGGTCCTACCGGAACTCTTTGTCCCAGTTATCGAGCGACTCAAGATGAAGTACACACCACTCGAGGTCGAGCCAATGTTTTACGGGAAGCCATTGGTAATCCCCAAGGACTAAACCCTTTTGACTCAGAGGAAGTCAAAGAAGTATTGGATTTATGCCTATCCTGTAAAGCCTGTATCTCTGAATGTCCATCGAGTGTTGATATGGCGACTTACAAAGCTGAGTTTTCGTATCAATATCACCAAATCAAAGGATATAAGTTCCGTGATAAAGTCTTTGCTCATTTCACTAGGATCAATACAAAAGCTATTTTATTTCGCAGAATCTATAACACATTGATTAAAAATAAGATAACATCAAGTATTATAAAACAATCAATGGGAATCGCCAAAGAGAGATCGCTTCCCAAACTCTGTAAAAAACCTCATTTCAATCGCACCAAATTAAATGGTGAAATAAAAAAAGAAGTCTATCTTTATAT
>JAPORT010000088.1 GCA_026710085.1 Flavobacteriaceae bacterium | reverse complement strand
TCTCTACAAGGTCTCAACGTTCCAGTAGATGGTTTATAGGCTTCCCTTCGAGATTGTGACTTCCCTGGCCAAACAAATCGATATAATTCCTCTTTATCATTGATTTCATCACCCAATAACTGTTTCAATACTGTGAAATCAATTTTATCATCAGTAATTATTTGGGGTAATAATTTCTTTAGTTTTAGAATATTCTCTTGTGTCAAGTCCTTACTTTGACTTAACTCATCTTTGGAGCTTATCTTATCCATTCTCATATTTTTAGATAATTAAATTTTTAATTTTAGAAATATTCTAACCCAACAAATCAATTTCTAGGATATTTAGAATGATCACAATAAAAATCACCAATAGCACTAAAACGATAGCATTACAACACCCTTGATTGACACAACCCTTTTTCGGGTTTTGATATGGATCATTCCACGGGTCATCATAAGGATTATTAGATCCAAACATAACTTAAGTCAAACATTAGTGAATGATTTAATAGGTAAACAAATTGTGAGTTTTGTAACTGTAGGTCAAAGTGTAATTTCTCCATTCTGAGCCACCTAAAACCACAAAAATCGAGTGGAATAAAACACCGTACAAGTGAACAAAGAAATCCGGAGTAGTAGCGAGGGCAGGACTCGAACCTGCGACCTTCGGGTTATGAGCCCGACGAGCTAACCACTGCTCTACCTCGCGATATGGATTGCAAAGATACGATTTGATTTTTAATCGAATCGACGAAAGAAATCATTTTGATACAACAACGGATTTGCTGACAAAAAGCTTTTGAATTCATCCCATTCCTATTTGAAGTTTCATCTACCATTATTTTTGCTTTTTATTTTCATCTTTTGAAAACGGATTCAACACATAAATCAGGTTTTGTCACTATTATTGGAAAACCTAATGTGGGGAAATCAACTCTAATTAATCGGTTTTTAAAACAACCGCTTTCCATTATCTCTCCTAAAAAACAAACGACACGGCATCGCATCTTAGGAATACTGAATGATGACGCATACCAAATCATATTTTCTGATACTCCCGGATTGATTTCTCCAGAATACAAACTCCATGAACACATGATGTCTTTTACAAAAGAGGTGTTGGAAGATTCTGACGTTTTGGTTCTTGTGATTTCATGTGGTGATTTAGAAGAACACAAATCATTATTTCTTGAAAAACTTCAGAAAATCACTGTTCCATTATTATTGGTCATCAATAAAATTGACTTATCAAATCAAAAGGAACTCGAAACTATCATGAATCAATGCGAGAAAATATTACCCAATGCAAAGGTTTACCCCATTAGTGCTCTCAATGGAATTCATATTGATGAACTCCTTAACATCATTATTGATCTCTTACCCCTATCGCCACCCTATTTTCCCAAAGATCAATTGACAGACCGTTCAGAGCGATTTTTCGTCAATGAAATCATAAGAAAGAATATTCTGAATCATTACCAAAAAGAAATTCCCTATGCAGCTGAAGTAAAGACGCATCAATTTGAAAAAGAATCCAGATTGATTCGAATCCATTCAGATATCTACGTCGAAAGAGAATCTCAAAAAGGAATCTTGATTGGCCATCAGGGACAAGCTTTAAAAACTTTAGGGATGTCATCACGTAGAGAGTTGGAAAGTTTTTTTGAAAAGAAAATCTTTCTAAAACTCAGAATTAAAGTGGCCAAAAACTGGCGAAAAGATTCCAAGATGCTGAAACGATTTGGGTATACTTCTTGAGCAATCGAACCTCAAGGTGTTTTAAAATTGGATTTCTTATAATTCCAATTAAATTAGCAACTCCATTATGGATTTAAATCTCGATTCAAAAACTGTTTTAATCACAGGTGGAGCAAGTGGTATCGGTAAGGCCATTTGCACTCAATTTTGGGAAGCTGGTGCCAATGTCATCATCCTTGATACCAATACTGAAAAAGTGAAAGTCCTATTGGATGAATTAACAACCAAGGATAGAACACCAACCCACTTCAATGTTGATATCAGCCATTCTAAAGCATTGGAATCACTCAGTGATTCTTGTAATAGTCTTGATATTCTAGTCAATTGTGCTGGGATATCTCATATTGGAACCATCGAAGATACCTCAGAAGCTGATTTTGATCGATTGTATTCGGTCAATGTCAAAGGAATATTCAATGTCACCAAATCATTCATTCCAATCTTTAAGAAAAAAAAGAGTGGTGTGATTTTAAATATCACTTCAGTTGCAGCGACTGTGGGAATCTCTGAAAGATTTGCTTATTCCATGACCAAAGGAGCTGCTCTTTCCATGACCTATTCGATTGCCAAAGACTACATCAATTATGGTATTCGATGCAATAGTATTTCTCCGGCTCGCATCCATACGCCCTTTGTAGATGATTATCTTCAACAACATTATCCCAAAGAAGTGGAAAAAATGTTCCAAAAATTGTCAAAAACACAGCCCATTGGTCGTATGGGAACTCCTAAAGAAGTAGCTGACTTAGCCCTCTTTTTATGCTCCGATAAAGCGAAATTTATTACCGGAACAGATTTTCCCATCGATGGTGGATTTTTAAAATTAAATACCTAACCATGAAATTATTTAGATACGGATCTCATGATAATGAAAAGCCTGGTGTCCTATGGGAAGGAAAGCACCTATCCCTTGAATCATTTGGATATGATTATGACGCTGATTTTTTCGCCAATAATGGCATTGAAAAATTAAATCAATGGCTGCCTGAAAATGCCTCTAGTTGCAATGTAATCGATCTTTCTAAAGTGCGTATAGCACCACCTTTAATTGGAGTGAGTAAAATCGTATGTATCGGATTAAACTACAAACAACATGCTGCTGAAAGTGGTATGGACATTCCTAATGAACCCATCTTGTTTTTCAAATCAACCACTGCTATCGTAGGACCAAATGATCCAGTCATGTTGCCAAAAGATGGACATAAAACAGATTGGGAAGTTGAATTAGCCGTCATTATCGGTAAAAAAGCTAGTTATGTGCCTTTAGAAACCGCTCGAGACTATGTTCTAGGATATACCGTACACAATGATGTTAGTGAAAGATCGTTTCAATTAGAGCGTTCTGGACAATGGGTTAAAGGCAAAAGCTGTGACACTTTTGCACCGATTGGCCCTTATTTAGTGACATATGATGAATCACATCTAAACCCAAATAATCTGAACTTATGGCTTAAGCTAAATGGTAAGATTGTTCAAAACAGTTCCACTTCAGATTTTATTTTTAATATCGAGTTTCTGGTTCACTACATATCACAATTCATGACTTTATTGCCGGGAGATATTATTTCTACTGGTACTCCGTCTGGAGTCGGATTGGGATTTGATCCTCCTATGTATTTAAAATCTGGAGACACCATGGAACTGGGTATTGAACATTTGGGGACCATGAAACAGACGGTTATTCCATTTTCTGATGAAAATTATAGATAGCCACCAACACTTTTGGGCTTATGATTCCCAACTGTATGATTGGATTGATGATTCAATGGAGGTTCTCAAACGAGATTTTCTTCCCAATGATTTAAAATTGATTTATCAAGAAAACAATGTAGATGGATGCATAGCGGTGCAGGCTAGAACGGATTTCGAAGAAATCGATTTTTTACTTCACATATCTCACAACCATCAGTTTGTTAAAGGTGTGGTGGGGTGGTTGGACTTTCAACATGAAAATTTTGAAGAAAAATTAGAGTTCTATGTTCAACAACCTCAATTAAAAGGTCTTCGTCATGTTGTTCAAGCCGAGCCTATTGGCTTTTTAGATAAAAAAGAATTCCGAAATAGGTTGTCTTGGTTGGAACAATATAATCTTGTATATGATATCCTCATTTTTCCACCACAGTTAGAGGAATCCATCAGACTAGTCAAAGACTTTCCAAACCAAATATTTGTTTTGGACCATATCGCCAAACCCTATATTAAAAGTGGGGAAATCAAACAATGGGAGAAAGATATGAGAACATTAGCTCAACACGATAATATCTTTTGTAAAGTATCTGGAATGGTGACGGAAGCCGATTGGAAACAGTGGAGTTACAAAGATTTAAGGCCGTATCTCGACGTAGTGACCTCAAGTTTTGGCTCGCATCGTCTTTTATATGGATCGGATTGGCCCGTTTGTTTACTAGCTGCTAAATACCAAGAAGTAATAGAAACGCCAATGAAATATTTTGCTAAATTTACTCTGAATGAGCGTTGCGACATTTTTGGTAAAAATGCATCGAAAGTCTATCAATTGGATTGAGTCCCTATGAATCTTAAATTAAAGGATAAGGTATTTGTCGTCACTGGCGGGGCCTCTGGAATTGGTCAAGCTGTTGCAGAAGGATTAGTCAAGGAGAATGCCATTCCATTTATTGTGGATAAAAATGAAAAAAATGTAGAATCCACTGTTCGCTCAATAAAAGGAAAAGACAAAAAGGTCTACCACTATATTGCGGATTTAACACATTACGATCAATGCATACGAGCTGTTGAATACATAAAAAAAGCAGGAAAATCAATTAAGGGATTGATCAATAATGCCGGCTTCAACGATGGAATTGGATTGGAAGGAAGTAGCCCTGAAAGTTTTTTAAAATCTTATCATAAAAATGCTGCCCACTATTATTATATGACACAGTTATGTCTTCCTGATTTAAAAAAATCAAAAGGACCCATTGTCAACATATCGTCTAAAGTAGCTGGAACTGGCCAAGGAGGGACATCAGGCTATGCAGCAGCAATAGGAGCAAGAAACGCTCTCACAAGAGAATGGGCAGTAGATCTTTTAAAGTATGGAATACGTGTGAATGCGGTAGTAGTGGCTGAATGTTTTACTCCGCTCTATAAAAAATGGGTTTCACGTTTTAACGATCCACAAAAAAAGATTAGTGAAATTGAAAGCCGTATTCCTTTAAAAAACAGAATGACCAAACCCACCGAAATCGCTAATACGGTGCTTTTTCTATTGTCTGAAAAATCAAGCCATACCACAGGGCAACTCATTCATGTTGACGGTGGTTACACTCACTTGGATAGAGCCATTTAATGGCTGATTTTAAATAGCTTTTTTAGTTCTATTTAATCCCCTGAGTCATTACAACAACCGATTTCACGTTCATCTATTCTTTTACTAGTGATATAACGAATTGTATATTGTATTAGTCCCATAAAGTTGCAGATGCAATTCTAAAATAAATTATCGATAAATCGAATTGCCATGACAAATTTAAATTTGTCGAAGTATTATATGCCCTTTTATTAGTCACTTCAAGCCATGCCGTTTAAAGCAAAAAACCTAAAAGGAACAAGAGACTATTCTCCATCTGAAGTTGCTAAACGCAATTACATGAAAAATACGATCCGTCATTGTTTCGAACTCTTTGGTTTTCAGCCCATAGAGACGCCTTCTTTTGAAGCAATAGAATTTTTGGAAGGCCTTTATGGTGACGAAGCGGAAACGTTGATTTTTAAAATCTTAAACTCTGGAGAAAAAGTGAAAAAAGCCAATGTAGAAGCTTTTCAAAAAGGTGATATTCCAAGCTTTATTTCATCCATTTCTGATAAAGCTCTAAGATATGATTTAACTGTTCCCCTATCAAGATATGTAGCACAACACCAAAACGAGATCAATTTTCCTTTTAAGAGATATCAAATACAAACTGTTTGGAGAGCTGATAGGCCACAATACGGACGTTTACAAGAGTTTGTACAATGTGATGCTGACATCATTGGTAGAAAATCTGTCTTAAATGAAATCGATATGCTGTTGTTGATGGATTTGATTTTTGACAAACTGAAATTGAAAAACTTAACCATTAAAATCAATCACCGCCAAATTTTAGAAGCATTTATTAGTGCCATTGGAGCCTCTAATCAATTCAATCCAATAGTAATCGAACTTGATAAATTAGAAAAGATAGGTCTTGACAAGGTGATTTCTCTGTTGAGAGATTTAGGGTTAAACGATACCCAACTCCATGATATCAAACAATTTATAGCGCATCCTGATGGATTGGAAAATTTTGCAAAACAGTCGACTGATGCTTTTCAAGCCTATGAAGAACTCCAATCAATAAAATCTCAATTTGAAGATCTTTCTTCTAATGATTTAAACATTAAAATCGAACCCACCTTGGTTAGAGGGTTGAATTATTACACAGGAATGATTTTAGAGGTGGTTTCGCATGAAAACCCTTCCATTGGATCGTTAGCTGCTGGAGGTCGCTATGATAATCTCACGGCTAAATTCGGTTTGCAAAATGTGAGTGGAATGGGTATTTCTTTAGGATTTGAACGAATTCAAATTCTTTTGGAGAAGCAAAAAGAATTTCCTGAAAATATTTTTAACAAAATCAAAGTTATGTTTTTGAATTTTGGCACACCATATATCAATAAAGCCGTCGGTTTGACTTATGAATTACGCTTAAAGGGTATCAAAGTTGAGGTGTATCCCAATCATGTTAAGCTATCCAAACAATTGACCTATGCCAATTCTATAGGTGTTGAAAATGTTGTGTTCCATGGTCCAGATGAAGAGAAAAACCGAATCTTTCTTGTCAAAGACATGATCTCGGGAAAACAAAAATCTATGGGCTATAATGAATTGTTAGATTATTTTATTTCCATTCAATAGTCCACGCCAAACACTAAGTATCAGTATAAAAGTTTCTGTGGTCAGAAATTGACGATACCCCTATGACTCTAACCTCAATCTTTGTCAACTAAGACTGAAGAAAATCGATCTCACTAAAAACTTTTTTACCAACGATTACTCCGGAATAACTTCAAACGGAAATTCCACAGAAACTTCCCGATGAAATCTAATTTTTGCTAAATGAGAACCAGTGCGTTTGATTGTTTTACCAGGTATTGAAATCACATCTTTATCCAATTCATAACCCTTTTCTTTTAAAGCATCAGCTAAATTCTGAGAACCGACACTTCCGAATAACTTGTCAGCTGTGGCCACTTTAGATTTTATTTTGATTTTGATTTTCGAAATATCCTGAGCTAGCTTGTGGGCTTGTTCAACTTGACTTTTTTCCTTAAATGCCCTTTGTTTAAGATTTTCTGCTAAAATCTTTTTGGCTGATTCTGTGGCTATCTGAGCCAAGCCTTTTGGAATCAAATAATTTCGACCATAGCCATTTTTAACTTGAACTATATCGTCCTTAAATCCTAATCCAGAAATATCTTCTTTTAAGATTAGTTCCATAATATCTATTCTTCTTTAACTAAATCTCCGATATAAGGCAATAATGCTAAGTGTCTTGCTCTTTTCACGGCAAGAGATACTTTCCGCTGGTACTTCAAGGAAGTTCCTGTAATTCTTCGTGGCAGAATCTTGCCTTGATCATTGATAAAACTCATTAAAAAATCAGGGTCCTTATAATCGACATACTTAATTCCCGAACGCTTGAATCGACAATATTTCTTTTTTGATACCGTGGCAATATTTAAGGGGGTGAGATACCTTATTTCACCTTGATTTCCTCCACTCGATTGTTCTTCTATTTTTGACATAATGGCTAAGCGTTTACTGGTTCCCTTGGTTGAGATTCCTGTTCTTTTTCTTCAGATGGTTTTTCAGCTTTGGATTTAAGTTTTTCTCTACGTTTTTGGGACCAAGCCAAAGCGTATTTGTCAAGTTTGACTGTTAAGTATCTCAAAACTTTCTCATCTCTTCGAAATTGAAGTTCTAAATCAGAAACAATATCACCTTCGGAACTGAACTCGATCAATTGGTAAAAACCACTCTTTTTTTTGTTGATCGGGTAAGCTAACTTTTTGAGTCCCCAATTTTCAGTATCAATGATTTCACCTTTAGCCGAGGTGATGTACTTCTGATATTTTTTTACTGTTTCCTCTATCTGGCTTTCTGATAGAACGGGATTGAGTATGAAAACAGTTTCATAATGCTGCATACAGAATTTTTAAGGGCTGCAAAGATATAGATTTGGTGAAATAATCATATTCTGTTGGGAACTATATTTAGAATGGTACAACCCTAACATCTCATATGCCGCAATCATCGAGTATTGGACTTCCTCGACATTTCTACTGCTTTCAATTAATGAAAAGCTAAGTTCAAATATCTAGTAGTCCAACATGAAGAATCCTAACTCAACTTGACATAGGTTTCTTTGGTTAGGTTTTCTCAACCTTTCTAGTGTTTTACTTCCAAATCTAATTCTAGTGGTAAGCGTAAAATGTACTTGTGTATCCATAACGAATTAATTCACAATGGATTAATTCGAGTGCTGTTATTTTTAATTAATTTCGCTTCTCCATGAACGACTCTTTTCCTTACAACGAAACGCAACGACTTTTACATTTACCAGAAGAAATGGTTTTAAGAAACATCAAACACAAAGTAAAACGTCTTGCTAAAAATCCAAAAGATGAAAAGGAGTTATACCAAAGAGAACTTGATTTTTTAGAAGAAATCAAAAATCAAAACCCGCATCCAAAAGAAATCTTCAAAGACAACCCTGTTTGTTTCTGGGACACCGATGTGTATTGGTTACATTGGAAAAAGAACAAATTAATCATTATCGAAAGGGCTTTCAGATGTATGCGTCATAGAAATTTGTCATTAAAAGGGGCTGTTTTAAAGACTTTATCGATTTTGGAACAATTTTATTCACCTGAAGAAATTATGGATGTGATTGGTCATTGTCCAGACCCTATGGTTGGAGTTGATGTAAGAAAGATTATATTTGAGAGTTATGGGCAGCTGGAACGTACCCGAACCTTTAAGTGGGGAGCTTCTGAAAGTGTTGCATGAAATTAAACATGTATTTCAAGATTTCACACTTGTTGGAGGAACAAACCTAGCATACCGCTTCAAACACAGAGTTTCGTTTGACATAGACTTTTTCATTAGTGGCCCCATTCCCGATGAGAAATTAAAAGATTTATACCAATACTTAGTATCCAAATACGGTAAAGATGAATGCGATGGACTCAAATTAGAAAACTATAATAAAAAACACCTCAATACCTTTTCATATATCCCTCCAGATTTTCATACTAATTTAAGAATTGATGTCGTTCAAAATTTGCTCTTCATGAAAGAAACGACTCGAATTGATGGAATTAATTTTTTGAGTCTTGAAGATATTGGTTTGATGAAAATTGACAGTAGAGGTGGAAACAAAGATGCCTACGACTTGGACTTTCTTACCGAAAAAGAAGGTGGTGGTATTGATATTTTGGATTTATGGGAGCTCTATAAAGAAAAAAGAGCTCTCAAAGAAAAACTCTCTATTCATAATGTATTTGATAAGTATCGATTCAAAGATCCTCTAAGGAGTCCTGAAGCATTAAAAAATATAAAACGTGAATACTACATTTTACCATGTATGTGGGTCGATGAAGATATTGCCTTGGAACGCTGGAAATTAAAAGTTGATAAATTATTGCGATTAATGAAATAAGCGAAATCTATTTTCAAATAGCGGTTTGATGCCCATGAGATACCTCCCTGTGAGGATATCGATATTCGATCTATAATTTCATTCCAAATCCATTTCACTGTCATTTAATGGGGATTTTTGGATCCCCACCTATGGACTTTATTCATTTTCAAATCATTTCTACAAATCAATAAGGATCAACATCAAATGAAACTTTTACCGAACGAAATTGAGGAATGCTATTGAATCGACCATGAGCATGGTCTAATTCCCTTTTTGTACTACTTTGATTTTCAACTTTTATTTTAATGTGAATTTGTTTGTGAAACATGTTTTTAATCCGACTGACGGATGGATAGACAGGACCTAACATATCTCCATGAAAGTTTTGCCTCAAAGTTCGAGCAAACCAATCTGCAGCATCATCTAATAAAAATTTTTCTAAACATTTCATTGTAATTCGGATTAGACGAGTAAAGGGAGGATATTGGTGTGATTCCCGATCACTAATTTCTTCCTTGTAAAAAGTATCATAGTCATTGGCTAATACCGCTTGGATCACATTGTTGGTTGGGTTTCTTGTTTGAAAAAACACATTTCCTCGCTGATCTACTCGGCCAGCTCTACCTGCTACTTGACTCAATATTTGAAAAGTCCGTTCAAAAGATCTAAAATCTGGGAAATATAAAGAATGATCCGCATCTAGAACACCAACCAACATCACATTTTTAAAGTCTAATCCTTTGACAACCATTTGTGTTCCAATTAAAATTTGGTACTTGCCTTCAGAAAAATCTTTGATGATGTTTTCAATACTATGCTTTCCCCCTGTAGAATCTTTGTCCATTCGAATGGATTGGACTTTTGGAAAAAGAGAATTGACCTGCTCTTGAATTTGTTGAGTCCCAAAACCTATATTAATTAGCATTGTATTAGCACAAACGGGGCAATCATTCGATTTGGGAATACTGTAATTACATAAATGGCACCGGAGTGTATTATCGTACTGATGGTAGGTCAGTGAAACATCACAACGTTTGCACTGCGGAACATGTTCACAGTCAGAACATTCGACTTTTGGAGCATAGCCCCTACGATTTTGAAAGAGAATAACCTGTTTTCCATTATCGAGTGTTTCCCTGATTTTATCTACCAATAGATGCGAAAAAACTCCAGTTATTTTATTCTCTTTTTTTTGTTCCAACATATTAATGGCACTGATTTCTGGCATTTCCACCCCTGCATATCTCTGCTTTAATCTGACCAATCCATATTTTCCGTTGAGGGCATTCGTAGTCGATTCAATACTTGGTGTGGCAGATCCAAGCAATACATTGATTTGAAGATGATACGCCAATTTAACGGCTGAATCTCGAGCGTTGTATCTTGGTGAGGGATCAAATTGCTTGTAAGCTTGCTCATGTTCCTCATCAATAATAATGAGCCCTAAATTTTGAAAAGGTAACATCAATGCTGATCTAGCCCCAACGATGATATATGCGTTATTTGCCGATGTTAAGACTTTATACCAGACTTCAGTTCGTTCATTGAGATTATATTTTGAATGATAGACAGTCACAACACTTCCAAAACGAGCTTTTAATCTCAGTAATATTTGGGAGGTTAAAGAAATTTCTGGCAGTAAATAAAGAACCTGTTGTTGTTTCTCGAGATGTTTATCAATTAAAGACATATAAACCTCTGTTTTTCCAGACGCTGTCACTCCATGCAATAAAACAGCATAGTGCTTTTTAAACTGTTGTTCTATCTCATGAGTTGCTTTGGCTTGATCTTTAGAAAGTTGATGTGGTTTTTCTTTCTTAATATCTTCAATCAAGATACGCTCTAATGGAATTTTTTCTTTGATAATCAATCCCTTTTCTGACAAAGCATTGATGGATTGCGTTGAGATTTCTTTCTTTTTTAATTCATATACTTTGATCCATTGTTGCCTTGTTGGATCTTTTTTAAGAATTTCAACGAGAGCATGAAGTTGTTTTGGAGCTCTTGATAGATTGTTCGTCGCTTCTTCAAGTTTTTGATCATCATCATAAACAGGATTCACTTTGACATGAGAAACCAATAGGGGTCGATACTTATCTTCTAAATTTTGCTTGAGTCTCACAAATTCTCTGTCCAACAGTTTTTTAATGATCGGCATTAATCGAGTCAGTTTGGTTTTACTTTCAATTTGAGTTATCATTGAAGGCTTATCCTTGATTGCCATATAAACGGCATACATTTTTTGATCCGATCTCAACTCCTCAATATTCACATTTTGATTTGCGATAAAAATGGTTTGACTTTCAAGAAAAAAAGTTGAAGGGAGCGCTGCGCGAATAATTTCTCCCATAGTTGCTAAATAATAAGAAGAAATCCATTGCCAAAACTCCATCTGTGTTTTGGTGACGATGGGATAATCATCAAGAACGAATTCAATAGATTTCGTTTCATAATATAATGGTGGTTCTTGATGCAATCGTTCAATAATTCCAGTTTGTATTTTGTTTTTACGAAACGGGACAGCCACTCGAGTTCCTAGGCTGATGTTTTGAAAATGATCTTGATCAATCTGGTAAGTCAATGATTTTTTTAATGGAAGCGGTAAAATGACGTCAACAAAATACATTGGCTTAGCTCTCAGTTGACTGTTTCATTTTTTTAAGTTTTCTAATGGTTACATTTAATTCAAAACCCAAAAGCAATATGTTGGCATTTAAAAAAATATAGATGAGGAAAATCAAAAGAGCTCCTAAAGAACCATAGAGCTGATTGTAAGATGAAAAGTTATCAACATAGATTCCAAAAAGATATGTTGACACAAAAAATAATACGGTTGTAAAGAATGATCCCGCCGAAAAGAAATGAACCTTTCTAGTTTCTATCGAACCAAACTTGTACAGAATACAAACAATTAATAATATAATGAATCCAAAAAAGCCCAATTGGATATAGCGGACATATTTGTAATCATTGAACCCCAACCATTGAGCAATTTCTAAAACTTGACCTTCCATATAGAAAAAACTGCCAACCCCGATTAAAATCAAAAGTGCAATGATGATACTGATGCTTGCAGCATACAGAAATTGTGAAAAAAAATTTCTCGTAATCTCTAAATGATAGGATTCTTGAAATGATGCAAAAAGAGATCGAATACCATTGGCAGAAAAAAACACAGATAATAAAAAAACAGAAGAAAGCAAACCAGCTCGGGGTCTGTTTTGAATTTCATTGAATATTTGATTGAAAAAACTTTGAGAATCAGATGGAATCACCAAGCCAAAATCTCTCAACAACGATTTTTCAAAATTATCTGGAGACAAAAAGGCGAAATGACTAGCAAAGGGAATGAGATTAAATAAGAATAATAAAAAAGGAAAAAGTGCTAAAAAAAAACTAAAAGAAACGCTCGATGCACGCATACTAATCGTCCCTTTTAAGATGCCGATTAAATATAATTGAAGTAATTGATAAATCGTAATGCCTCCAAAACCAGGAATTATAATTTTTTTTAAGGGTGATACAGTGATCGCAACCCAATGAATAGTTATTTTTTGGATTTGCTGAATTTTACTCATCAAACAAATATAAAGGGATGGTACGGTAATTTAAATTCATCCTCTCTATTGACTAATTGACAATTAGTATGAATTTTGTTAAAATTTTGAAATGGAAATACATGTCATTGCCTTCGGTAAATCGAATGATATTGAAATGAATCAATTGGTGACCCGGTATTCAAAGAGAATTTCACGATTTACAAAGTTTTATTTTCATGTCATGGGCGAAAAATCGAAACGCCAGAAGATTCATCAACTTATACGGAAAACCACCAAAAAAACTTTTTTCGTTTCATTGGTGGATACTGGACAACAACTAGATTCAAAGGAGTTTGCTCATCTATTGCAATCTAAAAGATTGCTTTCATACCATCAAATTATTTTTCTCATCGGCGGTCCTTATGGCCTTCTGCCCTACTTACAAAAGGAAAGTCATTATCATTTATCATTTTCAAGAATGACCTTGACTCATCAAATGATTCGAGTCATACTTTTAGAACAAATCTATCGTGCATTAACCATCCTTGGAAATCATCCATACCATCATGGATAAACCAACAATCGTTTTTGCATCACATAATACCAACAAACTCATGGAATTAAAGCAATCTCTTGGTAAGACTATTCATTTGTTATCCTTAAAAGATATTGCCTTCCATCACCGTATTGCTGAAACAGCATCAACTCTAGAAGGAAATGCTCTTTTAAAAGCCCAAAGAGTTTTTATTTCTTGTCCCTTTCCCACGATATCTGATGATACAGGACTTTTTGTCAAAGCACTTCATGGGATTCCTGGTGTTCATTCTGCGCGATATGCTGGTGAAAATGCTACGGCTCAAGAAAACAACCTCAAACTGTTGAACGCAATGCAACAAATTGATAATCGTCAAGCTATGTTTCGGACTGTTTTTTGTCTGTTTTATCAAGATAACCATCATTTTATTCGAGGTGAAGTAAAAGGAATGATTACCCATCAAATGCAAGGACAAAAAGGGTTTGGTTATGATCCCATTTTCATTCCCAATGGCCATCAACAAACATTTGGACAAATGAGTTTTGAAGATAAGAATCGATGGAGTCATCGAGCTAAAGCCATCATGAAATTACGTGCCTATTTTTCAAAAAACAAGTTTTGTTGAGTCAACGATGTTCAACTCATTGGAATGACAGTCCTTAGATTAATGTAATTTTATAGTGTGAAGAAAAGAATCATTTTGGGACTCATTGTTGGTTTGGTAGGGCTCCATTGTGGATTTTCACAAGACAACAATCCACAAATTTTTAAAGCTAAAGTTGAAGATGACGCTACAGGATTGGCAATGCAGAGTGTACATGTTGTCAATCTCAATGAAATCAATGGAACAACCACAGATATCAATGGAGAGTTTGAACTGATGACAAAGGTTCAAGATACGCTCTATTTTTCTTATATTGGATATAAGCCCTTAAAGGTGGCTGTTACGAATGATATGATTCGATTTGGTAATGCCGTTTTTCAAATGACTGAATTGGCTTTTGCATTAGAAGAAGTGATTTTACAACCCTACCGATTAACGGGTTATTTAGATATCGATGTTCGAAATTCCCCGACGAATGAAGTACAACGATACAGTATTGCTGGTCTCCCTAATTTAGGCTATGAATCTGGAGGTTCTTCACTAAGAAACATCGCTAGAAGTTTCCGTTCAATATTCGATCCTCTTGATCTCATGTACAGTACGTTTAGTCGGAAAAGCAAAGAGATGAGAAAACTCAATAAAATGCGTGAAGATGATAATATTCGAAATCTCTTGTCTATTAAATTTGATCGCCAAGTGCTCATGCAGTTTCTGAATTTACAACCTGGAGAAATTGATGAAGTCCTGGGCAATTGTAATTACTCGGAAGTTTTTATTAAAGAGGCAAACGATTTACAAATACTTGAAGCGATGAGTAAATGCTATGAAGAGTACCGTATTTTATCCATGTGATCCAAACTGTTTTTATGAGCATTTTGGAAATCACCGTTCAATTCTTCATTTAGACTAGGTTTGCTTTGATTTCTATAAATGATTCTCATGATCATAATACGGATCAAATAGCCCTTTTACCAGGCATTGAAAAAGAATTGGTCAAGGCGACTCGACAATACGAATTGCGTTTTATCAAAAATCCAAAGAAATTCATAACTGATTTTGATGACTTTTTAAACCAATGTCAACAGATTGATCGGCCGCCTGCACGCATCCGAAGTCTTTCTCGAATACTTTCTATTTATGTCAACCAATTTCCCCATTCCATAAGTCTCTATCATCAACAAACCATTGTGATGCTTGTCAGCAAATGGGTCAAAAATCATCCACAAACAGCCATTATTTGCTATTGTAGTAGAATCATGAAAACATACCAATCGGAATTTAAAGAATCTTTTCTTGATTTTAGAGATTTCATCCTCTACCAACAATCCAATCATTCCAAAGGAGTGCAATCGATCATTCGAAACTACTTATAATACTTTTCAAGCCAAAGAGAAACATCAATGGGGCTTAATTTCATAAATTTGCAGTGATACTATGAGTGTATCAATCACTTTGAGTTTGACTTTTTTTCACAAAATCAATGAAAATTTCCACCCTTAAAACCGTCTCTCCCATCGATGGAAGATATTGGAGTAAGGTCGACAAATTAGCGGACTACTTTTCTGAAGGTGCATTAATTAAATATCGTGTCTTGGTTGAAATTGAATACTTCATTGAACTATGTAAACTTGGACTCGATAAATTATCCACTTTTGATCGGAAAAAAATCAATAAACTCAGAGATATTTATCTTTCTTTTTCAGAGAAAGATGCTAAAAAAATTAAAAACTACGAGGCCCAGACGAATCATGATGTTAAAGCGGTAGAATACTTTATTAAAGAAAAATTTAAAGAGTTAGGGCTTGAAAAACATCAAGAATTCATTCATTTTGGATTGACATCTCAAGATATTAATAATACAGCCATTCCTCTTAGTATTCGTGCTGCTTTTGAAGAAGTTTATTTATACGATTTAAATCAACTCATTGAATGTTTAGAGTCTTTGGCAGATGAAACTAGATCGACGGTCATGTTGGCTCGTACCCACGGTCAACCAGCGAGCCCTACCCGACTGGGAAAAGAAATTCAAGTTTTTATTACCAGACTTTCTAATCAATTGAACCTGCTTTTAGAGATTCCCCATGCTGCCAAATTTTCTGGATCAACAGGGAATTTTAATGCCCATCAACTGGCGTATCCAACTATCGACTGGGAAGATTTTGGACGAAAGTTTGTAGAAGATAATCTCGGACTTGTTTATAGTCTCCCTACGACTCAAATTGAACACTATGATTCTTTTGCAACCCTATCTGACAGTCTAAAACGTATCAATACTATTTTATTGGATTTCTGTCGTGATGTTTGGGGATACATTTCTTTAGATTATTTCAAATTAAAAATCATCCGTCAAGAAGTGGGATCTTCGGCAATGCCTCATAAAGTCAATCCTATCGATTTTGAAAACGCCGAAGGTAATCTCGAAATGGCCAATAGCATCTTTGCTTTTTTTTCACGAAAACTTCCGATATCACGTTTTCAAAGAGATTTAACAGATTCCACGGTTCTTCGTAATGTAGGTGTGCCTTTTGCTCATACTATCATTGCCTTAAAGTCAATGATTAATGGAATTCAAAAACTTGACGTCAATAAAGTCCAAATCAACCATGATTTAGATAAAAATTGGCAAATTATCTCCGAAGCTATTCAGACTCTATTGAGAAAAGAAGGCTATGATCAACCCTATGAACAACTCAAAGCTTTTACCCGAGGCAGTGAATCCATCAATCAAAAAACCATTCATGAATTTATTGATTCATTGGAAGTTAGCAATGAATTAAGATCCAATCTCAAAAAGATTACTCCCTTTAATTATACGGGAGTTTCTTCATTCTAAGGCTCATTTTTGTTTTTCATTCCTTATTTGAATTCTCAATGAATCATCCTATTTCTCTCTGTCTTTCTTGATCGTGTTTTCCTAAAACAAGTTGAAGTAATCTTCACTTCATGCAGAAGATGCCTTGGTGTGAGATTATACTTGGTAGAATCTAAATTCTACCAAACGAAAGGCGATTCATAGCTCCATCTCCAACCTTGATGTTCTGATTCGGTGTGTTCTCACCGTCTTCTTTAGTGGCTTGCTTATCGCCATAATTGGTTACAATGCTGGGCAAGTTGCCGCAATCCCCCGTCCATTGAGTGAATTGAAAATGCTCCTCTGTCGTGGCGGTGATGCTTCCCCTAGCACTCGAGGCGGTGGTGATGGTGTCAGAAGTCGACGGAGGTGATATGCGTACTGCTGTTGGGGTGGGGCGCCAGAACTACAAGAAAAGACCACCGAGAGGACAGGCCACACACCCCTTTTTTTGGTTTGGCCACGAGGGTGGAAAAACGAACGGTCGAAAAAAGATCATGGTAGTTGGTGATGAATGGAGGTCATAGAGCATCACCGTGATTCTCTATTTTGATGAGAGGTCATGAGCAAGGACGGTCGGGCAAAGAAGAAACATACAGATAGAAACGATTCTTTAATGATAGCATGCCCCTACACCATGAAATTAAAGGATTGATTTTAAACTCTAAATGCTATTGAAAACGAAAATTAGTATCAATTCTATCTTTCCTCAAAGATATATCATCCATCGTCGCGATTCAACATTGGGAATTTTTGTTTGATCCGTTAAATGCTTTGTATTTGGTTATTCTAAATTTGGTCCTTTAAAAAATCAATGGAAAAAATCCAAATGGTCGATCTTGTCGGTCAATATCAAGAAATCAAAAAGGAGCTAAAAACGGAATTTGATTCGATATTCGAATCTGCATCATTTATCAATGGCCCTGCTGTTAAAGAATTCGAACAGAGTCTAGCCAAATACCTTCAAGTAAAACATGTTATTGCTTGTGCCAATGGGACGGATGCTCTACAAATAGCTCTGATGGCTATGGATTATAAACCTGGTACAGAAATCATCACGACCAATTTCACCTTTGCAGCAACCGTTGAAGTGATTCATTTATTAGGTCTGAAGCCCATCTTAGTTGACATCGATCCTGAAACTTTCAATATTGATATTGATAAACTAGAATCCTCCATCACAAAAAAAACTAGAGCCATGATGCCAGTGCATTTGTTTGGACAAGTATGCCCTATGGGTGAGTTAATGCTCATAGCCTTAAGACACGGTTTGGATATCATTGAAGATAATGCTCAAGCTATTGGGGCAAAATACCAATTTATCAATGGTGATATGAAATATGCTGGAACCATTGGCAACATTGGAACAACTTCATTTTTTCCTGCTAAAAATTTAGGTGCTTATGGTGATGGTGGAGCATTATTTACAAATGATGACAATCTGGTCCATAAAATCCGAGCGATTGCCAATCATGGCATGTCCCAACGCTACTATCATGATATCATCGGAGTGAACTCAAGATTGGATACCCTTCAAGCTGCGGTATTGAAAACCAAACTAAAGTATTTAGATCAATATATTGAGAAAAGAAGATTCAATGCCAAAAAATATCATGCTTTATTGAAAGGGATCCCCCATTTGGTTTTGCCGAAAATGCCTAAACTAGAAGACGCTCATGTATGGCACCAGTACACTCTTCGAGTCACCAATGGAAAACGTGATGAATTAGCCCATTATCTTACAAAACATAACATTCCGTATGGCATTTACTACCCCATTCCTTTACATCGGCAAAAAGCTTATATTGATAACCGATCAACAGATCATCATTTCCCCATTACATGTCAATTCTCTCAACAAGTTCTTTCATTGCCAATGCATACTGAGGTCACCGATGAACAAACCAACTACATCGCTCAGACTATCAAGACGTTTTTCGATTAGCATTTTTCTATGTTCAACTTGCTGGTACAACATCATTCACTTTACCTACTAACCAAAAGGGATACCACTCCCTATAACTATCATAATAGAACGGTCAAATTTAATGTGCTCTATCAGGAATAGGGTCAATCATTCATATGAGTTCTTTAAAAGTCATGATTAAAAACCTCATTATTATTCATTCATTTTTTGGTTTTGTCATTTTCTGTTATTTATCTGATTCTGAATGGACGAAAAGCAGTCTAACTAGTGGCCTTGCTAGTGGCGTTTTTATTAGTTCGCTTTATCATACAAAGAAAAATGGGATAAATTCAGCAAATCCATTAATTTCCGACGCATCTCTAGAAAAAAGCATGAACATGATCGGCGAAACTGTCAGTGAATAAAAACTTCCTCAAGGGCTATTCGTTATTTGAATAGCCATTGTTTGGATAATCTAACGTGCCGATGAAATGATCTATTTGAAACAGAAAACAATACACTCTTGCTTTATTTAGTCAAAGACAGTACCAATAGCTCATCAGGAAGTAATCCTAATGTTCTTGTTTCTATTGATGAATTGGAGAGCAGTTCAAAAATCGGATAACTCGTATTCTTTATTTTTCTAGTAATTTTTTTTCAATCATTTTTAATTGCCAAATCTAATAAGATGGAATCGGCTACAGATAGTTTATTTTTGATTTGAGTGCCGTATGTTTCGGATTTATTCCTTTACCGCTTTCATTGCTCTTTTTTGTTTGCCAATAGTTGCTCTTTTTTCAAAAAAAACCAGGCTTTTTTTAAGAACAAGAAAAAGTCACGGTTATCTAATTCAAAACAAAAATTTTCCATCTCATCAAAAACTCATTTGGTTTCATTGCGCTTCATTAGGAGAATTTGAGTTGTGCAAACCCCTTATAAAAAAAATCAAATCAAACTATCCTACTTTTTATCTTTTATTAACTTTTTTTTCCCCTTCTGGAATCCAAACATCTAATGATTTGGATTTGATTGATTGCATTGGGTTTTTGCCTTTTGATACAAAAAAAAATGTTCAAGGTTTTTTAAACAAGACCAATCCGATTATCGCTATTTTTATAAAGTATGAGTTTTGGCCACATTATTTAAAGGAACTCCATCAACGTCAAATTGTGACATTTGCTATATCTAGCCGATTTTATCCTAATCACTTTTTATTCCAATGGTACGGAAATTGGCTGCTCAAAGAATTAAAAAAGTTGAATCATGTGTTCGTTCAAAACCAAAGTTCCTTTGATTTATTAAAAAAACATCAATTTAAAAATGTTTCCGTTTCAGGAGATCTAAGAATAGATCGTGTGATTGAAAATGCATCTCATCCATTTCATCATCGAGTGATCGAAGCATTTTTAAATAACCAAACATGTTTTATTGCAGGAAGTACTTGGGAAAGTGATATTGAATTATTGTTTCCTGAAATCGAATCCACTTTTCATAAAATCATTATTGCACCTCATGATGTGGGCTCTAAAACCATTGCGTTTTTAGAATCAAACATTTCTGTTTCTTACCAAAAGATGAGCTCTTCAGATATTCATTCTATTAGTGAAACTCAAATTTTGATTGCTGATTCCATTGGGCTTCTTTCATCAATTTATCGATTTGCTCAAATCACTTATGTTGGTGGAGGTTTTTCCAAAAAAGGCCTGCATAATATTTTAGAACCAATCGCGTATTCAAAACCCGTTTTATTTGGCCCCCATTACCATTTGTTTCCTGAAGCTGTTGATTTAGTGCAAAAACAAATTGCTTTTTCGGTTTCTGATAAATTCAAACTAAAGCAAACCATCGAAGATTTATTAAAAAACCCAAATCGATTATCAATCATCGAAAATCAAATCCAAGAGTATCTCAATGAACACAAAAACGGAACGAAAAAAGTTTTTGAAAAAATATCTAACTATTTAAAATCCTAGGCTTTGATCCGTATGGCTAATGTACATTTGTTCCATAATCACGCAGAACAATGAAAAGAAGCTTTTTAATCTCATTTTTTTTTATTCTATTGGGGTGTGGTCAAAATGCAAAAAATCACAATGAATACCCCAATATCATATTGTTGATTGGAGATGGAAACGGTCTTTCCCAAATATCAGCTGGAAATTATGTAATGAACAATCAAACTGCTTTTGATCGTTTTGAATTTGTCGGTATTATTAAAGTTCATGCCGATGAAATATCTCTATTGACGGATTCAGCAGCGGCAGGAACTGCCATTGCCTGTGGAAAGAAAACGAAAAATGGAATGTTAGGCATGGATGCTGAAAAAAATGAACTTGTATCGATTCTGGAAATTCTTAAAGAGAAAGGATATCAAACTGGATTGATTGCTACGTCAACCATTGTTCATGCAACACCCGCAGCTTTTTATGCCCATGTTGAAGCACGAAATGAATATGAATTAATTGCTTCTCAGTTGATGTCCTCATCAGTGGATTTTTTTGTTGGTGGAGGTGAAAAATATTTTGTAGAACGTGAAGATGGTAAGAATTTAATGGTAGAATCGAAACAATTTGAATTTGTTGGTAATTTGGAAGACTTTCAATCAAGCAAATCTGAAAAAATTGGCTATTTAACTCATGAAAATAATCCGCCAAGTCTTTTGGAAGGTCGAACACCTACTTTAGGGGAATCACTTTCTGTCTTATTAAAAAAATTCGATCAAAACAAGCCCTTTTTTGTCATGATCGAAGGTTCTCAAATCGACTGGGCAGGTCATGATAACGACATTGAATTTCTCATCTCTGAATTCAAAGAATTCAATCAAGCCATCGACGTATCACTTGATTTTGCTGAAAAGAATCTTTCAACTTTAGTTGTAGCAACTGCAGACCATGAAACCGGTGGATTATCCGTAAATAATGGAAATCTAGAAAATAATACCATTATTGATGCATGGGGAACTGGTGGTCATACCGCAACTTTTGTTCCTGTTTTCAGTTCCGGTTATCATGCGGTCAAGTTTAGCGGACTTTACGAGAATACCGAAATTTTTCATAAACTTAAAAACATCGTTTCTCACTAAATTCCTCCACTTTTGGGATTAGTAATTCTCAAGAAAATACCTAGCATATTTTGGAAGTTGGGTGCCTAAATAATAAGGCAAGTTCATCAATACATAAGGTTTTCCATTGGGGGTTTCTGTCTTTTGGACATCAAACGCTCCACTATAAACTCGGATGCCATAATGATGATCACAATGATCAATGAACTGATGCAGAGATCTCAATCTTCCCGATTTTCCGGGTTTAATTTCCACAGGCAATAGCTTGCCATCAACGACGACGATTAAATCCAACTCTGAACTAGATTGAGTTTTATTTCTGACCCAGAAGGAAGGTAAAAAATGAGTGATATGATGTATTGAAATGAAATCTTGAATGAATATGTGTGGAATGAGAAATCCTCTATAGTCATTGCTGAAGTCATTCAAAACAGATAGCTGTCCTATTATTCCCAATACATGATTTAAAATTCCTGTATCTAAAAACTGCATTTTGGGAGACTTTTTAAAATCCAGAATAATTGGAGGTTTCATTTCCGTAGAAGGATAAATTAATTGAATAACCTTGGCCTGGTGTATACTTCTAAAAGCACCGCCTACTTCTCTTGACCTATAATTGGATTGACCGAAATTCTGAAATTTAATCCGTTTATCTATAAGAAATGGAGCGGTTGACATAATCAACTTGATGACTTTTAATTCTGTGTCATTTCGCGCATATTTTTCGATATCACTCAGGAATGAATTCCAAAGGCTATCATATGTCAAAGCTAAATGGGAAACTTTAAAATCAATGGCAGCTTGTTGAACTATTTCAGGCATCCCACCAATTGTTGCGTATCGATTAAACTGATTCATCAATACTCTATGGGCGATAGGGTTAATTGGAATGTTTTTAAGATCATCAAGAGGAATTGAAAATCCTACAGCCTCTAGATATTCTTCAAAATTTATGGGATGTAAATACATGAATTCTACCCTACCGACGGGAAAAGTCTGTAATCTTCTCATCGCAAATTCTAAAAGTGATCCAGCAGCTATGACATGCAATTCTGAAATCTCCTCATAGAAATAACGCAATAGACTGATGACTTTTGGATATTCTTGAATTTCATCAATAAACAAAAGTGTATCTGACAAACAACGATCATTTAGTTTTCTAGATAACAAAAGATATTGTAGAATTAACTTTACATCATCCGAATCTTGAAAAAATTCTCGATCTTCTTCTTTTTCTAAATTTAGAATCAATTGATATTTATATGTCTTTGAGAATTCTTTAATGATAGTCGTCTTTCCAACTTGTCTAGCTCCTCGAATGATGAGCGGTTTCCTATTCGCTTTGGATTTCCAAAACATTAAATATTTGGTAATTGATCTTTTTATAATCACAAGCTTTTGTATTATAACAAGGGTAAATTTAACGTATCCGTGTATTAAAAATAAGCTATTTCATGTTTATTTTGTAATATAACAAAGATATTTTAACTCATGTTTGTATAGTAGCATGGGCAATATCTAAGCATGACTACACAAAACAAGGGTTTTTATGTTGCAATAGATCGTTGAACTTGTAATGGTTTTACCCATCAATAACAGAGTTGATGATAACACAATCATTAATACTTTATGTTTTCAAAATAAATATTTGATTCTGTAATGAAGCCACTTTGTATAGGATGTATTTGGTTTACACTAGTGTTAAAAAGTCAGCCATGAACACTGAAGAAATGGTGACTTCTTACCAATCAACTGGTTTTAGTCGAAAGGGCATTTCGGATCACCAAAAGAGCCAAGTCAAAGAGCATGTGTTTTTATGTTTTTTGGTCGATTACTTGGAATGGCATTTTAGACAAGTTTGGATACTCTTATTGTATATGGATGGTGACAAAGAGGCCACACCCAAGAAAAAAGAGAGCATCCGGTAGGAAAGTCCCAAATCTCGGGCCGAGCCAAAAAGAAACGAGAGAATAAGCAAACAGGGGATGGGCCTGTCCATGCAAAATTTTACATCTTTGATAAAATATCTCGATAAGCTAATCATCCATGATGTCAACCATCGGGGGCCCATCTCAAGAGGTGGTTTGGCTAGTTTGTGAGCCAACCCCACTACAAAAAAAACTTTTGAACCCATTGGCATGGGTCCGAAGAAAACCAAGTCAAGGTCATATACCTGGTCAAATCCTGATTTGCTGATTTTCAAGCCTAGCAAAGGGGGAGGGAACTCTTTTTTTGCTATAGAAATACGCGAAGTTGGAATTAAAATCACACTGAAAATCCTACCAATGAATTGACTGGATTTGGTTATGGCTATTTAAGTTTGGCTGGACCAAAACTTAATTTGAATATCCCATCAGTGATCTGATAAAGGGTTTTTGAGATCAGATACCTATAGTCTGACCTGAGATGACTACTCACAGAACCTCGTTTTAGAGGTAGAATCACAGAGTCGAGAACTATTCAATGCCAACGCTCGATTAAAGTATTTGGCCTATGATCAACTTTTTCTTAGGCTTTTAAAACCTCATTTAACTCAAGGTCTAATCAATCATGTTGAACCAGTTAAACGGATTAAAATACATTTGAACATAAAAACACGGTTATGTTAAGGGATGAAATACATTAACCCCGGATTTTACTTTTTTAGTTTCAATTTACTTTTCGATAACTACCGGGACTCATTCCAGTCTTTAATTTAAAGATTTTACTAAAGTGTTGTGGGTATTCATAGCCCAATCCAAAAGCGATCTCACTGACAGTGGCATTACTATTCAATAATACCGTTTTGGCTTTATCAATGATGAATAAGTTGATGTGCTCTTTGGCACTTTTACCTGTTTCATTCCTCAGCAAATCACTCAAATAACCCGGTGATAAATGCACTTTTTTAGCTAGGTAACTCACCGTTGGTAATCCACCTTGATCTGAATGATAGAAATCCTTTAAACTAGATTCGACTTGAGATAAAACATCTTTATTTGATGATGATCTAGTATTGAACTGCCTTTCATAAAATCGACGACATAAATTTAACAAGAGACCCAATGCCGATACCACTACAGTATTACTATGCCGATCAATACGTTCCAATATTTCTTGTTTGATCACCTTGATGCAATCTGTTATCGCTGATTGTTCTTGCTGAGATAAATGAAGGGCTTCATGAACTTGATAAGAAAAAAAACCATATCGATCAATTTCTTTACCTAAAGTGGTATTTCTTATGAGTTCCGGATGAAAATACAACATCCATCCTTTGATCTCTCGATTGGGTTTCGATTTTACCGAATAAACCTGACCAGGCGCCATAAAGCTCAAGACTCCTTCATCAAAATCATAAGTATTCCGACCGTAATCTAATCCACAACTACCGTCTTTTAAGAAAACACAATAAAATGAATTGGTATACTTGACATTTAACCATTCATCCTTAACCACAAAGTGCTTCATATCGATGATACTAATCAATGGATTGGTTGGTTTATCCAGTCCATAGGCTTGATGAATTTGATTGATTGATTTAATTTCCATGGCTATTTCTTTCATGGTTTTAATGATCCATTACTTCGTTTCTGATCAAGATTTAATTCGTATTGCCAGCGACTCCCAATAATAAATTATCATAAGCTTCATCTCCAAACTGCCGACGGTAATCCACCCAGGTTTTAGCCAAAAATCCATGCAGGTATCTAGTTTTTGGAGTAGCACTTTCAACAATTTCATTGATGACTTCAGATATTTCTTGAGGTTGAGACATCACGGTGATGTTTTCTGCTCCTTGATACATCAATTCAAACATATGGCCATAATTTGTTCCAACAGCATATTTATTGACCGACTCAAACATGGTCTGATAAAAATTAGTGTTGATAATACCTGGTTGGACAACAACCACATCAATATCAAATTCTCTGACTTCTAATCTCAAACAATCACTCCACCCCTCAAGAGCATGCTTGGTGGCATGATACCAGGCACCAAGACCCGTGTAGATCTCTCCACCCATTGAGGTAATGTTAATGATTTTTCCGGACTTTTGCTTTCGCATGTGAGGTAAGATTTCTTTGGTGACTCTTGCCACGCCAAATAAATTAACATCAAATTGTGCGATGGCATCTTCCAAAGTCACTTCTTCTACGGGCCCATACAATCCATAGCCTGCATTATTCACTAATACATCAATGCGTCCATGCTTTTCAATGATTTCAGCAACCCCTTTCACCACTTCTTGTTGATTGGTCACATCCATTTTGAGTGCATGTCCGCCCATTTCATTGAGATATTGATTGGCTTCATTTTCCTTATCCCCTCCATAAACGATATGTCCTTCTTTAATCAAACGCTCGGCATGCGCTTTGCCCATGCCATAGGCGGTCCCAGTGATTAAAACCACTTGAGGCTTGATAGTTAACGGATTTTTATCAAAACGATAGATTCTTACATTGATATTCAATCCCATTTCATTAGTCGTTCCAATACCAATAAAGTATTGATTATTTAAGTAGTTGAATTTTTCTGAAGTGCTTTGCAAATTCAATGTTTCATAGAACTCATAAACACCCTGTTCTTCAGTAGGAGTCATGATCCCATCAACTTTTAAAGCTATTTTTTCACCTGAATCAGCTTCTATGATTCCATGAACATCAACCACCGTATTCCCATTAGGTAAAACCGTGATATAATCAACACCGGAAATGACGCCATCGATTTCTCCTCCAGATACGGTACCGGTAAAGGGGACATCCATCCGAAGTCCGTTTTTTGGAGTTTCTTCTTGACCGCTAAATACTTTATCGATATCCACGCCAAACGTTTCAATTCCAGTTGGATTGGCATTGACTTCATAGACCAAAGTGGCTCTAGGGTCTTCTTCTATGCCTTTGGCATCAAAAGGAAAGTTCGTATAATCGATGTTTAAATTCCGGGCATAAGGATTCTGGTCACCAAAGGGATTATTTTCAAGCCCATAAAATTTCAGAATGAGTGTGTTTTTTGATCGATCGACCATACCTGAAGTATAGATGAATAATTCATTGAGGTATTTGTAATTGGGATGATGTGTCACCAACTGGGCCGTTCCACCAAAAGGAGCTATTAGAGCTTGTGTCGGTTGAATTTCTCCTCTACTTCGAATAGAAATGGTGGCTCCATCTTGGGTTTTGATGCTCCCCAAACCTTCAAATTTTAACAGACCATAAGGCATGATGGTCCCATAGTCCGTTAATGCCAATTGTCCACTGATATCGCCATCAGTAGAACCTTCATAACTCGTATTGATGCGCAGTCCCAAAGGAGGAATGAGATTTGGTGTTGTAAAGATTTCTGCTGGATTCACGCCGAAAGATTCTACTTGGGTGATTTCCAATGAGGTTTCAAACAGGAGTTCAGCATCTTTGCTATGTTCTATATTTTGGTATACTAAGTCTTGTGAAACCAGTCCGTGAACTGATAGCAAGCAACTGCTTATTAAAAAGTATACTTTTTTCATGTTAAGGGTTCGTAAATCGTTTTTCTACTTCAGCCTTCAATTCTCGATTAAATGCTTGATATCCATCTAAAAGAATAGTGGCTAAAGCCTGTGGAGGAAACATTTCGTTTGTTCCAGTAAAATTATCCGTTTGTATGAATAGTGTTTGATCGCCACATGGCTCAACAACATAAAGGTGATAATCCACCACTCCTGGAGCAAATAAAATTTCATCCGACCAACCAAATCGTTTTCCTTCTTCCCAAATTAACCGATGTGGGAATGGGACTGGATTTCCTTCTACTAAAAATAAAGCATTAGCTTGTCCACCGTCAGAAATATCTCCTTGTAGTCCTTGAAAAGAAGAACTCCAATTAGGCATTGTACTAAAGTCGATCAATACTTCCCAGACTTGTTCTGGTCTAGCATTGATCACAATAGAGGTATACACCCCTGCAGATCCGTCTGCACGACTTGTGATATTACCTGACTCGGCTTTGGCCAAACATGGCATGAATTCATCATCTTGGCTACATGAGATAAGGAATGTAGATAGAATCACTAATGATAAAAAAAGTTTCATAAACGTTTTCATTTTTTATAGTTTAAATTGATTTTTAATATTTTGAATGAAGTCATCTTCATTAAGTTGTTTTCGGGCATCTAAAATTTGCTCAGCATCTGCCCCAGCTCGATAACGCATTTGATTGGAATCATCCGTTGCCGCTTTGTAGATCACTTCGGCCACTAATTCTGGTGGAGAAGATGAAACCGAACTTGAAGCCATACTTTTCATCAAACCATCAACGATGGGTTGATAATCCGTTAATTCAGCCTTGTGCTGAAAATCAAATGATCGCCCACTAAAATCCGTTGCAATCATGCCGGGCTCCACAATCTTGACCTGTATTCCCAAATCTTCTAGCTCAAATGAAAGAGATTCTGAAATACCTTCAACAGCAAACTTGGTTCCATGATACAAGCTCCCTAAAGGAAACGTCATTTTTCCACCAATTGAAGAAATATTGATGATCCGACCAGATTTATTTTGTCTTAAATGCGGCAGTATCGCTCTTGTGACATCTAGTAATCCAATCACATTGGTATTGAATTGTTTGATGATATTTTCACGCGGAAATGATTCAAGCGGTCCATAGGCTCCATATCCGGCATTATTGAGAAGCACATCAATTTTCCCAAACTTTTCAATGCCCTGTTCAATGGTTTTAGCAATCGAATCTAGATGAGTAACATCTAATTGACTGACCAAAACATGGTCAAGCTGATTTAATTCTTGTTCCTTTTCTGGAGAACGCATGCTAGCAATGACATTCCAGTCTTTGCCATTGAAGTGCTTAGCCGTAGCTTTTCCAATGCCACTACTAGCCCCTGTGATTAAAATGGTTTTACTCATGATTCCTATTGTATTAATGATGATGCAAAATTGATTTATTAAAATCAATTGGCAGTATACATTTCCAAGAAAGTTGTATACTTTTTGTCGAATATTAATTCATAAAAACATGGATATAATAAATTTTGTTTGGCTATTACTAAATGAAAATTTAATTCCTTCTTATTTTTGTTATAAAATACTGAACATGGTTTATGAATTTTATTCATGATTGTGAGAATCTAAATCACAATGGATCATATCACCACCTCTCCTATTTCGGCATGAATATTTGACTTGATGATTTCCTAAGAACATATCTTTGACTCGATCTGGCCAGTGTTCAACATCATTATCTCGAGGGTGTTGCTTATCCCTGTCGGTATCCTCTAACGGTAACTGACAATCATTGTTATGTCTTCCAGACATGATGTGTCCAGATTGACAGAGATGACCTAATCCAAGCATAGTATGGCCAAATTCATGCCACATGGTACCCAATAAACTTCTTCTTGATCCGTTTTCCCAATAATCCTTTTTAAATCCAACTCCTATCTTATCAGAACAAATATGATATGCATATGCTCTATAAAAAGCATTTTCAACCACTTCAAATTCATAATCTTTGGTATCAATATGTGATAAATCAAGCCCATATCTTTCTGCATCTTTAATAAAAGCATTGAGATAAGATTCAAAATCATTCCATACAATTTTAGAATAAATAGGATCTTTATCTAAAAAGGTATCCCAATCCAATTCGGGTTCTCGTTCAGCATCATTTTCGTCTTTAGTGATTGGTCCAGGCCAAGTACTCACATAATCTAGATTGAAAGACGAGGCTCCATCGAACATACCTTCCCTATTAATAACATGACTTACATCCCATGAGCTAATATCTTGATTGAAAGATATGGCATTACTAAACATATAGCTCATATCAGTCACTTTTGATACATCCCATGAACCGATATCTTGATTGAATGATTGAGCTTCACCAAATATCCAGTTCATATTGGTTACACCACTCACATCCCAACCACCAATGTTTTGATTGAATGAACGGGCATCCCGAAACATGCTCCACATATCCGTGACAAGGCTCACATCCCATGAACCGATATCCTGATTAAATGATGTAGCCCAACGAAACATTCCTGACATGTCGGCGACTTGACTGACATCCCAACTACCAATATTCTGATTGAAATTTCCTGCTTCATAAAACATCGCGTTCATATCAGTCACACGGCTCACATCCCAAGCTCCAATGGGTTGATTGAAATTTTCAGCGGCATAAAACATTTGACTCATGTTGGTTACATGGCTGGTATCCCATGCCCCAATGGGTTGATTAAAATGAGTCGCATAATAAAACATCGCACGCATATCGGTCACATGGCTCACATCCCATGAGCCAATTCCAGGCAGCCATCCCTCCCCCTGCCAAATGAGGTCTTCTGCATTGGTGGCATCCCATGAACTGATTTGGGAATTAAAGGTTTTGGTCTTGGCAAATAACGAACTCATATCCTCGACAAACGTGGTGACGGCATAAGCGATGTTTTCATCACGATTGGTCACCATTTCTCGGAGCATCGCTTCATCAACGATGAGAAAATCGACCTGTTTTTTTTGGAATTCTCTTCCAATTTCCAATCGGAAGGATTGACCAATGGCCTCTTCGGGTTTGATACCATCTCTTACTTTAATGGTCATGCCATTATCATCTAACATCAAAAGGGTTCCTTCGAATATGTTCGAATCGACATTGTTTTCATAAGAAGTAGCTCCTTGAAACATACCGGTTCGGTCAACGAAATCATTGAAGTTCCATTGACCGATATCTTGATTAAATGAAGTCGCCCCTCGAAACATTCCTGCCATATCCGTCACACGGCCCACATTCCACTCCCCAATATCTTGATTAAATGAAGTGGCATCCTGAAACATACATCCCATATTAGAGACATTACTCACATCCCATGAACCAATATCTTGGTTAAATGATGAAGCACCAGAAAACATAGCCAACATATACCATACTCGATTGACATCCCATGAACCAATATCTTGGTTAAATGAAGAAGCTCCTTCAAACATTCCTCCCATATTAGAGACATTACCCACATCCCATGAACCAATGTCTTGGTTGAATACCCTAGCATCATAAAACATGTATCTCATGTTAGTCACATGACTCACATCCCACGAGCTAATATCTTGATTAAAATCTAATTGATCTTGAAACAAACCGGACTTCATTGGTTTACCATTTTCCCTTTCTTCACCCATATTCGTGATAAAGGTGGTCACTACATTTTCCACATTCTCTCCATCATTGACCATTTGTCGTAACATCTCCTCATCGACCAGTTTAACTTCAACCACTCCTTTTCCATCAAAAAAATTGATGTTCCAAGTTTCACCTATCAAATTTTCGCCCCATGAGTAACTTTTCACGGTAATCCCATTGTCATGAAAATAAAATGGCGTTCCTTCAAGGGGATTGATTCTTTCTAAAATAGCTTCCATCTTGCAATCTTTACGGACTATAAAACTGATGGTGGAGGTTTCGTTACTAAATTCACCGCAATCCCCTGTCCATTCTTTTAATTGATAGCCTTTCTCTAATTCCACCACAATGCTAACTTCTTGACCATGTTCAACGATGGTGGTTGGCGTGATACGTCCTCCTTGGCCAACAGAAGTCGTGACGGTTCGGGGGACTTTCATAAAAACCGCTTGGAGTGTGCAGTGGCCTTCGACCGTGAAAGTGACTTCTGGGCTGGTCGTATCTTCAAGGGTCGGACAATCGGCATCTGGGTCGACTCTCCATTGACCAAATACATAGTTTTCTTCTGCCATGGCTGCCAACGTGATGGTTTGGCCATACACCACATCATTCCCTGGCGAATCGCTAACCGATCCGCCTTGGGTGGCTGTGGCCTTGATGGTATAGACTATTTTTTCAAAAACCGCTGTGATTTGGCAGTTTCTGGTAGTCGTAAAACGGATGGCAAGGACATCGTTGCTAAACGTTCCACAATCGCCCATCCATGCTTTGAATTGGTAATGTTCATTGGGAGTGGCGGTAACCGAAACGGTTTTACCGCTTTCAATGGTTTGGTTAGCTGAAATAGAACCGCCTTCTTCCGCATGGGTAGTGATGATATAGTTGATTGGAATGGATGGAGATGGTAGGGCCATTGGAGGACTTGGCAGCTCGGGGATGCCATCATCACTGCAAGAAAAAAACACTAAAAATATCCCCAACATAAATAACACCCCCTCTTTTATCCCGAATGTCTTAGAATATCTGTTAAGAAAATATTTCAAATGAACTAATTTATTAGAGTTGCTGGGGAAAAATAATCCTTCGGTTGTTGGATTAAACTCTATGGACAAAAGTAAAATCATTTCGCATTTCAATTTTCAAGTTGAAACCTTTTTAGTTTTGTATTGATTAACATGAGAACTGAATTTTTTAAGACGCCTCTGCAATGTTGACAAAACTTCGATGGCTGCTATTTCCGATAAGCATGGTCTATGGTTTGATGACAGTCATCCGAAATTTTCTATTTGATTTGGAGATTTTCAAGAGGAAAAAATTCTCAGTCAAACTCATCGGTGTGGGGAATCTTTCCATGGGAGGTACTGGAAAATCAATCGTCGTGGACTATCTCATAAAACAATTACATAAAAAAGAAAACATTGGTGTATTGAGTAGAGGTTACAAACGCATTACCAAAGGATATGTTTTGGCAAAATCCAATGATAACCCTCAAACGATAGGCGATGAACCGTTTCAATTTCATTCTAAGTATTCCAATATATCAGTAGCTATTAGTGAAAATCGCGCCAATGGAATCAGTGAATTAGAAAAATCAAATCTCCAAACCATCATACTAGACGATGTATTTCAACACAGATGGGTGAAACCAAATAAACTGATTCTAACAACCACTTTTCAACGTCCATACTTTAAGGACTATATATTTCCAGTTGGGAATCTCAGAGAATTCGCCATTGGTTCAAACCGTGCCGATATCATCTTGGTGACGAAGTGTCCAAATCAATTAACTACAGAAACTAAAAAACTTTTTTTAAAAAAAATAAAGCCCCGATTACATCAAAAGATTTACTTCACCAAACTTTCTTATCCCAGCAAGGTCTATGACCACCAAAAGAAAACATATCCATTAGAAACTTTGAAACATCAAAAAATCAAACTGATAACTGGAATCGTAGATCCTAATCCATTGATTGAACATTTGAAAAGTATTGAGTTACAAATAGCCCCCCTTCCATTTCCGGATCATCATCATTACACTAAAAGTGATTTTTCCCAAATTTCTTTGGAAAATGAATCCATTGTCACTACTGAGAAAGATTTTTATAAGTTGATTCAAGTCCTTAATCCAAACAAAGTTTTTTACTTACCTGTAAGACTAGAGTTCTTCAGCACTAAAGATGCATCAGACTTTTTGAATCAACTCTCCATACCAAACGACTAGTCAATGTGTTTGTGTGCTTTGTAGGAAGATCGGACTAAGGGTCCACTTTCAACATGTCTGAAACCAAGATCTAATGCAAATTCTCGATATTTATCGAACTGCTCTGGTGGAATAAAGGCTGATACTTCTAAATTTCTTTGACTAGGTTGTAAATATTGTCCAATGGTAACCACATCAACACCAACGGAATGCAAGTCTTGGATGGCTTCAAAGACTTCATGTTCTAATTCACCTAATCCTAACATGATGCCCGATTTCGTTCTTTTGGCTCCATTTTCTTTTAAATATTTCAGGACGCCCAATGAAGTATCATATTTGGCTTGGACTCGAACTTGTCTCGTCAAACGACGCACCGTTTCGATATTATGAGAAATGACCTCAGGAGCCACTTGAAGCATTCGATCCAAACATGGTTCGATTCCTTGAAAATCTGGAATAAGTGTTTCTAATGTGGTGATGGGACTGATACGTCGAATGGCTTTGACAGTTTCAGCCCATAAAATCGATCCTTTGTCCTTTAAATCATCACGGTCTACTGATGTAATCACAGCGTGCTTGATACCCATCAAATGGATCGAATAAGCTACTTTTTCAGGTTCGTCCCAACTTACAGGTCTTGGACGACCAGTTTGCACACCACAAAAGCCACACGAACGGGTGCATATATTGCCTAAAATCATAAAAGTGGCCGTTCCCTCTGTCCAGCATTCTCCAATATTAGGACAGCTTCCAGAAGTACAAATGGTATGTAGCTTATACTTATCAACCAAATGCCTTAAATCTTTATATTTTTGACCTATGGGCAGTTTTGCTCGGATCCATGGTGGCTTTCTTTTTTTTGTTAGTTGTCCATTTTTCGAAGGTGAGAAAGTCTTTTGAATTGGTTTTATACTTTTCCAAGTTGAAACCGATTCGGTTGGTTGATGCATGGTTTGAGAGGACATTCGAAACTACATGCAAAATTACAACAGCATGAATTATTTGGAGGGCACTAAAACAAAGTGGATACAAAATAACCCGTGAATCCGAGCAAAAAGACAATGCCCAAAATACTGATTAATTTTAGAGTTGGAGAAGGTCTTCTTTCTTTTGGCATGTGTTTACTAGTCACGACGGCTAAATTCAAGGTGGCATAAATGGGAGCCGATATAAATGAAAGAACCGTAGCGAGACGCACAAGTGTTCCCATTTCTGAGAGAAATGATAAAAAAATAATCGATGTGCCAACTGCCAAGAGAATCATCCAAATACCATAGAGTTTTTTATCACTATTTTTTCTTTTAACAAGTGCAGATTGGGGAACCATTAATTCTACTGATCTTGTCATCACTCGAGGTGAGGCATCAAGACATGTGATGGTGGTGCTCAACATGGTGGCAAAAGCAGCGACGGCAATCAAACCAAAAAAGATTCGCCCCATTGTTGAGGTGTAAAGGTTGATTAATTGTCCAGCAAATTCAGCCCCTTGAGATGAAAATATTTCTCCCGATCCGAACATGACCATTGCACCAAGTGCTAAAAAGCATATAGCCAAAATCACAGATGCCAAATAGCCTACATTAAAATCAAAAAGAGATTCTTTATAAGTGACTTTCTGATTTTTTGATTTTTCGATAGCCCACATTGAATACCAGACGGATCCATCCATATGAGCCGGCATCCAACCCATAAAAGCCAATAAAAAAAGTACTTCAGAGCCTTTTGGCATGATTTGAGTCATGGTCAAATCAGGAGATGCAGTTCCTTTAACAAAAGTAACAACCACTGCTGTAATAGAACAAACAGCCAAAACAATCATAATTATTTTAATCAATCCGTCTAGGAACTTATATTTTCCTAATACCAATATGATGGAACAAAACACAATCAGCAGAATACACCACAAAACAATATCATTACTGCTACCAAAAAGTTGGATTGCCAGTCCTGCTGTCACAACTGTAACTGCTGCCTGAACAGTAAACATCATGACGATATTCAAAATAAAATACAAGATTAAATAACCTTTTCCAAGTCGATAGTATCCATCCAAAAGAGATTCGCCTGTTGATAATGCATATCGAGGACCATATTGAAAAAAGGGATATTTGAATAAATTAATTAACAGTAAAGCCCAGATGAGTCCCCATCCAAAATCTGCGCCCGCTCGAGTGGATTGTACTAAATGTGATACTCCAACAGCACATCCAGCAAAGAGCAAACCAGGGCCTAATTTTGCAATACTAATCCGCGACATTCTTTAATAATTGTAACAATCGCTTTCTCGAACGAAAAATTTTAACTTTAACCGTATTGATTGGCAAATTAAACTTTTCGGATACTTGTTTCAATGAATGGTCATCAATGTAAAAGGCTTCCATTAATGCTCGCTGATCTTCTTTGAGTTTGTCCAAATGACTCAATACCAAAGCCAATTTTTCTTTTTGGATTAAATCGTCTTCAATAGTAGGAACTTCACTCGGGACATTAAATAATTGCTGGGATGTTATATCAGTATGCAAATCTTGTTGTTTCCCAACTTTACGCGTATGATCAATATGGTGATTTTTAGCGATCGTAAACAGCCAATTCTCGAACTGATAGTTTAAATTAAATGAAGATAGTTTATCAAACGCTTTGGTAAAGACTTCAATTGAAAGCAGTTCAGCATCATGCTCGTCATTAGTTCGTTTGAGCAAAAAATGATAAATGGGCTTCCAAAACCTTCGAAATAATTCGTGGTAGGCTTTCTGCTCTTTCTTTTTTCCAAGATGTACCAAGTCCTCTATGGACAAAGTATCCATTTGAGATTTCAGAAGAAAAAAATTAGTTGAGAGTTGGTTTTTGACACTCCGTTTGATCAGGTCTTTTTCCACAAAAACCACATGATTGTCCAGCTTTATTGAGAAAAGGACTTTGACTTGCACAAGTACCGCTGAAGCGTCCATTTTTGGTTGCCCATATTTTGATGGCTATTCCTCCGAAAGCCAACCCAATCAAAACAATTGATATCAAAAACAATTCCACGACCACGCAAAGTTACCAAAAATGAAGTTTTTAGAACAATGTATGCCAATTTTTAACCGAAATGGTGATAAAGAACATCAATAACCCCAAGCAAAAAAGGACTTTAAAAAAAGTTCCAACAACAAACCCTACCAACGCTCCGAAACCTACTTTAATCGAAGAAGAGCCAGATTTTTTGAATCCTTTTGCAATCAATTCTCCCACTAGCGCCCCTAGAAAAGGACCAACAATCAAACCAAGAGGTCCCAATACAATGATTCCGAGAATAATACCAATAGTACAGCCTCGAATCGATGCTTTAGATCCCCCATACTTCTTTGTACCCAACACAGGCATGACCAAGTCAAGAACGAATATCAAAACAGCGGCTCCTCCAGCAACAAGAACTATCGTCCAATCAAAAGGAACGCCTTGAGTCAAGTGAAGCAACAGAATTCCAACCCATGATGATAATGGACCGGGGATAATCGGCAAGACACTTCCAGCCAATCCAAGAAGTATAAATAAGACTGCCGCTCCAAAAATGAGAATTTCAACCATGTTGTTTTACAAATCAAGAGAGCAAGTTACTTACTTTTTTCAGTTCCACGCTAAAGTACTAATGAATAACCAATTCATAATCATATTCCAACTAGAAGTGGAACATCCATTCTTGACTTCGACGTTTTCCGTGCATCACTGATTGATTATCCATAGGCTTTTTTTCAGTTTTGTCATTTTTCTCTAACTCAGGCCGTTTTGGCTTTATCTTGTTTACTTAAACTATTGATTGTTTTTAGCAGATGCCAAGACTTAAATCAATAAGTTCTTGCCATTCATCGCGTCTTAACGGCCATAAAAAAGGTCGTTGACTGTGATGGCCTCACACCACAGATACGTGAACCTTTGTTTAAAGCGTCATGATTAGCTCATCTGAAAAAAGTTGCTTTGATTTTTGATTGGTTGGATATCTCAAGACCCGCGTCAAGGCAAAAACCATAGAACCAATCGCCAAATGAGCCTTGATTCTTCATGGCTTCCAATGAAACATCGGACGGCACTTTGATTCGGACTTCATCCCCCGAAAACGGTGTTCGATCCGCCATCAATCACCGTCATGATGAATGATATGGAAGGCTTTTTCCTTTTGAAGCAATCTCCATAAGCCATGAAATTCATCATCGTGCTTGTCTTTATCCATCGCCTTTGGATCGATCTTGGGTTTGCCTCCTTTCAGAGTAATGAATTTGGACACTTCACCACTAGACCGATAATACACCGCTATTGTCAAAACGGTTTGAGCAGTTTTTCGATGGCTCCGAAGATGCGATGGTCTCCCATGGCATTGTCGATGTTGCAAAAAACTTCTGCCACGCCCAAAGAAATCCATTGACGTTTTTCCATATGAATTCAGAGGTCAGTTGAACGTCCTAGTTAAGAAATTCATATCAATCACGCTACCAACATCCCATTCCCCAATGAATTGATTCAACGATGTAATTTAATAAAACATCACCTTCACATCTGCAATATTACTCCCATCTCTATGATTAAAGTCTTGATTGAATGCACCGACTTGGTAAAACATCACTCTCGATTGGTGACTAGACCCAAATTCCAATCACCAATATCAAATTATTTTTGTTCGTATAATTTTAATTTCTTGGCAAAATATCGACTGAACTCTTTTAAAATAGCACCCATTTCTTCATCACTTGTCGATCTTGTATATGTATCCCCCAAAGCATCCAAAGTTTGATGAATAAAAAACTTCATTTCATCAACCGACATTTGTTTGATCCATAAATCTATTTTTAGGGTTTCTAAATTATCTCTATCCCACAAAGACAGTAACATGGCAGGAGTATTGCATTTTTCAAAACCATCTTCAGGTGAATCCAATTGAATTTTTGATGGGATTTTATTTTCATCCAAAGTGACTGAAATTTTAATTTGGTGTTTGGACTCTTTTGACATTACCTTGGAGGTTTATAATTGGACAAGATAAACAATTCTTCTTCCTTCATTTCGATAATCTCACCAAGTGTTGTTTCAGGAAATTTTCTAATGAAAGATTTAACAATTTGATATCCAAGGTATTCTCCAATACGAGGTGAAGAATCGGAATCGATTTCCAAATAAAATTTTGAATACGGTGCATTATGTAAAAATCGTTTGGATAAATCCATATCTGTACGATACAAAAGTTTCTTTTCAATAAAATAATACCAGCTTAATTTTTCATACTGCTTTGCCCACTGATATTGTTCATCGGTATATTCGAAAAGGATTTTTAATGGTTTTTTTGGTAATAATGTTTCCATTACATGCAACACTTTTCCACGATGAATCATTTTTGATATGAAATTTCTAGATTGAATCGGTTTAACCATTTTATTGGCAATCTCTTTAGCCACAGATGAAACCAAGTATTCTTGAGACATAAAAGGCCTCATGTAGTTGTGGATTCCTTGGTATAGTTCATTTTCATGTCCCAAAAAGGAATCTAAGGCAATCAACACAATCGAGTCCAAATAAACTACTTTCGTTTCATAATCGACTTCATTTGTCAATCCAATAACCTTTGAAGGTATTTGAGTTTTTGGAAAAAAGTATTTGATGTGTTGAAACAAACTCCTTAGTTCTTTTTCAATGTCATTCGTTTGCTGGTAGATTTGATTGACTTGACTTTGATGTTTGAGAAACCATTCGTCAGTTCTTTTGGCTTCCCAAATAGAATCGGAAACAGAGACATGAAATAAATAAGGATATTGCTGTTTGAGTGTTTCTATAGAAAAATTGGTAGTGTCTCTAAACTTTTGATCAAAACGAATCAACTCAAAAGGAACTTCAATTTGATTTATAATTCTTTCTTTTCTACTTTGGCAACTAAAACAAACCACACCTAAGAAAAAACTCAAAATCACATAATCTCGATAAAATAAGATTGCTTTTTGCAATTCAGTTTTCATTTTAGAAGTGTTAAATCTAATAAACTATGAATGATTCCAAAATACCTCAAGTTAGTTCTCCACAAAAGGTTATCGACCATATAGTTGATTGGTTAAAACTTTATATCCATCAATCCCGTCTGAACGGTTTTGTTATCGGTATTTCTGGAGGCATTGATTCAGCTTTAACCTCCACTCTTTGCGCCCTAACAGGATATAAAACTCTTTGTTTGGAAATGAATATCCACCAAGAAAAAAAACAGGTCCATAGAGCTTTGGAACATATTACTTGGCTGGAATCAAAATATTCAAATGTTGACGGTAAGTCCGTCAATCTAACTCCCGTGTTTGATTCCTTTGTTGATAAGATGTCGGAATACCAAATCGATTCGAAACACATCAATTTATCTCTTGCAAATTCTCGTTCAAGACTGCGCATGGTGACTCTGTACTATTTTGCTACCGCCGAACAATATCTAGTAGTTGGTACGGGTAATAAGGTTGAAGATTTTGGAGTCGGGTTTTTTACAAAATACGGAGACGGAGGGGTCGATATCAGTCCCATAGCTGATTTACTTAAATCTCATGTTTACCAACTAGCTTCCCATTTGGGAATTAATTCATCCATTCTACAAGCTCAACCAACTGATGGTCTTTGGTCTGATCAACGAACAGATCAAGATCAGTTAGGAGTAACTTACGATGCATTAGAATGGGCAATGTACCAATCGGAGAACTCTCTAGATCAACATAAACTTTCTAATGAAAGAAAAAGCGTTTTAACGACCTATCAACACTTTCACAACCAGAATCGACATAAAATGTCTCCTATACCCGTCTGTCATATTCCAAAAAAACTATTCAATTGAGACCATCATACAATACGCTCTAACCTTTCTGATATGAGGGATTTCATATCGTTGTATTCCACAATCTGTCGAAGCAACTCATTTCCTTCTTTTGATTGAAAGACTCCTTTTTTATCCAACTGCTTGAATTTTTCCTCCAAAGATTCAATCTTCTGCTCCACTAATAGTTTTTCCAAGTTCAATAGGTCATCATTGATTTTTTCTTCAGCACCTTGATCTATTGTAGGAACGGCAATATTTTGATTTTCCCACTGACTTAAAGGATATGCTTCATATTTCATTGTGAAATGACTCACCCGAGTCGTGAAATCAGGGTTTTTAGAACCAATCATGCAAAAAAATTGTTCATCAAGGGTCCCTTGAGTTTTGCATTGGTGAATTAATAATTCAAATAGTTTTTGATCTACCTCGCTTTCATAGAAGAGATTCTCCTCTTGAAATAAACTTTCAATCTTTTCAAAAACCTTTACCTTTCGTTTTGTCAAAGTATATTGGAAGTTTTCAGTTGATTTTGTGGTTTCATCAATTGTGATTTCTCTTGTAGCATACAAAACTAGATCTTCCAATAGTTCCTCTAAACTCTTTTTCAATTGATCACTTTGTTGAGTTTTGACCTCTTTATGTTTTTGGGGTGTTGGTTCAACAGTTTTTAATATTGGAGATGTAAATTTTCTAGATTCGAATCTTTGTTTTTTTGAAATTTCTTGAGCCATTGCATCGAATAAATTTCTTTCATCAAGCTGAAAAGATTTAGCCGCTTTCTTGATATAAAATTCCCGTTCGATAAGATTTGGGATGACGGCTATAGATGCTATGATTTGGTTGATGACTTCTGCTTTTTCAGTCGGATTATCAGATTCTGCAATTCCTAATTGATTGGCTTTAAATTCTATAAAATCTTCGGACTGTGCCTCCAAATATTCTTGGATATCTTCTAATGTGTTTTTTATTGAAAAGCTATCGGGGTCTTCTCCCTTAGGTAACGCACAAACTTTAACATTTAATCCCTGTTCCAAAATCAAATTGATGCTACGGAGAGCTGCTGATTGCCCCGCAGCATCACTATCAAATAAAAGAATGATATTTTTGGTGTTGTTGCCAATGAGTCGAACTTGTTCCTTGGTTAAAGCTGTTCCTGCGGATGCAACCACATTTTTAATCCCCTTTTGATACATTTTAATCACATCTGTATATCCTTCAACAATATGACAGGCATCCTTCATTCTGATTTCTTGACGGGCCTGAAACAAACCATAAAGGAGTTTACTCTTCTGATAAACTTCGCTTTCAGAAGAATTTAGATATTTGGCAATGGAGCCTTTTGATTCAATAACTCGACCTCCAAATCCCGTTGTCCGGCCAGACAGTGAAAAAACGGGAAAGATGATTCGATCTCGAAATCGATCGATTGTTTGACCAATGTCGGTGATAAAGACGAGGCCTAGTTCCTTGAGTATTTCGTCCTTGATACCGCTTTTGATTGCTTGATTGTATTGATCTTGTCGAGATTGTCGAGCGTAGCCTAACCCAAATGCTTTGATGGTTTGATCATCAAATCCACGAGAGCGTAGGTAATTCATCGGAATAGCATTCATATGAGGATTCCATAGATTTTTTACAAAAAGGGATTTGTAAAAATCTAAGGCGTGAAAAAGTTGCTCTCTTTTATCGGCTTTTTCTTTCTCTTCTTGAGAACTCTTTTCGTATTGAATGGTTATGTTGTATTTTTTAGCTACATATTTAATGGCATCTGGCCAAGAAAGTCGCTCATATTCTTGTAAAAATTTAATAGCATCACCCCCTTTATTTGTACTAAAACATTTCCAAATATTTTTTTGAGGTGACACAACAAAACTGGGTGTCTTTTCATTGGTAAAGGGACTCAACGTTTTATAATTTGCTCCAATTCTTTTTAATTGAACAAAATCTTGAATAACATCAACAACATTTGCTGCTTGATAGACTGCCTGAATGGTTTCTCTTTTAATCATAGGGATAAATAAACAATTTGGGTTGTATTGTTTGAATAAAACGAAATTACCAAAGATTTGGGGATTTATGTGGCAAATTGCCAAAGGTCTTTAGGTGTACTCATCGATATCATCCTCAACTAAAAAACAACACCTTATACTTCTATGATTCATTCGATTGTCGTATTCCACGAGATTCCCCTACTCATGGTTTTTTTGTTTCATTAATGATCCTATAAATTGATTTTTGAGTTCTTATTTTGAATCTAATACGGATTTTTTAATTTTTGGCCGATTCTCATCCCCATCTCTATCACCAAATCTATCCAATATCCAAGTTTGCATCGATGGGATTGGCACAACATATGCACCTTCTTCTTTTTGATGAAACACTCCTTTTTCTAATGCCATATCAAAAAGCTCTTTTGATTGTTGACGGTTCAATGTATTTTGAAAAAAGGATATGATGTCATTTTTTGATCGTTGCGATTTCTTTTTCAGTAATAAAGAGGCGATGAATCTTCTTTCTTCAATATCGAAATCTTCGACCCTTCTTTGATCATACTTGAATCGTTTTTTTATCCCTTGTTTTACAATGAATTTCAATCCTTTATCATCTAACACCTTGTTGCCTTCATTTAAATATTCAGACAAAACATTTCCATAATTGGTGCTATGATGAGGCCAGCCTTGCGTTTCCGTGACCATGGTATGGATCCAATGATTGAAACTTGGATTCTTTTCATGAATCCCTCCCTTTTTCGTCATATACTTTTTGAGAATTTTCCTTTCAGATTTTTTATCCAATGCACCAAGGTTAAAATCACAATCATTATTCAATCTCGAAATACCATATTGCTTCAACACACTTTTGGATATGCCGAGTCCGCCGACTAAAAGAATCAAGGGGGTTTTCATTCGCCAATGGTGCATCTGGTATCACGTGTTTCGAACTCTTCTCTGTGCCGCTTTGTCTGGGGGTGATGCTTTTTTTCCTCAATCTTGAATTTCATCAATGACGAACATGAACCCTCTTTTTTTTCTTCTTTGATGAATGCTTCCAATGATGGTTCGATCCGCTAATTGGAAAGAGGCTCCTATTTTAATTAAATTTTCAATTCCTAATTGAAGGAACGATTTGACAAGTTGAATTTGATCGCCACGTCTTAATGATTTTCGCAGTTCATGAACATCCCACAGTACATCAGAATCACACCAAACAACGTCCCACGTTTCTTTACTGATTCTCTTTTCGCATTCCTCTAAAAAAGCTGTTTTCCCAACGCCTAGAGCCCCTTGTACTAAAAAAATCATTCCTGATTTTTCTCTTTCCACCTTCACAACTAATTGATCAAAAGCTTCTAACTGCTCTTGACGCCCATGAAAAAATTCGGCTCTCCTCGATCTCTCATTAGTGAAGTCTTTTATTTTTAAGGTTATAAATTTTATCACATAAAGTACATACCATGAGGCTGTTTTGTAGATAATTTATATGATTTTATCTTTTTCGATAGCCATCACATAAAAAATAGAAATAGCCTTTTGATTCTCCTGGAAGCGTCAAATGCTAGGATTTTGTTCCCTCACTTCATAACCATCCGATGATTTTCACCAATCTGTATGCGCTAGAGAGCTTTCAAAATCGACGGTCGATGACATAGTGCAACATGAGCTCCAATGCATCTCGATATTTATTTTTAGGATAAGTCATCAAAATATTCTCCGCTTCATCTCTATATTGATTCATCTTTTTGATGGTGTATTGGATGCCGCCACTTTCTTTAACTAATTGAATAATTTGTTTGACAACTTTGGGTTTTTTGCTATGATTTTTTATGGCATGAATCAACCACTTTTTATTCTTTTTCGATGCATTTGAAATAGTATAAATTAATGGCAAAGTCATCTTCTTTTCTCTAATATCGATTCCCCTAGGTTTTCCAATTTTTCGTGGGCCGTAATCAAACAAATCATCTTTGATTTGAAAACTCATGCCAACATTAATGCCAAAAGCTTGCATTAGCTTGACATCTTTTTCTTTGGCATGAACACTCAATGCCCCCATGGCACAACAAGCCGATAATAATGCAGCTGTTTTTTGTCGAATAATTTGATAATAATCCCCTTCTTGAATATTAAAAGTTCGGCTTTTTTCTAATTGCAGTAATTCTCCTTCTGCCATTTCTTTCATAGCTGTCGAAATGGTATCCAATAAGTCAAAATTTTTGGTTTCAGTACAACTCAAAATACCCCGAGAGAGCAAATAATCACCAACCAAAACGGCAATTTTATTTTTCCAAAGGGCATTTAATGAATAAAAGTTTCTTCTGATTTGACTGTTATCAATCACATCGTCATGAACCAAAGTTGCTGTATGGATTAATTCGACCACTGATGCTCCCAAATAGGTTCTGTCATTGATCTGACCATTGCCCATCATTTTAGCTGTTAATAGTGTCAACATCGGACGCATTTGCTTTCCTTTTCGATTGACAATAAAATAAACAATACGGTCTAATAAAGATACATTCGATTTCATCGAGCGATAAAAACTCTGCTCGAATTGCTTCATTTCCTGATAAATGGGTTGTTTGATTTTTTCGACAGTTTTCATCTAAACAGCAACATTCCATTTATTGGCTAGTTGTCCACAAGCTGCATCGATATCTCCTCCCCTTGATCGACGAATCGTTGAATGAATATGATGTTGTGAGAGTATTTTTTGATATTGACTAATCACGGAGGTTTCCGCTTGTTCAAATCCTTGACCTTCTATTGAATTGTATTCAATAAAATTGACTTTACAAGGTACTTTCTGACAAAAGAGTACCAATTGATTGATATCTTCAACGGTATCATTGACTTCTTTTAATACCAAATATTCAAACATTATTTTAATTTTTGTCTTTTGATACCAATAAATCAGTGAATCAAGCAATTCATCTAAGGGAAACTTGGACGAAAAAGGCATGATCTTTTTTCGAATTTCTTGGTTTGCAGTATGCAACGAAACAGCTAGATTGACACCCAAACATTCATCTGCTAGTTTGTAAATTAATTTCGATATCCCTGATGTCGATACCGTAAAACGCTGAGAAGACATATTCAAACCAACATCAGAAGTCATCAAACGAAGACTCTTAACCACATTATTGAAATTCATCAATGGCTCTCCCATTCCCATAAAAACCACATTGGTAATCGGTTTTTGGAAATATTGAATGCTTTTTAATTGAAGAAGTTGTACTTGTTGGTATATTTCCCACCAATAGAGATTTCTAATGCGTTTCATTTGAGCAGTTGCACAAAACTGACAATCCAAACTACATCCCACTTGTGAGGAAATACATACAGTCACTCTATTTTCCGTAGGAATCAACACTGATTCTATCAAATGTTGATCGATTAATTGAAAAGCAAATTTTATGGTTTGATCCTGACTGAATTGACATTGGTGGATATGAATATTACGTAATTCGAAATGGTCTTGCAATTTGGTTCTCAAGGCATAGGGAAGATTGGTCATTTGATTAAAAGAATCAATATTTTGTTGCCAAAGCCATTGCTGAATTTGTAACGTACGAAAAGAAGGCTGATCGATTGATTGTAAAAATCTTTCTAATTCAGTATTGGATAGCCCTCTAATATTTGGTTTTTGGCTTTTCAAATTTTCTTTTTTGATTCAAACAAACTTCTAGTCATCATGAGACATCTTCTTAAGTGATGTGTTTTCATATCCTCCAATCTCCATGAACCCTATTGAGCGATTGATGGAATCTAATACAACACCACTCATATCAACTACTTGACTTTAATAGTCTCTCTCTGCTTTGAAGCAAATTTATATGACTCAACAACAATCCACTGAAGTGGGTGCGAGAAATGAAATCAGAAAAAATTTAAATAATGAGCATCGCATCGCCGTATGAATTAAATCGATATCTTTCTTTTTTGGCGATCTCATAGAGATTCATGGTTTCTTCATAACCAATAAATGCGGCAACCATCATTAAAATAGTTGATTTTGGTCTATGAAAGTTAGTAACGAGTGAATCGGCAATCGAAAAAGTATACGGTGGATAGATGAATTTATTGGTCCATCCTTGGTAGGCATTGAGCGTTCCAGAAGTCGAAACAGATGATTCCAATCCGCGCATGACTGTGGTTCCGATAGAACAGACTCTTTTTTTATTGCTTTTGGCATCATTAACCATATCAGCTGTTTCTTGACTAATGGTGACTTCTTCAGAGTCCATTTTGTGTTTCGATAAATCTTCAACATCCACAGGACGAAACGTCCCTTGGCTAATGTGCAAGGTCATATCTGCTATTTTGACTCCCTTAATTTCCAATCGTTTTAATAATTGTTTTGAAAAATGCAACCCAGCGGTGGGTGCTGCAACAGCGCCAGGATGTTTGGCATAAATGGTTTGATACCGCTCTTTATCGACATCATCGGACTCTCTTTTGATGTAATTCGGAAGTGGTACTCTTCCCAAAATCTCTATTTTTTTTCTATACTCTTCATATTCTCCAGCAAATAAAAATCGAAGCGTTCTGCCTCTCGAAGTCGTGTTATCGATCACTTCTGCCTCCAGACTCACATCATCTTTGTTGAAATAAAGTTTGTTTCCAATTCGAATTTTTCGGGCAGGGTCAACTAAAATATCCCAAAGCTTCTGCTCTTTGTTCAATTCTCGTAAAAGAGTTACTTGAATTTTTGCTCCAGTTTTTTCTTTTTCAGCGATCAATTCGGCAGCAAATACTTTTGTGTCATTTCTGATGAGTACATCGTCTTCATCGAAGTAATTGATTAAATCAGAAAATATTTTATGTTCTATCTTTTTTGTTTTTTTATGGTATACCAAAAGTTTTGATTGATCCCTAAAATTAGAGGGATATTGAGCCACTAATTCTTGAGGCAAATCATAAATGTATTTGGATAGTTTTTTCATAACGGACTCGGGCGTGCGAATATACTAACTTAAACACTTGCAGTCGAGAGGTTTTTGTTTCGACTAGAAAATTTCGAATTGAAGCTCTTTGAGATCATCCCAGTACTGTGGATATGATTTAGACACAACATTGGAATCTTTAATGGTGATTGGAACTAATATTCCCAAAGGGGCAAAAGCCATTGCCATCCGATGGTCATCATAGGTATCAATCGCAACATGTGGATTGATTGGTTTATTTCTTGGCATTAGTGTTAGGGAATCATCACTGATTTGAATTTGAGCCCCAAGCTTTGTGAGTTCTTTTTCGAGTGCTCTTAATCGATTGGTTTCTTTAATTTTCAATGTATGCAATCCATAGAGAGTACAACCTAGTTTGAGTCCAAAACAAGTTACGGTTATGGTTTGAGCCAAATCTGGAGTATCTGATAGATTTAATTTAATGGTGCTATTTTGAAGGCCATTAATCGTTTTCTTAGACAACACAATCTGACCGTTTGAATCAAAAGTCGTCATAACGCCCAATTGAAAATATATTTTTGCTACTTGTGAATCCCCTTGGGGACTGTTTTTAAGAAAAGAAGATAACACCAAGCGAGAATTTAATTTTTTGCTTAATGCCATCAAACTGTAATGATAAGAGGCTGAACTCCAATCTGATTCAACCATCAACGTGTTGACATTCCGTTTGCTGAATGGTGAAATTTTAATGATCTTATTTCGAAAAGAAGAATTGACACCAATGCTTTTCAAAGTGTTTTGGGTTAATTCAATATAGGGTCTCGATGTAATTGGTCCCTCTAATTCAATTTTCAATCCATCAGTTAAATAACCACCAATAAGCATCAATGAAGTAATGTATTGACTCGAAGTATTGGCTTGTAAACGGACCCTTGAATGCAATGCTTCAACAGATCTGATTTCAAGAGGTGGGTATCCTTTTTTATGTTGATACGTTATCTTGGCTCCCATCGATTTTAGGGCCTCAACCAATATACCAATCGGGCGTTCCTGCATCCGTCTAGAACCAGTGAGAACGATACGATCGTTGGCTTTTAATGCAAAATACGATGTCAGAAATCTCATGGAAGTTCCCGCATGGTGAACATCAACAATTCCAGAAGTACTTTTCAGTGCTTGAATCAATACTTTGGTATCATCCGAAGTAGAAGTATTTTCCAATCTTACATCCAAATCAAAAAGCTTTTGGAGTACTAATAGTCGGTTTGACTGACTTTTGGAACCAGTAATACTCACCTCTCCATTGATTGGTTTTCCTTTAGGAAATGAGATGCTTAAATCCATATCTATCTTTTAAGTTTTTGATTTGATTGATGTCTCATGTGATCTCTGATGGACTTGATTTTTAATTTTTCTTGGAATTTTTCTTCCAAGTTAATGCCCGTTTGATTAGCCAAACACAACACAACAAAAACAACATCAGCTAGTTCTTGGCCTAAATCAAGATTTTGATCGGATTTTTTTTCAGATTGTTCGCCATATCTTCTAGCGATGATGCGCGCTACTTCTCCTACTTCCTCCGTTAATTGAGCCATGTTGGTTAGTTCATTAAAGTAACGAACACCATGCTTTTTGATCCATTGATGGACTTGATTTTGAGCGGTTTGTAAACTCATTGATTTTCGATTATGAAGTTAAATAAATACAGAGGATGAACATATCATCCGATTCTTTTGCCATGATCCAATTCTTTATTATCGATGAACTTGTTTAAGTTGAGAAGACTGCAATAATTGCCACAGTGTCTCTTTTAATCGTTGCAAATTATAATTTGTATGACTACTGATGACGAGCGATGGGATGTTCGGAAACTGTGATTTGAAAGATTGATGAATTTTGTGAGATTCTTGAGGATTGAATAAATCTGATTTAGTTAGTACTAAAACTTTCAATTTGTCAGTCAGTTCTTTGTTGTACTGTTTTAATTCATCAGAAAGTTGTCGAAAGACTTGCCATACGTTTTGTGACTCTAGAGAAATCATGTATAACAAAACAGAATTTCGTTCAATATGTCTCAAAAAATGATGTCCTAACCCTTTTCCTTTTGATGCCCCTTGTATGATACCAGGAATATCAGCCATCACAAATGATAAATGCTCTTGATAAGGTACAATTCCTAAATTAGGTTTTAAAGTCGTAAACTCATAATCAGCGATTTTGGGCTTTGCTTTGGTGAGTTTGGCCAAAAGGGTTGATTTTCCGGCATTGGGAAGTCCAACAAGGCCAACATCAGCCAATACTTTAAGTTCCAATATGTATTGCTTTTCTTGACCTTTTTCTCCTTGTTGTGCATATTTTGGTGATTGGTTGACTGATGATCGAAAGTGCCAATTTCCTTGACCACCTCGACCTCCTAAAGCTAAAATTTCAGACTGATTTTCACCAGATATATCAAAAATCGTTTGACCATTATCTTTATCCTTTACAATCGTACCCATCGGAACATCGATTAAAAGATCCTGACCTCGTTGGCCTGATTTCTTTTTTTCGGAACCATGTGCTCCATGCTGGGCTTTAAAATGCCTTTTGAATTTAAAGGGATAAAGCGTCCATATCTGTTTGTTCGCTTGGATCAATACATGACCTCCACGTCCCCCATCGCCACCATCAGGGCCTCCTTTAGGCACAAATTTTTCTCTTCGAAAATGAGTCGATCCATTGCCGCCATTTCCTGATTGCACGCTGATGTGTACATAATCCACAAAGTTACCTTTGGTCATGTTGATGAGAGCCGGTCAATCAATTGATACAATCGTTGTGAGATTTCTTCAATCGTACCGTGACCATTGACTGAATAAAAAAGTTTTCGAGTTTGGTAAAATTCAATCAGAGGATTTGTCTTTTGGTCATATTCTTGAAATCGATTGTTAATCTTTCTGATATCCAAATCATCCGTTCTTCTCGAAATTTTTCCTCGATTCAACAATCGCTCAATCAAAAGTTGTTGATCCACTTCAATGGAAATAACACCTTTGAGTTTTAATTTTAGTCGATGAAAGAACTGCTCCAAACTTTCGGCTTGGCCTACCGTTCTTGGAAAACCATCCAATATGTATCCCTTGGGATTTTCAATATTTTGAAATTCATTTTCAAGCATATCAATGGTGACCTGATCAGGAACGAGATCTCCCCGATCCAAATACGCTTGTACGGATTTTCCAAGCGTCGTTTTATTGGAAATATGCTTTCGAAATAAATCCCCCGTTGAAATATGAATCAGTCCATATTTTTGCTTGATACGCTGAGCTTGCGTGCCTTTTCCTGCTCCTGGTTTGCCAAAAAAAATAAAGTTTTTCAATATTATTCTTTTTTGTTTCGATGTGTTTTTGCTAACCAAATGTAATGGAACTGAACATTTCAATCCCTACATCACATACCATTAATTCATTTCCTTTCAATAAAATTCTTAGACTTTAATCTTAAGATTCCCTATCGGAAAAAATTTGTTCCATAATCATTTATTGGTTTCGGTACCTTAGCAACCCCAATGATGAATTCAGTAATTAATGAATATGATCATCCTTTACTTTCTTTTTTGAGGTCTCTACGAAACATAAATCGAGGCAATATACTTAAATGATGCATTACAAAAAATGGAGTTTCCTTTGGATTTGCTTTTGTTGTTTTAGTGGATTGAGTCAATCCGATGAAATCAAAAATTACCGACACATCATCGACATCCCATACAGAACAAGTGATTCAATCACTACTGATTCCTACATGAAAGAAAGATGTTTTTTAGATTTATATTATCCAATCCACATTTCCGAATTTCCCACTTTAATATACTTCCATGGTGGTAGTCTTACTGGAGGAAATAAATCGACTGTGGACTATTTTAAAAACAAAGAAGTTGCTGTTGTTGATGTGAATTATCGATTATCTCCAAAGGTTTCCGTTTCTGAAATTTTGGACGATGCCGCAGCAAGTATTGCTTGGGTATTTCGTCATATAGAACACTATGGCGGTGATGTATCAAAAATCTATATTTCAGGGCATTCTGCCGGAGGTTATATCACCAGTATGGTAGGTCTGGATCCAAATTATTTAGCCAAATACAACATCGATACGGATCGCATTTCTGGACTTATTCCCTTGAGTGGACACATCATTACTCATTTTACGGCACGAAAAGAACTAGGACTTTCACCAACTCAAGTGTGGGTTGATCACCTAGCACCAATTCATCATATTCGGAAGGAAGCTCCCCCCTACATCATGATGACTGGAGATCGAAATTTAGAGATTTTAGGTCGTTATGAAGAAAATGCTTATATGATGCGAATGATGCAGGTCATTGGTCATCAAAAAACCCAGCTCTTTGAATTGCAAGGCTACGGACACAATATGGTTTATCCTGCTGCCCCTCTGGTGATCGAAGCGATACAAGCCATTGAGTCTCATAAAAAACCAAATGCTGCAAAGTAGCAGAGACATCAAACTGATATCTGCTTTTTTATGTTTTTAGACCAACTAAAAATTCGAGGATTTAAAAATTTTGAAAATCAAGTATTTGATTTCAAAAAAAAAGTCAATTGCTTTATTGGATCTAATGGAGTAGGAAAAACCAATATCCTCGATGCTATTTACCATTTATCTTTTGGAAAGAGTTTTCTTTCTCAAACGAAAGACTGTTTGGGTTTTCGTCAAGATACTTTTTTTATTGAAGGTTCTTTTACCGATGACAAGAAATATGAAAAAATCATCTGTTCCTTTCAAAAATCAAAAAACAAAAAAACCTTATTTAGAAACGACAAACCGTATAAAAAACTATCCAACCATATCGGCTTGATTCCTACTGTGGTCGTCTCTCCTATCGATCGAGATATCATTATCGGTCATGGTTCTGATCGACGAAAGTTTATCGATGGCATCATATCTCAAACCAATATCGCATTTTTAGATTCACTGATTCAATACAACAAAACCTTACTTCAGAGAAATTCTTATTTAAAAAGTTGCAAAATTAACGGCTCTTTTGATGAAATATTGATTGACTCATTGAACCAACAACTCATTAGATATGGCAGTGGTTTATACCATCAAAGAAAATCGTTTCTCAAGAAATACATCCCCTTTTTTAAGAAACATTATCACCACATTTGTTCGGGTCAAGAAACGGTTGATATAGACTATAAAAGCCACTTAGATGATCATGAATTTGAAACTTTGTTAACCAATTCCATAACTCAAGATTTGGCATTGGGACACACTAGTAAAGGCTTGCACCGAGATGATTTACATTTTTATTTAAATCAAAACCAATTGAGAAAGTTTGGAAGTCAAGGGCAACAAAAATCTTTTATCACCGCTTTAAAATTCGCACAATACGAATTTTTGAAAACAGAAACTCAAAAATCACCACTTTTGTTACTCGATGATGCATTTGATCGATTGGATCAACAACGAGTCGAACAAATCATTAATCTAATCGATAAAAATGCGTTTTCACAAATCTTTTTAACCGATACTCATCTGAATCGAACCAAAGAAACACTTGGAAATGTATCAACCGATTTCGAAATATTTCAACTCCACTAAATACTACCGACTGAATTAAACGCATACCTTATGTCCAAACAAGTTCTAAGAAAACCTTCTCATCCGACACCACTATCAACTTTAGTTGAAAAATTTAAGCAACGAAGGAGTTTAAAAAGAGGAATTGAGAAACTAACTGTTTTTAAAACATGGGAAGAGGTTATTGGTCAGAACCTATCTCAATTTTCTCAAGTAAAAGAATTCACATGGGACATCTTGCATATCGAAACAAAAAACCCGAGCATGACCCAAGAACTTTTTTCTAGAAAAGAAAGCATCATTGAAAAAATGAATCAATTACTGGAAGATCATATTGTCAAGGATATCAAAATTCAAACAAACAGTTCTCTTTTCGAAAAGTAAAAACTTCCTTCAATATGCGCATTCGTTAGACTATCCGAACCATGAATGGCATTTTTGGTCATCGTGGTGCCGAACTGATGTCGCAGTGTCCCTTTTTCAGCTTGAAGTGGGTTGGTGGAACCAATAAGTTTCCGAAAATCTTCGATTGCATTTTCTTTTTCTAATATCATTGGGACTATTGGACCGCTAATCATAAAGTCTATCAATTTTTCAAAAAAGGGTTTCTCTTTGTGAATTCCATAAAAATCCATCGCTTCAACTCTTGAAAGTCGGGTCAATTTGATGGCAATTATTTTAAATCCAGCATCTTGTATCGACTGGACAATTTCACCAAGATGCCCATCTCTCACTACATCAGGTTTAATCAAAGTAAACGTTCGATTGTCTTGCATTGTATCCATTTTTAGACTACAAAAATAAACATCAAAGTAGTTCCCCCTACACTTGATGATTAAACTTATATTCTATATTTCGTTTTGTTCTCAATCAAAACATCGACATCCATTAATCCTCTTCTATATTCTTAAATCCGAAACATCAAAGATGTCCTCCACTTGAAATGAAACTATCAACAATTTTTGCAAACCAAATGATGCGCCAAAGAAAGAATGTAAAGGGGATTATAGGTCTATTTTGACATAGGGGTTACGATTTTGGTGTTTTTGATGATGTTTTGGCTCCCAAACGAATCATCGCAGTAGTCGTTAAATGCTTGTGTGTTGGAATAGAGAAAAACGCCGGTGGGCAAGGCTGAAGTCTCGAAGAGTGCTCAAGCCAAGGCCAGTACTAAAAAACCGAGGATGGTGAGAGAGTCCATCGTTTCGCCACCATGATCGCACACATGGGAACCCTCTGTTTAAAACGAGTTACAATCCCTAGTGCTCCCGACCATGAGTTTCATGTCATTAGTGAACCCACCATCACACAACAAAAAGTATTTGAGGCGATGGATGTTGATTTAAAAAAATATTGCCGGTAATCTGACACCTTAAAAAGAGACTATCTTCTAGTCTGGCAAGGGTTCTTGGCCATTTCGAAAAAAATCGGGTCTAACGATCATCTCCATTTTTTCATGATGATAATCCATACGAGTCCATTACTTTTGTGGAGAGTGGGCTATTAAAGTTGAGCTTCATTTTATCATTCAATTTTAGGCAATGACAAAAAAAATCATTCTAGGAATTGATCCTGGAACTCAAAAGATGGGATTTGGAGCTGTCAAGATTGAAAATAACAAACCTTCATTATTTAAAACTCATGAGTTAAAGCTTACTCAAATATCCGATCCCTATCGAAAACTAAGAGAAATTTATGTTAAAAGTAAAGAACAAATCGATTTAATCAAACCTGATGAAATTGCTATTGAAGCCCCTTTTTATGCGACGAATCCACAATCACTTTTAAAATTAGGTCGAGCCCAAGGCGTTGCCATTGCAGCCGTTTTTTCTAAAAATGTAACCGTTACCGAATACTCTCCTAGAAAAGTAAAACAATCGATTGTTGGAAGGGGCGATGCCTCCAAAGAACAAATTGCTCAAATGCTAAAAAGTTTATTGGCATTAGATACCATTCCAAACAACTACGATGTAACTGATGCTATAGCGGTTGCATTGTGTCATTTTTATAATCGTAATCGTCTGAATATATCTCCGAAACCTTACAATTCTTGGAATTCCTATGTCAATAACAACCCACAAAGATTAGTCTCATTTAAAGACTCTTCAAAATAATTGAAACCCCACATCTGTGGCATCCATTTATATTCACTATCCCTTCTGTAGAAAGGCCTGCTCTTATTGTAATTATTATTTTTCAACCTCAAAGTCAAATCATCTAAAAATTACAGGAGCCATCCTCAAAGAAATCGAGTTGAGAAAAGAAGAAGTCAAGGAACCCATCAAGAGTATCTATTTTGGAGGAGGGACACCCTCTTTGATGACTGTTTCTGAAATTCAACAAGTACTCAACAAGATCCATCAATTGTTCTCCATTCATTCAAATGCTGAAATCACTTTTGAAACGAATCCTGATGATATCAACAAAAAGTATCTCCAAGATTTAAAAACACTAGGAATCAATCGTTTGAGTTTAGGCATCCAATCGTTTAATGACGAAGAACTCAATGAGATTGGACGAATTCATGATGGAAAAATAGCTCTAGAAAGTTTGAAGTCAGTCGCCGATGAATTTGAAAATTTTTCAATCGATTTAATTTATGGATTGGTTCATTCCACTTTAGAAAGTTGGGAATCCAATCTCAATAAAGCAATGGATCACCACCCAAAGCATTTTTCACTTTATATTTTAACCGTAGAACCCCATACCCTTTTACACCATCAAGTGAAACACAATCGAATCAAACTTCCTGATGATGAATTGATTTTTGATCAATACAAACTAGGGACTGAATTTTTAGAAAATAATGGCTATCAACATTATGAAATTTCTTCTTTTGCCATACCTCAATGGGAATCAAAGCACAATACCTCTTATTGGAATAATAGTCCTTATTGGGGGTTTGGTCCTTCAGCTCACAGTTTTGATGGTCTAAAAACAAGAAGTTGGAATGTTGCTAATAATTATTTGTACTTTCAGTCCATTCAAGATGGAAAGTGTCCCCAAAAAAAAGAAGTCTTGACTGAAATCAATCGCTTTAATGAATATTTGATGATTTCTTTACGAACTTACCAAGGGGTTGATTTAAATTGGATTAAATCCCAATGGGGAGACAATATTCACATGGACTTGATTGAAAAGTCTGCTCAGTATATCGAACTTAATTTAATGACTAAAAATCATCATCGGTTGAAGCTCTCAAAAAACGGAAAGATCATTGCAGATCGTATTGTTTCTGATTTATTTAGAGACTCGAATCCTGCAGAGATAAATTAGTGTAATGATGATAGAAATGCTTGACTGTTTGGATTCCTTTAAAAAAATTATACAAGCCAAAATGTTCGTTTGGTGAATGAATTGCATCACTATCGAGACCAAATCCCATCAAAATAGTTTTTATTCCCAAAACCTTTTCAAAACTCGAAACAATAGGAATACTGCCCCCACCTCGAGTTGCAATTGGAGAGACGCCAAAAGTTTTTTGATATGCTAAATGTGCTGCTTGATAACCTAAATGATGACGTGATACCACATAAGGATCACCACCTTGAAAAGATTGAATAGAAACTCGATAGGCATCTGGAGTTATTTTTATTAGGTATTGTTCTAAGTCTTGGGTCATCTTTTCCCATTTCTGGTTGGGGACTAATCGCATGGAAATTTTTGCTGATGCTTTACTTGGAATCACTGTTTTGGTTCCCTCTAAGATATACCCTCCCCAGATTCCATTAACATCTAATGAAGGTCTGGTTGATTTTCGTTCAATGGTCGAATAATGTTTTTCCCCAATAATGTCATTGATCCCAATAGACTGTTTGAATTCCTTTTCATCAAATGCTTCTTTGAAAATTTCTGCTTTTGATGCTTTATCTAAAGGAAGAACATCATCATAAAATCCTGGAATTGTGATTTTTTGGTTTTCATCATGAAGTTGTCCTATCATTTGAGATAATTGATTGATTGGGTTTGGAACCGCACCTCCGTAGACCCCAGAGTGCAAATCAATTGAAGGCCCTTCTAAAGTAACTTCTATGTAACTCAACCCTCTCAACCCCGTTGTAATCGAAGGTTGAGATTTTGAAATCATGGCCGTATCTGAAATTAAAATCAAATCAGCTTTTAGTTTTTCCTTGTAATTTGTAATAAATTCTTCCAAATGAGTACTGCCAACTTCTTCTTCACCTTCAATCAAAAAAGTAACATTGCATTGGAGATTGTTTTCAAAAATTAATTCCTCAAAGGCTTTGATATGAATGAATAATTGTCCTTTATCATCGCATGCTCCACGTGCAAAAAGTGCCCCTTCAGGATGAATCGGTGTTCTTTTAATGATGGGCTCAAATGGATCGGATTCCCATAAATCCAAAGGATCAGGAGGCTGAACATCATAATGCCCATAGACCATGACGGTTGGTAATTTGGCATCTATGATTTTGGTACCCATAACAATGGGGTGTCCTTGAGTTGGATAAATTTCTGCTGTATCACATCCGGATTCGATCAGTGCGTTTTTTACCCATTGAGCTGATTCTTGGACTTGAGATGTGAATTTAGAGTCTGCACTAACTGATGCAATGGTTAAAAAATCTTTTAATTGATCAATATACTCGTTGTTTTTTTTGTCCATATCGTAAGTATAGGTTTCTCTTGATGAAACGATGGGGCAAATATAACTTGGAATCGATTGCTCTGTCAATAGTCCATTTGAATTCTATTTATATTTGCCTCCTTTGTTTGCGGGTGTGGTGAAATTGGTAGACACGCTAGATTTAGGATCTAGTGCTTCACGGCGTGGGGGTTCGAGTCCCTTCACCCGCACCGTTTCACGCCATCTCAATACAATTTTTTCTAATTAGTCGAAAGTAACGTTTCGAACCAATCATTAATCAAAAACAAAATTTAAAAATCAGATGAGTGTCTTGTGAGCCCCATCGCAAAAAGGCATTTTCAATGATTTTCCACAACCACATAAACTGAATTTGTTTTTGTGATTTATAAGGTTCCCCTCCATATCGGTTAACTCCACGGGCCCTTCAATAACAATTGGGCCTTTGAGTTTTCGAAAGATTTTAACCTTTTTATCCAACATTGACGCAAAAAATTAATTTTCTTTTTTTACTCGATCAATAAAATCCAAAATTCGTTGCTCCAAAATAGGAAGCGTCACCACCCCTTCTTCTAAAATAACTTCATGAAAAGCTCTGATTTCAAAGTCAGATCCTAGTTCGCTTTCAGCCATTTTTCTCAGTTCTCGGATTTTTAGTTCACCGATTTTATAAGACAAAGCTTGTCCAGGCCAAGAAATATATCGATCGACTTCGGTGTTGATTTCATGAGTGGATAAAGCCGTGTTTTTTTTCATATAATCAACAGCTTGACTCCGTGTCCATCCAAATGCATGAATTCCTGTATCGACGACTAATCGACAAGCGCGCCACATTTCGTAAGTCAATCTACCAAACTGTTCATAAGGTGTTCTGTAAATCCCCATTTCATCAGCCAAAAACTCAGTATACAGTGCCCAGCCCTCACCATAAGCAGACAGATACAATTGGCGACGAAATTTGGGTGTTTCGTCTGACATTTCTTTACTCAGAGCTACTTGAAGATGGTGTCCAGGAACCGCTTCGTGCGCTGTTAGCGAAGGAATAACAAATAACGGTCGACTAGGTAAGTTGTAGGTATTGACCAAATAATAACCTGGTTCGGTGCTATTAGCATTCGTTCCTACATAGCGTCCTCCAGTGTATTTAGGTGCTATCGCGTCAGGAACCTTCGCGACTCCGTATGGTTTTCGAGGCAAAGTTATGAAATATCGAGGTAGTTGCTCATCAAGACGTTTGGAAACATCGCGTGCAAACATCAATAATTCATTTGGTGTTTTGGCATAAAACTGAGGATCCCTCCTCAAATAATTCAAAAAATCATCGAAGTCCCCCTGAAAGTTAAGATCTTCAATAATGGAAAGCATCTCATTTCGTATACGAGATACTTCTTCGATTCCCTTATCATGAATTTCTTGGGCAGTTAAATCCAATGTTGTGTAATAATGAATTCTCGATTTGTAATAAGCCAATCCATCTGGTATCTCAGATGTACCTATGGTGGTTCTTGTCTGAGGTAAATATTGAGTTTTAAAAAATTCCTCAATGGATTGAAATGTAGGAATCACTTTTTGAGTGATGATTGATGTTCCAACTTTAACAACCGAATCTTTAAATGTTTTTGGGAGAATCGTGGGTAGATTTTTTAAGGGACTGAAATAATAATTTTCTTCAGCAGTTGAAGTAATGTGCTGTTGATAACTAGATTCATATCCACTGAAAATAACTAATGGTTGTGAAATTCCTGCATTGATTCCCTTAAGAATCAATTCTTTTTGTTGTTGTATGTATGTGGGGATCGCTTCTAAAAATTTAAGATAATCGATAGCAGCTTGTCGGTTTCTTAATTCGCGTACATGAAAAGTAAGTGAAATATGAAACCCTGCATCCGATAAAATGGGATTCCAATGTCGATTAAATTTGTATTGAACTCTTTCTTCATTGATTAAAAATGATAAGATCTCATGGGAAATCCGATCTGACTCTTCTAATTTTTGAGCATCGATATTGACTAGCTTTTCTTGCAACTCTTGATAAAATGCATCATCATTGTCAAATCTTTCTTGGGTATAATCCCCCAACGGAAATTCCTCAGAAATCGATGAGCGATTTTCAAATGATTGAATAATTTCATGAAGTTTTTGTTGATCGGTTCTTGTTTGTTGGCATCCAATAAATAGGCCAACTAAAACACAGATTGTTAGAAAATTTTTATGTTGATTCATATTCACCAAAATTTTGATTCTGAAATTAATAGAAATCATCAAACATATGAAGAAATCATCCGTTTTTTTTCTGCTTTGAATCCTGTCATAATGGAATGTTTCGATGATACGATTTAAATGATCAACAAAAAATTTAAGAATTCAAAACTGATATTTAGAACGATTCAAAATAGTTAATTTTGCAGGTATCTTTTTTAATATTGGATGCAATTCATTTTTAAAATAAGTACTCAACAGATAACCACTAAATCTTCCCTATTCTTTTGTCTTTTATGGCTATTTGCCTTTGGTATGGGGCATACGCAACATACCACGGATTCCTTAAGGATCCGAAACCTAGAACAAGTGGTTCTCACGGCAACTAGAACCCAAAGACATTTGTCTTCACTTCCAGTTGCTGCAGATATTGTCACTGGAGATGAAATCAAAAAAATTAATTCAATTCGACTGACCGATATTTTAAGCGAACAAACTGGCTTGATTACGATTCCTGATTTCGGCGGGGGTGAAGGTATTCAACTTCAAGGAATGGATAGTCAGTACACACTCATCCTTTTAGATGGTGTGCCTCTAGTTGGGCGTTCCGCTGGAACACTTGATATTCGAAGAATCACGACTGATAACATCAGGCAGATTGAAATTGTTAAAGGGGCTTCTTCGAGTCTTTATGGTAGTGATGCCTTAGGAGGTGTGATCAATATCATTACTCAGTCGGATGAAATTGGTTTTCAGGCCAATGTTAGCCATCAAATAGCTTCTTTCAACAATCATAACACAAGTTCCAATATTCGTTACAACCAAGATCAATTAGGCGTCGATGTGTTTTTAAATCGATTTAGTAGTGATGGATTTGATTTAATGCCTGATGATCTACTTCAAACCGTCAATCCTTTTGTCAATTACACAACCACAGCAAGATTTACCTACGATTTTTCTGATAAAATTAAGGCAAGTATTTATGGGCGGGTATATCAGGAAAATCAAGAAAATGCATCCTTATTGTCAGGAGATATTGTCTTAAGTGGTGAAAATAATGTAGAAGAATTCAATTTGAACTTAAATGTTTATTGGAATTTAGCCGATAAATGGCATAGTGAACTAGAATTTTATAGCACTAAGTATCATTTAGATTCTTTTTTAAACTATCCCAATAATGATCGTTTTTCAGGTAGTGATTTTTTCCAGAATTTAACGAGACCTGAAATACGGACTATTTTTTCACCAAATGAAAAAAACACACTGATTGGCGGTATTGGATATGCCCAAGAGTCCGTTCAGAGAAATGATTTTCTATCAAATCCAAAGTTTAATTCCCAATATCTCTTTTTTCAGTACGATACCCATCCTTTGCAAGGACTAAATGTCATCGCTGGATTCCGATTTGACTCTCATAGTGAATACAATTCTCAATTCAGTCCAAAAGTTGCCCTACGGTATCAGTTAACTAGAGATTTTGCCGTTAAAGGATCGGTTGGATATGGTTTTAAAGCTCCTGATTTTAGACAGTTATTTTTGAATTTTGCCAACAGAAATGTAGGCTATGTCGTTATCGGTCGCCAAGGGGTTGAAGAGCGGCTAAGAGAATTGGCTATTGAAAACCAACTGACCACAGATTCTGTCAATCGATTAATCCAAATTATTAAACAATTTAATCAGCCCTTAAAAGCTGAGTCTTCCATTGCATACAATGCTGGATTGACATATGGCCCTTCAAAGACTCTTAACATGTCTGTAGCCTATTTTAGAAATAACATTTCTAATTTGATTGAAACGCTTCCGATTGCTCGACTGAAGAATGGACAAAATGTTTTCAGCTATTTGAATTTAAATGAAGTATTTACCGAAGGATTAGAATACAATTTTAAATGGACCATTATGGATCATTTGAACTTAAAAGGGGGGTATCAATTACTTTTTGCTGCTGATAAAGAAGTGGAAAAAGACTTTGAAGAAGGAACTGTTTTTGCAAGAGAAAATCCAGATTCTCCGGTAATCAAACTCAATGAAGATGATTATTTCGGACTTTTTAATCGATCACGTCATATGGCTAATTTGAAACTCTTTTATGAAGTACCCTCATGGGATTTTGACACCAATATCAGAACCACGTATCGAAGTAAATATGCTCTTTTTGATACCAATGGCAATACTCATTTGGATGTATATGACAACTTTGCCGATGATTATTTCATTTTGGATTTTGCTGTCAATAAGATATTTCTCAACCATTACATCTTTGGTCTTGGAGTCGATAATATTCTTGACTTTACGGATCCTCCAAACGCTTCCAATATTGCTGGAAGAGTCTTTTATGCAAGTTTAAATATCAATCTGTAATCATTTTTGAATCGATTGTTTCAAATTTCCTTGTCATAATAAATGGACTCTCAAGAGTGAGACTCGAGCTAGTGTGAAAGATGTTTTGAATTATCCCACAGTTTCAATGATTCCTTTTTTTAAGTTCCGTTGGTCCATAACCCACTCCATATGATCCAAGTTGTTTCTTTCAAATGGATGATTCATAAAACCAATTTCATCTATTTGACACATCCTGGCATAAAATCCTTTGATCATCTCCCGTTCTTTAACGATAAGGTTACCATGATCATCAATTCGAATTAACTCATCGGTTTGCCATGAAAATTAAAACCCTTTGTAGCATTTTAAATCAATGGTGTTCCCCATCAAACGCTGAAGATTTTGATAATGTAGGTTTATTGGTTGGAAATTCTGACTTGGAATGCACAGGGATTTTAATCAGTCTTGATACAACATTGGAAATAGTTCAAGAAGCTACTGAAAAAAAGTGTAATTTGATTGTTAGTTTTCATCCCATTATCTTCTCTGGACTAAAAAAACTAACCCCTCATACATATGTCCAAAAAATCATCATCTCTGCCATTGAAAATAAAATTGCTATTTACGCCATCCATACGGCACTTGATAATCATAAATATGGTGTCAGTCATCTGATGGCTGAAAAAATAGGTTTGCAAAACAAAAGGGTTTTCATTCCTCAAAAAGGAAATCTCTTGAAATTGAATACTTACGTACCCGCTCAAGATTTAGAAAAGGTATTGGAAGCAATTCACAATGCTGGTGCTGGAAAAATTGGAGATTATGATCAATGTAGTTTTGTAACTAATGGAAAAGGCAATTTTCGAGGGAATCAAGAAAGTAATCCATCAATCGGAAAACCTCTTGAAAAATCAAGCATTTCAGAATCTCAGATTCAAGTGGTATTTCACCGGCAGTACCAGCAACAAATCATAAAAGCATTGATGGATAGTCATCCCTATGAAGAAGTCGCCTATGAAGTTTATTCTTTGGAAAACACAAGCTCTGAAACTGGAATGGGAGTTATAGGCTCTTTTACAAAACCAATCAATGAAAATACCTTTCTCCAATTATTAAGATCAAAATTTGCATCACCAATCATTCGACACAGTAAATTGCTTGGACAAAACATCAAACATGTCGTCTTATTGGGTGGTTCTGGAAGTTTTGCTATTGATTATTTGAACCCAAATCAAGTCGACGCTTTTGTGAGTGCCGATTTAAAGTATCATCATTTTTTTAAGGCAGAAAACCAAATGTTGTTTTGCGATATCGGACATTATGAAAGTGAGCAGTTCACTCCTCATTTCATCCATGAATTTCTTTGTGATAAATTACCTAATTTTGCCGTCCATTTGTCAAAAATAGCGACCAATCCGGTTTATTATTTCTAAAAAAAAACTATGAGTATCCAAAACATAACCACAAGCGTTGAAGAAAAATTGCGTGCTTTATACAACTTACAGTTGATTGATTCTCGCATTGATGAAATCAAAAATGTATTAGGTGAATTACCTTTAGAAATAGAAGATTTGGAAAATGCCATCAAATCCATCAAAGAAAAACTAGAAACCAATCACTCTCATAAAGAAAGTGTTGAAAGCAAAATTTCTGAACAAAAAAACAAAATAGAAGAATGCAACTATAAACTAAAACAGTATTCTGAACGTATTAAAGATGTGCGAAATGAAAGAGAGCATGAGTCCATTTCAAGAGAGCGGGAATACCAAACTTTGGAAATTGATTTGGCAGAAAAAACCATTGAAAAGTTAAAAGAACTGATTGAAGAACTGAGTCTCCAAGCCCAAGATCTCAATGAAAAGCTTGAAGAAAGAGAAGGTCATCTGGATACAAAAAAAAGTGAATTGGATGATATCATGGCAGAAAACAAGCGAGAAGAAGACATTTTAACCAAAAAATCCAAAGAATTCGCAAAAAAAATAGATGATGATTTGATTGAAGATTATCAAAGAATTCGTTCGCGATTTAAAAATGGTTTAGCTATTGTTACTCATGATGAACAAGGAGCAGCCGGCGGTTCATTTTTTGTTATTCCACCTCAATTACAACTTGAAATTGCCAATCGAAAAAGAATCATTAAAGACGAGCATAGTGGTCGGATTTTAGTTGATCCTCACCTAGCAGAAGAAGAGCAAAAGAAAATTCGTGAATTGGTATAAAAAACGCTAAAGTCATTTCTTTTTTAATTTTTCAGTCTTTCAGCTTGTAATCTCATTGATTCGGTTTTTCTACCTCACAAGTCTTTCATTTTAACTTTCCAAGAAATTAGAAACCAGTCATTGGTCCATGGATGGAATGGGAACAATATACCTTCCATTTTCAATACGATGAAAAATCCCTTTTTCAATAAATTTTTAGGTTGTTCCCATATCGATTCTTTTTAAAATGAAGATCTCATGTCTATGGATTTCCTTGGAAGATTCTCACTATTTTTATTCAAAAATTTGTGATTTCTTCTATTTCTTCACACTTGAACGTGTCGAGTCATTCCTCTACAGTATTTAAATCGCTTTCTTTTCCTTTCGTTTAAAACCTCATGCAATCCCTTTTATATATATCCTTGATCAAAACTCTTTTCATTACTTTCTAGGAATTCAGATGATGTTCTTCCATAAGGATTGATTTGTTGAGTCCATCCATGAGTATGTTTCACTATTTCATTAACCTAGAAATCACGATGAAAACTATGTTTGATTTTTCTTTCTTTTATCAATCCAATCTTGGATAATTTGAATTTCTGATTGTTTATTTAGTTTACTAAGATCAAATGCAGAGTCCTCATCAAATCTTGATCTGTCTATTTTTTTGAAAGATATCTTTCGTCATTCATGACCCACTAACTGCATACAACAAAGTCTTATTAAAACCTCCATTGTGGATTTCATCGAATCTATTTTCAATTATGTCCTGAATTTCAAAATCAGCACCTAATTCTCTTTTTAAATGATGAGCTTCATCTAAAATCAGTATTAGTGGATTTTTTGAAGATTCTAAAATTTATAATGCTGATTTTTTAGAAAATTCAAAATTTCCTTCCAAACCAGCATCATATATACTCGCTTTTCCTTTCAAACCTTTCATTTTTATTTTTCAGTTACGTTTCAATTATCATTTTAATTACTCAACATCCCATAATCCATCTAGCTTGATTTGAACAACACTCTAATTTTCATCAACAACAATTAGTTTAAACTCTCATGATGATCTTGTCTTCCCAACAGTAAGTGAACCTTGAATTAAAATCGTTGTACCACTCTTTGTTTTTTCAGCCTTATTCAAAGCCTTGCAGAACATATTTTTTATATTCTCTTCCATGAAAGTATTCTGCCTTTTCTCTTACGAACCTAATCTTAAAAAAATGTCAGACGATTTATTGTCATTCATTTTTAACTCCCGAGGTCTCTTTTATGAGTTCATAAAAATGTCAAGTATAACATCTAAATTTCAAACTGAACTAGCAAAATTTCTATCTTTGGTTAGCTTTCACCTAAAGAGTGGTCGTACTCTCAAAAAAAAATGAACCTCTTGGCTGAAGAATTGAACGCTTAAAAATAACCAACTAATGAATTTTACCTAATGAATTGTGTGAAGAGCCAAGAGGTTTCATTTTTCATAATAACCATAAGACCACATGAGTCGTTTATTGTTACATTGAAAATGTTAAAGTTTTGTTAAAGTTTCAAGTGTGGTGTAGCTACAATACTTTTGATTGCATTTTTAGGAATTGATAAACCTAACTTATACTGACCGAGTGCTGATTCATGCTGCATCGCTTGACATTCTTTCATTCCAACTAGCAGTTTCGGTCTCGACAAAGAAAGGGAATTATATACCTTCAATCTTCTTTCAAACCCCTCAAACTCGGTTGATAGGTAGAGGGTTTGGTTTTAAGAAGTTTTCTTTTTCATGGTTATAGAAAATATAAACAAGCATTATGTAGTCGCTCCTTAAAAAGCCTTTTTTATCAGTTGCCGTTAGATTATTTTTACGATCGAAGCTCTTTGAGCTGAAAATGGAGACCTTCTGAAAAAGTAAAAAAGAACATCTTGAACTAGTTATTCCATGAATTTCTTTCAATTCCACCCCGTAGTGGCCAAAGAAGCATTGAACGTTGGTGACTGGGCGTCCATCAGATCATTTTCTTGCATGCGATGTTCTATTTTGAGATGGCCAATAGCGGCTCGACGTCGGCACTTTTTCCTCTTCTTGTGCTTTTGATAGGGAGTATCGCTTTTCAGTGGTTTGCCTGGAATCGATTTCTTGGTATTGCCCATCGGACGTTTTCTGCCCCCCTCAATCAACCACCAATTCTTTGGGGGCTTGGCCTACGATGGATTCATGTTGTTCCCATAAGGGTTGGATGGTTTGGCGATCATGGAGATTGCCCTCAAAAGCACGGATGGCCGTGATGATCATGGTTTGCCTCCCGTCGCAATCAAGCCGACTTGATTCCCAAATTCATACCCCTGATGAGCCTTACCTTTGGCAATGCAAGCCGTGAATGGCTTGTGAATGGCAACCACTTTGTTCTGATCGGTTCGTTGTTGATCGATCACTCGTTGGTACAGATCCAGCTCTTTTTGATATTGGCTTCGTTGTAGAGAGGGTCGTTTTCGTGTTCATTCCCGCACTGGTCGGCCCGCTAAGGTCTTGAGTTTGAAGGTAGCCTTTTTGGCTTTTTGAGCTCGTCGAGGAGGCTTCCCATGAAAGGTTTGACGCAGCAGTTCTTTGGAGGCCTTGGCATCGGTTTGTCTCTGTTGGATCTTTTCTTTTTTGGCGATCTTGTGGCATTGGTCGATGGTTTTTTGTTCCATTTGGCATCGGTCGGAAACCTCACATGGTTCCCTTGCACGGTGGTATCGGATCACACCATCGATGAGGACTTCTTGATTTCCTTTTGATGCAATTGGACGGAATAGGTAAAGATCTTTTCGGCCCATCCGTTTTCTAATAGGACTCCAATCAGAAGGATCCCAAGGGGGTTGGTGGTTCATGAAATCAAAACCCGTGAAGTACGGCATGGTAGGGTTTTCAATCCACCGTTCCATGAGGATTTCATCCCCCAGTTGGTCAAGACGTTTCGGCATCCAACACCCCACCATCACGGCTTGGCTGGACGGCCCTTTGGGGAATCAAAGGAGCCAAAGGCGTTTTCAAAAAAAGACCAATCCATGGCATCAGCGAGCCACTTGATCTTATGTTTTGGATGGAGAATCGCATTGAATTCTGACTCGAACAATTGGGGTTGTTTGGGGGCTACTTTTTGAATCATTTCTACAAGCTTTTGAGACCAAGAGACGCATTTCCTTGCAGATTTAAAAACTAGAATAACCATTCAATCCCCCATATCAAGGGGATGATGGACTCTATTTGAGTTTTTAAGGAGCGACTGTGTATTTGATTTTTGCTGCTTTGCATATAATCCCCTTTAATTTCTCAACAATATGATTGCTTCCATCAAGAAAATCCCCTTGATTCTCAGCACTGATGATTATCATCGTTTGTTGCATCTCTGTGAGCACAAGGACATCTCCATTCCCGAATATTGTCGCCAAAAAATCATCGCTGACATCCAAAAATTTGAAAAATCGAAGGAATTCAAGAAAACACTTCAGAAAGTGTATGTTCCCATCCTTTACTAAAAGATAAGATTTGGAATCCAACAAAAGACGCATTCGACATCACGCAAAAAACAATCACTCATACCGCCAAGAAAACGACCCAAAAAACATCTCAGGTTTTTCAAAAAGCCAAAGAGCCTGTTCAAAAAGTCGGTGGAAAAATCGTCTCTGGGGTTTCTGCCACCGGTAGTCTCGTCTTGGCAAGTCCGGTCGCTTTAGCCTTAGACCGCTATCTCGCTAAAACATTAGAAGGTTCTGCCATCACTTTTGATAAAGCCATGGATGCGGTTTATGCTGTGGACAAAACAGGCGGTGCTTACCATCGTCTCTTTGATGGCAATCACGATGTCATGGGTGCATGGAAAGCCATCGTCCAAGCTCACCCTGATAACTCATGGATTGAAAATGCTAGTGGTTATCTCCAAGCCCTTTGGAAAGATGTGGCCACACCGAACGGGATCCCTTATGTGACTTTAGATAAAGCCAAGTTTGATGGGATCAAGGAAATCTTGCATCAATCCTAATGGCATTCCCAAAACCAAAGTTTGTGATGCTGTTTCACTCAATGGCACCGAACTGATGGGGGCAACGATTGGAGCGACCGCCATCCTCTTTCAATGGAAAACCAAAGACATCAAGACTTTTTCTGAAATCGTTTTTAATCTGGGACTTTCTGCAGCAGTTGCTCTCAATCCTCTCCTATTGATGGTCATGCTTGTGAGTCTCGCTAGGGCTTTTCATCTCTCTAAAAAACACGGGGCTTCGCCCAAAACCATTGTCCAAAGGGGACTCAAAGGACTCATCTTAAGTGGTAGTTTCTTGACCATCATGGGACTGTTATCAGGCCCGATTTGGCTGAATTTACTCATCGGACTCGTTTCTCTCTTTGTCTTACGCTATCTCTATTCCAAAGCCGAAGAACAAATACCTGCATTAGTGAATCATATCAGCGACCAAATCAAACTTTTGATCGTTGGTCAAATACCTCTCGTCCAATACCATTTTCAGCGTTTATCCCTCCACTAATACTTCAAAAACAGATTATGAACTTTGAAAAACCCATCACTTTTTTTGATTTAGAAACCACAGGCACGAAATATCGTCAAGATCGTATTGTTGAAATGGCGATCGTGTAGAAAATATAAACAAGTATTATGTATTTGATTTTTGCCATTTTGGTATATAATTCCCCAAAGAAACGTTTGATTGACGAGATTTATAAAAATGAAATTGAAACTTTTAGAGTCGATTGGAATGGCATTT
>JAPORT010000012.1:6952-20396 GCA_026710085.1 Flavobacteriaceae bacterium | reverse complement strand
GTTGTGAATTGGTCTCAAAGTCTTAAATTTCCGAAGGAAATCACAGCATACTAGTCATAAGTGACTGGTATGCCGTGATTTAAGTGTATTATTAGAAAATAAAAAAGTATCGAATTTTTATAAGAAAATTATAGAAAGGGAGGAAAAGTATTATTAAAAAAGTTGTAGTTGTGGAATGGTTCTTTGTGGTGGAGCCTCTTTGCGTCCTTCATAAAGTTCAATCATTCCAAATTGTTTGTCAGTGATTTTCATGATTCCGATGTTTCCTTTTTTGGGAAGATTAAACTTAGTTCGTTTTATGTGTACTTCAGCATTTTCAAGGCTAAGACAAAACCGCTTGTAAATACTGAATTGAAACATAGTAAAACCATCTTTAAGTAATGCCTTTCTAAAATCACTGGCAACTTTACGCTCTAATCTAGTTTCCGTTGGCAAGTCGTAAAATACTAGTATCCACATATTTCTGTATTGATTAAATCGAGAAAAACTTTCTTTTTTCACAAAATGCACATTAGTAAAAAAGTTCACTACCAGCAATCTACGGAAATCTTGGATAAATCACGTTTCTTCTTATTGAAGCGAAGCACTCATAAAGGCTATTGGTTGTAATACTCATAGCGGTTATTAATGGGCTTTTCTTACGATTAATTAAAACATCTACTGTTGGGAGTCTTAGGAAGGAATTTTTAATCTCAGAGTTAAGAGACATATAGTTTACTTTGGACTCAACAATATCATTGACTAAAAAATCAACAAAAGGTCTATAAGGCTCAACAATATCATCAGCCAAACAAAATGGATTATACTTATTCTTGTGTCTAATACCCAATGTTACTAATAAACCAGTACTAATGATTGCTCTTGCTGCAATCCCTCTTAAAATGGAGTAACCATAGTTCAAAAGATTATTGGGTGGAATTCCAAATCTCTTTCTACTAAAATTTTCAACATCAAAGATGTTTTGAAAATAATACGCTGCAGCAATGGCTTCGCAATTCGAACTATCATCACTTTTGACCTCTTTACTGATTCGAACCAAGCGGACTGCATTTTTATTCTTTTTGATCAAATGAGAAGCTTGATTTTCTATTTTCGAAACTATTGTTTGTTTCCAGATGTGTTTTCTAAGCGGTAAACTAGCATTAATTTGATATCTGATTCTTTCGGATTGGAGAGTATTCCCAACAATAGGATTTGTCATTGAAATAGGCATGTGCTGATTATCACATGTAAACAATAGAACTTTATTTTCTGCGAGTTTTGAAATAAGACTATTGGAAATTGTTATCTGAAGATTTTCCAAAACAATGAATGCGATGTCTTCAATAGGAACTGAAACAGTTTTTTTATGTTGATCGGGGTAACGTACAATTAACTGCTCATATCTTGTGCTCAGATATGCTGGTTGGTTAAAAAAGAGGGTACGCTTCAAATGTTGCTAATACTCACCGATATTCACAATATTTCCTATATGATCAATTCTAACTTTGACTATTCTGTTTAATTTGTTTGGGGTCTGAATTAATCTGTAAGTAAAATCTAGATTAGTGTTCACAGATGTCTCAAGATGATGTCTGAACACATAATTCCTTTTGGCTATTTTTTGCACTCGAAATAAATGTCTAGATATCAAAGAATAATTTTTTATATCAGTTAAATCAATTTGATTAGGATCGAAATTGTCTTTACGAGATGGAAAAACAAACATTTCATTTTTTTTAAGGGTAAACTGAAACTCCCATCCTCTTTCAGACATGTATGTATAATCAATTGGTTTTAAGCCTAAATTTACCCTATTGACTGCTTCGAAAAAAGGCGTTACTTTTTCTTGGAAAAGACCTTTTTTGTCTTTGTAAATTGCTACGTTATGGTTATTTCCTGTGGAAACAAAATCAACCGTTTCAAACTGGTTGTTTTGTGTCGTTATTCTACGTCCTAAATGATTTTTAGAAGTTCTTAAGGATACAGTTTCACTGACGCCCTTTATTCTCACGCTTTTTACCTTGATCCCTTTGGATTCATTAAGCCAAATTGGATTTTTATCTAAGTCTGAAAGGGCCGATTTCTTATCTCCATTATAGGATTCAATTCTTTCTTCAAGCAATTTTTTAATCTTTTGATCGATTACTTTTTCGACTTTGATATTTGGAGAAATTTGTTTGTTGATTGTATAAATCTCTTCAAAACAAAACACTTCTTTTAATGGCTTGTTATTGAAAAGTAGAGGATCTGTTTTTAAATTCTGAGTGCTAAAAGCTAATTCAGGATTTAAATCATATTTCTTCAATCGAGTATGAATAACTTCCCGAATTTTTCGATTACAAATTAAATATGCTTCGTTCACTCCAAACCTTTTTGACAATTTGATTGGTTTGGGATTTCGGATTTTTATTTTACCGTAAACAGTTTCTTTATGAAGTTGCCCACGCGGTGTGAGTTGGGTTTTATTTATTTTCTTACTCCCTCCCAAAGAAATTTGATTGATGTTTTGTGTCATCACTTTATTTTGAGAATTAAATGAAACTAAAATGGATTCAATATGTTTTTTTGCAGCTAAACGCATATTGCCGATTGGTGATTTGAATCTTTTCTGCCCATTTTCAGTTCTCTCTTTAATCCTTTTTTCTATGGCGATAATATTTGCTTTTTTATCGGAAGCATTATCTTTTCTTGCATGTAAGTTGTTTAAATATTGAATGTGATTATGAGTTGTATAAGCAACAGTTAGAGCATCCATCGCGTGGTGACGATGATCCTCACGCTTAGACCAATTTTCAATAACTTTAATTGTTTGACCATTTTTTCTTTCTAATAGCTTTGTTCGTTCTAATGCTTCGTAACGTGGTAAGTTTAATTCTTTAATCACGTTGATTATTCCCCAATCTTTTCGAAGTTCATCAGTGATTTTTCCCGATGTAACAACAACATTTTCTCGAATTAGTTCTTGTAACATATCTTTTGCCTTTTTAGCGATATATTGACTGTTTCGCAAATCTCTTTCGATAAAGTCATTTGGAATTTCATTCTGACTCATCAGAAGATTGTTGCGTTTAGCTTTCGAGATTTTTTCATTCTTGAACAAACTTTCAACTCTTGATTTATAGTCATCTAAATCATTGCCATAATCTTGAGAAATGAAATCAAAAGCAGTTCTATCACCCTTGTCTTTGTTGTCACTGCTAAAGGCCAAAGTTTTGTTTGAAAAGGAATCATTAAATAAAAGAGACTTGGGAATAATGTGTTCAATTTCAATATAACTGGAGAATAAATCTTCGTGTTTTATTTGTTTGTTTCTAAAGATGTCTTTGTATCCTCGAGTTTCTAATTCTTCCCAAAGTTTGTAACGAATAATATCATTACGAGTAGGGTTTTGGATATTGGAGACTTTGATTATCTTATTTCTTATCTCATTATTCTTTTTTGTAGACGCTTCGATTCCATCTGTCATTTTCTTTCTTTCATCAGCTGATTTTTTTAATTCCCTAGCTAACTCAATTCTTATTTCATCTGGTTTACCGTAAGTGTCTATAATTTGATTCACTACATTAACCATTTGATTGAGTATTTTTTCTACAACTGGATTTCGCAAACTGTTTTTTGGAAGAAGATCTAATCTAGATTTTACAGTTTTGTTTTCCAAATCCTTCTTGGTCAGACTATTTGAATGATTGTAACCGGCTAATTCACATGCTTCAGGATATGTATATCCCTCCTTTAAAAATGGCAAGATCTTCCGAATTGCCCTTGCTGAAAGACTCCCATAATCCTTACTGAAAGTAATGTTGGAAAGCTCTTTAGCAAACTCGATTGGAAAGCCATAACGTTGATATAAAATTTTTCTAATGTTCACATTTGAGGTCCCGTATTCAATTTTATCTTCATCACATACAGTGAAAGGTTCATCAGCTGAATAAAGGAGGTGCCAAATTTTGTAATTAGCTTGTTTATCAAGTTGCTGGATTGATGAATCGAACTTTAAAACATCGGCACTAATTCCAATTTTAGAAAAGCATAGTTCTAATCTTGAGATTTTTTCAGAAGCAGATAACCGATTCCAATCAAGACCTTGGCCATCATCTAATAAAATTTCATGATAAACATTAAAAAACTGTTCATTAGTCCTATTCCCTTCTATTTCTTTGAAATTACACTTCCAATCAGACACATTTCCAATCTCCATATGATTCTTTAAAATTTTCAATACATCACTAGGTTTCAGCTTACTTTTTATGTTCAATTCGTTAAAAACTCTCTCCTTTAGGTCCTTTTCTATGCATTTAAACTTTATGTTTTGTTGTGACTCTGAGTTTTTAAATTCCAAATTGTTGAGATTTTGCCAAACCCTAAACTCTTGAAATAATGGCGAGGATTTTGGAATAACTTTATGACCAACTGTTCTTGTTTTGATCTCACCAGTGTTAGAGTCAACAATTTCTTTCTGCCAATTTTCGAATTGACATAAATTCAACAACCCTTTCATTGATTTTAATCTTCGCTGATAGAATATGACACAATCTCGAATTTCTTCTTTTAGCTGTTTCGTTAGTAATGAAGGGTAGTAGACTTTTTGCCTTTCCCATATTTTTTCGAATTCATCTAAGTAATCTTGTCTATAAAAAATTTTATTTTTTTTGGAATAGTGAGGATTCTTTTTAAATTCATTGAAGAGAAATTGTCCCACCGTAAGATTATTAATATAAAGTTGTTTGCTGCGATCAGAAATAGACCCTAGATAGTGACTACTCTTATTGATATCATTGTTGATTTCTTGTAATGTTATAGCCAGTTCTTCTAATTCTAATCGTTCATTAATGCCCTTAACTCTCCTTTGATAGAGCAATCTTTTTTTATCAACAGAATTGCCAGAATCTTTTATTCCAACAATTTGAAATGGCTCTTTACATATTGCCCAAGTTTGAGACTTATTTTTCCCTTGCAACTCATCAAATAATTTATCTGTCAGTGTCCCTGGAAAAATTCTCGTTGTTTTTCCCATATTAATCTAAATTCTTCTTTCAAATCCGACCTATAAAATTCGGGTATAGTTGGAAGATGAGTTTTCCCCTGAGGTAAGAGTTCTAAAACATACTCACCAGGTGTCATTTGGTTGTCGTAAAGTTTTTTAGCAATATTGAAATTATCAATGGATTGGCCTTCATCTCCTAATACTGTATTTCGATTGCTTTTATATCCCCTTTTTTTGTTAATGGTCAATAGTACTCTAGCGATTTGTCCTAGTTCGACTTTTGAATCTGCAGCTTTTGAACGTAGCCTTAAAGTTTCATGAGTTGTATCCTTTCCGATTTCAGTCAATGGGGATTCCGAGGTGATAAATCCGTTTTTTATCAATAGTTTTTTCAAATAATCTCTTCTTAATTTGTACCGCTGAAGTCTACGTCTAGCACCTCGATATTTTGTTCTGCTTGCATTTGGAGAAAGCCCTTTTCCTTTAGCAAAGTCTTTCTTTGGATCATTTGATTCGGTTCCGTCTGATTTTCCAAAAGTGTCATATTGAATTGCTCGAACGCCAAGTTTCACGATACTGGACTCTTCAATATCTTTCTCTTTTTCATTCACCAGAGCCCAACCAATGGATGCAACACCTAGGTCCAGACCTAAAACACGTTTCATAAAAATGAACTTAGACTTGTACTATTTGACGTAAAATTAAAACAAGTTCTCTTGAACCCATTATTGTGAGATAGAAGCGAGTGATAGAAATCACAAAATCAATAGGCATTATTCAATAATCCCCAATTCGGCAATGGCAATTTGACCATGATCATCGGTACTTTTTAATGAATCTAGACGAATATATTGAGCATCAATTGGTTTTATTTCTACTGATTGAAGTATAGGATTATTAACGATGTTAGAAAACTCACCTTCAGAAACTTTCTCCCAGTTGGCATTGTCTTGACTCACATATAAAGCGAAATTTGAAATATGCTTTAAATCATGCTTTTCACTTCTTGGCATATAGGTAAAGCCTTTTAAAGTGACGATTCGATTCAGATCAATGGTAATCGAAAACTCAGTCTCAGGATCAGAATCGGATGTCCATCGAGTGCTAAAATCACCATCGATGATGTTTTGACTATTATTTTCTGATCCCCCTTGAATGTCAATAATCTTCCAATCAGTTTTAAGAGAGCCAAATCCTTCATGAATGACAACACTGGATTGATCATTGATTTCATCATGTGCCAATGCTTTAATAATACCGCGGCCAGGCATGGAAAAAGATTCCGTATACTTGGGACTATCAAATGTTGGTTCGGAACCATCGATTGTGAAATAGATGATATCTGTTGGCTTTTCTGCTTGTATGGAAACGACCCCGTCACCATCTCGTTCGATTTGAGGATTACGAACAAATCGAGGAGCATGAAAGGCTTCAATATTGGATAAAACCGGAATTCCTCTAGCGTCTTTGATGACTATTTTTAGAGTTTGCGTGGTCACATTTTCAGTTCTTAAGATTCTTTTGTAACCAATGGTTGTTTCACTGGCTATGGTTAGCCATTGATTATCAACCTTAGCCAACACATCAAATTCTTTAATTCGTTGACCTAAAGCGATGTATTCTTGAAGTAAAACTCGATTAATGGTTGTTGGCACTTCAAATTCAAATGTAATTTCAGATTGAATCACGCCATCATCAGTCGTCCAGTAAGTGTCTTGATCCCCATCAATTAAATTTCGAACACCATATTGATCATAGAGCTTTCCTCTTGTATTGGATGCCTTGACAGTAACTCCCGCCAAAAGATTTGTTTTTAAATCTTCTTTAATGACATGAACCATTTCGTTGAGTCTTTCAATGTCATTGTCATGAAACAAACCTCTTTGATCTGGTGGAATATTTAAAAGCAAAGTGGCATTGCGACCAATGGATTTATAATAAATATCCACCATTTCTTCAAGAGAACGGACTTTATCGTCTTCACTTTTGTGATAAAACCACCCTGGACGAATCGAAACATCAGCTTCACCAGGAACCCACGCTTCACCATCGATATGCCCTGACATAAATTCTCTATAATGGACTTTTCCTGCGAGATTGTCTTTTTGTCGGAGCATGCTCCAATTGGTTTTATTGGCGATTCCTCTCTCATTTCCTATCCAACGGGCTTCTGCAGGACCTACTCCCCACACCAAAGTATTGGGAGACCATTCATAAATTAACTTATATGTTTCTTCCCAATCATAGTACTCCAAAGTATTGATTCTTCTCGTTTCATTGGCTCCACCGTAGTAACCACTACCACCGTTAGCCCCATCAAACCACATTTCGAATACTTCACCATAATTGGTGAGCAATTCTTTTAATTGATTTCTAAAATAAGTGATGTACCCTTCCCTTCCGTATTCAGGATGATTTCGATCCCAAGGAGAGAGATAAACGCCGAATTTTAATCCGTATTCTTTGCATGCCTCATAGAATTCCTGAACCACATCCCCTTTTCCATCTTTCCACGGGGAATTTTTTACCGAGTGTTCTGTATATTCCGAAGGCCATAGACAAAATCCGTCATGATGCTTGGCTGTTAATATCAATCCAGTCATACCAACTTCTTTGGCCACCCTTGCCCATTGACGGGCATCGAGTTCAGTAGGATGAAACACTTCAGGTGATTCATCCCCAAACCCCCATTCTTTATCAGTGAATGTATTGACGGTAAAATGGATGAATCCATAAAATTCAAGTTCTTGCCAATCGAGTTGCTTTTGAGTTGGAATTGGATAAACCGGCGCTGGAGGGTCAACGGATGACTGCGTTGAACTTTGACCTGAGCAGAGTTGGATTGCCAAGAAGACTGAAGTTAGAAGAGTGTAGTACCTCATGATGGATGGATTATTGTTTTGTCGTTTAGTAGGATGAATAAAAATAAGGATTTATAGGAATCAAATAAGAAAGAAGGGGGATCCCAGAACCTATTCAAATGTATCGATGAAATGCTTAAGATTTAGAACAATTTCGGGATATTGACTTGCTAGATTGTTCCTTTCTCCGATGTCACTTTCTAAGTCATATAAAGAAATAGGGAAATTTCCACTCTGATGATCCCAACCCAAACTTTTGGCTACATGAAGTTTCCATTTACCGAGTCTCACAGCTTCAAGTTGTCCTCTTCTGGAAAAATAATAAAAGGGAAACTCTTCGAGCTTAATGGAAGGGTTTAAAAGTAAAGCATCAATGTTTCTGCCATCGGTTGGTTTATTGACGGGGAGAGAAGCTTCGGTAAAACCAGCCAGTGTCGGCATTAAATCTAGGGTTGATACAAGTTCAGAAATCACGGTCTTCTTTGGGATTTTCTTTGGCCATGAAATGATTCCGGGGACCCTTTGCCCTCCTTCCCATGTTTGTGCTTTCCACCCCCGTAAAGGTTTTGCAGAACCTTTATCTTTCGCTTTATGGGGCCCATTATCAGAAGTGTAAATGATTAGGGTATTATGGAACAACCCTTCTTCTTTTAAATAAGAGGTTATTCTACCTACATTCCAATCGATTTCAGAAATCACATCACCGTAGATGCCATAATCGGTCTTCCCCTTAAAATCTTCTGATGCAAAAAGTGGGATATGGGGCATAACATGAGCTAAATAGAGAAAAAAGGGTGTTGATTTGTCACGTTTCTGAATAAAATCAATGGCTGAATCGGTCAATCGTTTTGTAAGATAACGTTGATCGGGACCAGATTCTATTTGTGTTTCATTTTCATATAATGGCAAAGGAGGAGATTGAAAATCTTTGGATTTATAATAATGGGAATCCATATCATTTGAGTAAGGAACGCCGAAATAATAGTCAAAACCTTGTTTTGTAGGCAAAAATTCAGGCAAATGTCCTAAATGCCACTTTCCGATACAAGCCGTTTGATACCCAACATCTTTCAACATTTCTGCCATGGTGTACTCTTCAGGAAGTAAACCCGTTTTAGAAAATGGAAAGAGAACCGCTTCATGTAAGTTAGCTCGAATAGGGTAGCGCCCCGTAAGTAATGCCGCCCGGGATGGGGTACATACGGTTGCAGGAACATAAAAATTAGTGAAGCGAATACCGTTATTAGCTAGTTCATCTATGTTCGGGGTTTGATATTCAGTTGCTCCGTAAGAACTCAAATCAGCATAACCTTGATCATCTGTAAAAATGATGATGATGTTGGGTTTTTCAGTTTCAATGTTTTGTTTTTCTTTATGAAAAAGGGAAAACAATCCAATGATTAGCAATTGTATTGTAAAGGGAATCATCATTGATTTAGAAAGTTAATCAAACTAGTGTATTAATTGAATAAGAAATTTAAGTTGTGTGATAAGTTTTTTGTTTCTTTTGAAGAATACCATAATTAGGATAGCATTAATCATTCTATTCTTGCAAAACATACATGTCGTAATCATGCTGAAAATTAATGTAAATAGCAGTGGGGAAAAACGCTGATTTTCTCCTTGTGTTATATACCCTCGTTAAAGAATTAAAGTTATATGTGTTCTTCATTAAAGCCTTACCGTCGCAAGGGTGTACCGAAAGTTCGAAAACTTCCGATTGTTGTCTTGTTTTTTGTGGAGGGATAAAACGTTATCCACTCAAATCGTTATAGATGCGTAATTAGTATAGAAATCATGAAAAACCAGCCAGCCACTGTAGAAGATATAAAAGAACTCTTAGAACCTATAAAAAGAAGGTATAAAAGGGATTAAATTAGAAGTCAAAGAGTTGCATAATAAATTTGATACAATCAATCATAAATTAGGTAGGCATGGTAGTTTTATACGGATATAGGGTATCCTTTTAGGACTTATATTAATAGGAATCATAGGCAAAGCCTTTGAAGCCTTTTAAATAAATACCATGTTCAACTCGCTAGTGCAATATAATCTCATGTTGATTTTATCTTTCAATAGGTCTAAATTGATCAAATTGACGAACGTTTCAGTTCAGTGATGGCTTGAACGACTTGATTGAACGTACTTCTATAACAATTAGTTTGGCATTCGTTTTTTGGAGTTCTGTAATTGATGTTTTCTATTGATGTTGTTTTACCTTCAATTGAGGTGACTGATTAAAGTGGGGGTTATCGATTTAGAGTCTCATCATCAATCGTTTGGACTCAGTTGAGATCCATTTTATTTCTTGAAGCAAAAGGTTTTAGTTATCCCCTAGATCAGGATAGAATGCCCCTAGCTATATCCATGCTTTCCACTCAAATTGTTGTAGTACCCTTAATTTAGATAGAATTATCGAACAAGGAGTGTTTCATTCTTAATAAAGAAGGAAATGATCAAACTCCAATTTCTTCGAGGAGAGATTTTGGTTATTTGAAAATGATGGTGAACAAAATCGTATGAAAGAAAAAAAACAAACTAAAGCCGTGATGATAAAAATCTTGAAGGAGATGATTCTAGTGCGATGGTTCGTTAGAAAAAGAAGTTTCCTAAATCAATGGAATGCAACTGTTTTTCACAATTTTGTGTATAATTTCTTAAAATTAGAGAGAATGGAAAATATAGTAGTGTTGATTTTCATATCGGTAGTTGGATTCTTGGTTATCTTGGTTTTATTCTTAGTCAGTAAAAGCAGAAAGCTTTCGCGAAAGTTAGAAAACACTAATGAAAAATTGGACTTGTCTGAAAAAAATCTAAAGGAGGCTGAGGTAAATATTCGTGTTTTAGAACAAGCTAAAAAGATCAATGAAAATCTAAAAGAAAAACAAGAAGAAGCATTAAAAGATCAATTAAAAATCATTGGGGCTGAAATTTTAGAGAAGAATTCTAAAAAATATTCAGATTCAGCCTCTGAAAAAATAGAAGCCTTGCTCAAGCCATTCAAGGAAAACATTGAAAAGTTTAGAAAAGAGGTTGAGTCTGAAGGAAAGGAAAGATTTTCTCTTGGAAAAAAAGTTGAAGAATTAATGGGCCTAAATCTACAACTATCAGAAGATGCTCAAAATTTAGCACAAGCACTCAAAGGGGATTCCAAAATGATGGGTGATTGGGGTGAATTAATACTGGAGAGAGCCTTGGAGGCTTCGGGATTAGAACTAGGAAGAGAATACTTGTTACAACACCAACTAAATGATGTTCATGATGAAAGCATCAAAGTTGCTGTCTCAAGACTAACGGGCAAAAAAATGCGTCCTGATGCGGTTATTGTATATCCAGACAGACGATTTTTAATCATTGATTCAAAAGTTTCAATAAAAGCTTTTGCTGAATCGTTTCAAGAAGACTTAACGAATGAAGAGTATAAAGATTTGATGTATGAACATGTCAAATCAATAAAAAAACACATCAATGATCTTCACAAAGTGGCTTATGACCAAGTACCAAACTCACCCGATTTTGTCATCATGTTTATCCCTAACGAAAATGCATTTAACACGGCTTTAAGAACCGAACCAAATTTATGGGAAGAGGCGTATCAAAAGCGAATAATACTTATGAATCCAATATATCTTCAGGTAACATTGAAAATTGTTGTTGACATATGGAAAATCAAAAGATTAACAGAAGATGCAGATAGCATTGCTCAACAAGGCGCTGAGGTTTATGAAAAAATGGCGAGCATCACCGAAAGTATCCAACAGTTGGGTGGAAGTCTTAAAGGAGCTTGGAAAAATTATGATGAAGCGGTTAGAAGAATTTCAGGACATGATGGTCTTCTGTCTAAGGTTCAAAAACTTAAGTCTATGGGTGTTCAACCCAAAAGGGAACTGAAAAACCTTGAAAATATTGGTCAATTAGAAGAAAAAGGTTCGGAACCTGGGCGCTTGGATAAAGCCATAAACAAATTGAAAGCAATCAAACCTTGAAATAGTGTTAAAATGACATGTGACGTTCTTTTTTGCAAGAGAATTAGAATGAATCATTTTTTCATTCGATATAACTTTTTAAAGCATCAAAAATTAAAGAGGCTCTTTTATCCAAGAAAATGGAATAATCATCATCAAGTATACCAAATTCTTCTATGTTTTCGATTAGATGGGATTTTATAGAACTCCTTAATCCATCGTTTGCATCCATAAATTGTCTAATGTAATCCGAAGGAGGTCTCGCTCTTATTAATCGTTTGTTTAAGTCCGCTCCAACTAAGGTTATATTGACGATACTATTCCAATTTGAAACACCATTTCCTTGTAAAAATGCTTTTGGAAAAAAATGATGATAATTTTTGCTATTAGCTACTTTAAGATTAGAGTTGTCAAGAAAAACAGTTCCATTAGTTCTAAAATCCTTCGGTTCGTTTGAAGCTAAGAGACATAAGATTGCCTTACAAAAACTGTTACTTACACTAAAATTCGTATCAATTAAATCTTGTTTTGAATTCAAAAACACCTGAATATCATCATATTTTGGTCTTAACCCACTCCTTATTTTATCGATTCTTTTAAAGTCTTGGGCGAGTTTTGTTTCTGTTGCACTAGAATATCTATGTGAAAGAGAAATTCTCCAAAAAAACTCTCTCAAGTATCTGAGTTTATCTCCTATTGGATTTTCTTTTTCGTAATAAAAAAAACAACTGAAGGGGACTAGCAAAGAATCATAAGGCAATAACTTTGAGACAGGAATTTTAAAAACTGAACGAAAAAAATCAACACTAAATCTTATCGCTGAAATGACATCATCCCAAGTATCAATGATCTGCTGTTTTTCCAATTGAAGAATTGTCTTTCGGTTACATTCTCGATTCTCACTTAAAATCAAACTAAGAACATTGAGTATAACACTACTTGAGATTGTCTCGTAATTGGCATCTCCAAGTTCATTCAAAAATTCTTGAAATTTTGATTGCATATCAAAATTCTGTTCCTCATCATAAGTTTTCGCTGACATTATCTCAAACAACGTTAACGTTTTTCCTCCAGTATTGATTCGTGTAAAGACTTCAATGGCGGAATCAATATCTTCTCTACGAAGAACAACCGTTGAGAAATCGTAAGAGTTGAATATCCCGTGGTATTGGATAATTTTAGTTATATAAAGATCATTGAAGTTTTCTCTCAAATAATTGTAATCTATGTCAAGTAAATGCTTTAAAGATATTTGGGCATTATTTTTTTTCTCTGAAACAATAATTTGTTCGTCGTTGTTTTTTATATCTTTTTCTAAATCAACGGAAATCAATTCATAGTCAGTTTTTATTTTATTCCCTTCTCTTCTGATTTTTGCTCCTTTATACGCAGCATACAATGAAGTAATTCTTTGTTGTCCATCTAAAACATATTGAACTTGATTACCATCGGGAGTTGGTGGAAGTTCAAGATTCCCAATGTTCTTGATGTGGTTTAATCTTTCATTAGTTTTCCAAAGTATGAAAGTTCCAATCGGATATCCTTTGATAATACTATCTAAAAGTTCTGCCGTTTTTTCAATACTCCAAACAAAATCTCTTTGAAATTTCGGAATTTTAATATCTCCATTTCCAATTTCATGGATTAAATCT
>JAPORT010000012.1:0-6843 GCA_026710085.1 Flavobacteriaceae bacterium | reverse complement strand
AACAGCATAAGTCAAAAGGAAGACTTATCCCAATTATGTACTCGGGGCGGGACTTGAACCCGCACGACTGCAATAGTCATTGGATTTTAAGTCCAACGTGTCTACCAATTCCACCACCCGAGCAATCGTGTGAGCGAAAGACGGGATTCGAACCCGCGACCCTCACCATGGCAAGGTGATGCTCTGGCCAGCTGAGCTACTTTCGCAAAAGGCAAACAAAAGTAAAAAGATTCAACATCACTTGCGATTGACTTTGTGGTACGAAATGAGTTGCTTTTTATTCCGATTTACTCGATTCTAGTTTTTGGATTTCTTTTTGAAACTCGCTCAACTGTTGTAAAGCTTCCAATGGGGTTAATTGATTGATATCGATAGTAGATATTTTCTCGATGAGTTCATTGCTTTTTGAATCCCCACTGTCTAAGAGGGTGAGCTGGACTCCTTGAAGATTATTGTTTGGAAAATGGCCATGAGTTTCCTCTAAAGAACTTAATTTTTGTTTTGCTAATTGAATAACAAATTTGGGAAGTCCAGCCATTTTGGCCACATGAATCCCAAAACTATGGGCGCTCCCGCCAGGGACTAACTTTCGAAGGAACGTCACTTTGTCTTTGGTTTCTTTAACGGAAACATTATAGTTTTTCACTCGATCTAAACTATTGGTCAGTTCATTCAATTCATGATAGTGTGTCGCAAATAGCACCAAAGGTTTGTTGGGGTGCTCATGTAAAAAATGAGTAATCGCCCAAGCAATTGAAATACCATCATAAGTACTGGTACCTCGACCGATTTCATCTAGTAAAATGAGACTGTTACTGGTCATGGTATTTAAAATATTGGCCGTCTCATTCATTTCAACCATAAAAGTGGACTCCCCCATGGAAATATTATCACTAGCTCCTACGCGTGTGAAGATTTTATCGAGAACCGGAAGAACAGCTTTTTGAGCTGGGACAAAAGATCCAATTTGAGCCATCAGGCTGATAAGAGCCGTTTTCCGGAGAATGACACTTTTTCCGGACATGTTAGGCCCTGTGATCATGATGATTTGCTGTTGTTCTTTGTCTAAGTAAATATCATTGCTGATAAAAGGATTTTCCAAATTATGAAGGACTTCAATAACAGGGTGTCTTCCGGCCGTGATTTCTATTTTAGAATTTGTCGTGAATTCAGGTTTAGAGTAATTGTTTTTAGAAGCAATCATAGCAAAGCAACTCAAGCAATCTAATTTGGCAGTAGTTAGAGCAAGTTCTTGTAAGAGTGAAATTTGATGTTTTAATTGCTGAATCAAATGTTGGTATAATTCAGTTTCTAAAAGATAAATGCTTTCTTGTGCACTGACAATTTTTTCTTCAAAATCCTTTAATGGTTGATTGATATAACGCTCTCCACTGACCAAGGTCTGTTTTCGAATCCAATTTTCTGGGACTTTACTTTTGTAGGTATTACGAACTTCTAAGTAATATCCAAAAACATTATTCTTCGAAATTCTCAAACTATGGATTCCAGTGGCTTTAATTTCGTCTTTCAACATTTGATTTAAATGCTGCTCCGTGGACGATTTAAACGCTCTCAATTGATCGAGTTTTTGATGGAACCCTTTGGCAATCACTTGGCCTTTGGCTATGGATTGAGCAGGTTCTTCCAATAGAGTCGAATCGACCAAGTCGATAATTTTTTGAGGGTTTTGAAAGGTGCCGATGTTTTTGTTTAAAAGTTCTGATGAAGTCGATTCGATAGATTGCTTTAATTGCAATACTTTTTGTAATGACTTGCTTAAAAAAACCAGTTGTCTTGGGGTGATTCTAGCCGTGGCAATTTTGGACGCCATCCGACCGATATCACACATTCCTTTGAGTTGAGATACAATATCTGCAAGCAATTCTGGGTTTTCTGTAAAATACTGAACCACATCATGTCTTTTTTTAATCTGGAGTTTTTCTTTTAAAGGAAATCTCAGCCATGATTTCATTAACCGACCTCCCATGGGTGTTTGCGTCTTATCGATGACACTGATTAAGGTTTGACCTTCATTTGTGGTGGGATGGAAAATTTCAAGATTGGTGGTGGTAAACGAATCCAACCCCATATAATCTTGATTCCCGATGATTCGAATACCGGTAATATGATCTAATTGACGGTGATGAGTTTCATTTAAATAGTAAAGTATGGCACCCGCAGCTCGAAGCCCCTCCTTCATGTGATGAATGCCATAGCTCTTTAATGATTGGATTTGAAAGTGATCAATAATTCTTTTTGTCGTTGAAACGGATTCAAATGCCCAGTCCATAAGGTATTGACAATGTAGTTTCGATCCAAACGTTTCAATGAATTTTGTTTTTTGAGGTTTCGCAACCAAAACTTCCGAAGGATTCAGTTTTTCAACAAGTGCTATGATGTCAGACTTAGCTCCTTGAGAAATCCAAAAACCACCTGTTGATGCATCAAGAAAAGCCACCCCATAGTTTTTATCAATACAGATGGCACATAAGAAGTTATTTTCTTTTTGCTTCAGATTCGTATCATTCAACTGAACACCAGGAGTTACTAATTCAACGACATCCCGTTTGACAAGTGTTTTGGTCTTTTTAGGATCTTCTAATTGTTCGCAAATAGCTACTCGGGTTTTGGTTTTGACCAAGCGGGGGAGATAGGTGTTTAGAGAATGATGTGGAAATCCAGCAAGTTCGATTTCAGAAGCATGACCAATATTTCTTTTGGTGAGGACAATTCCTAAGACCTCTGAAACAGTGATGGCATCTTGCCCAAAGGTTTCATAGAAATCTCCCACTCGAAAAAGCAATATCGCATCTGGATACCGAGATTTGATATCTCGATATTGTTTCATTAGTGGCGTTTCAATAAAGTTTTTAGTTTTTTTTCTTGATTTAAGTTTGCTCAAAATTAAGGTCCAATCAAGCAATATAATACAATCAAAAACAAGTGATGCAGATAATGAAAGATTTAGCCATAAAAAAGTAACGAATGATCAAAAAATCGCTTAAAGAAATAGAAAGAATCTCTGTTGAGCAATTCAAATGCTTTCCAAAATTAAATCTGTCTTTAATTTTGGAGAATATCAGAAGTTTAGCCAATATCGGATCTGTTTTTCGTTCGGCAGATTGTTTCCGAATTAATAAAATCTATCTTACTGGTTTTAGTGGAACCCCACCCCATCGTAGCATCCAAAAAACGGCTTTAGGCTCTACACAGAGCGTTGATTGGGAATATGCAAAAAATAGTATTGATGTGATCAAGTACCTTGAAAAAAAGAATATTCACGTGATGGCCTTAGAACAAACTGATGAGTCCATTTCGTTATTAGAGTTTAAACCAAAAACAAATGTGCATTATGCTTTGGTGGTTGGGAATGAAATACAAGGCGTGAATCAAAGGACTCTAGATCAGGTGAAAGCGGCCATTGAAATACCTCAGTTTGGAACCAAACATTCATTTAATGTTTCAAATTCGGCATCTATATTTATGTGGGACTTTTTTTATAAAGTTTCCACATCCTAGATATATGGGGAAAATACACTTCCGTAAGCCTCCAAATAGGAGCATTCAAAATATAATTTTAGGAATAACCATGTTCCGTTCGCTAATGCAATAGGAAACCCATGTCAATGGATGGATATCCCTATACTCTCGCCATCAGCCTCTTGGCATACTTATCTGAATGACTTTTTGACACCATTCAATGACGTACGGTTTCTTGAATACCAACAAGCTCTTCAAAAGATATCGATGGGTTATTGAGTCTATCAACGATAGTCTTTTAGAAAGAAAACATTACATGGGTATGACAAGAAACAATAAGAAAATGTGAGTTAACTAAAATGATACCGCATGCGACGGAAGAGAAGCTCCAACAACTCCTACGAAAAGGCCCAAGTTTTTGGCGTGTGCGACAGATTCAAGTGATCATCAATGCACAACGAAAACCCCAAACCGCCGCACCATTGGCAGCTGACAGTACGCCTTCCAAGCACCGCATCAAGCAGCTGTTGCGGGCATATCACCAGCATGGTCTCCAGATCTTTGAAAGCAAAGCCCCAGGGGGTTGAAAGTATGGCTATCTGTCTCTCGAAGAAGAAAAGACTTTTTTAGAAGGCTTTCGACAACAAGCGATCGTCGGAAAGAGCGTCACGACCGATGTGATTCAAGCCGCATTTGAAGCGAAAATCGGTCAGAAAGTGGCCAGGAGCAGGATCTACCGACTCTTGAAGCGTCATCATTGGCGCCAAGTCGTTCCTCGGCCGGATCATCCCCAAAAAGATCCAAAACGTCAAGAAGACGTTACAAAAAACGCCTCGAGCGATTGAAGGCCATCCTCAAGGAGAACCAAGAACAAGTTCTTTTTACGTCTAGGACGAGGGCGATTTGACTGCATCCATAGCCCCAAGAAATCATGGTGTCCTCCAAAGGACCGGCCCCAAGTGGCCAAACAAGTGGTGCGTCAATCGGTCTGACCCCTTTGTGTGTCCTGAAAAAGCCCAAGCGACGTCATTGATTTGACCTCATGCGAATACCGAGATGAGGCATCTGTTTTTAGAACAAGTCGCTCAGGATTTCAGAGACGACAAAATCATCATGCAGGTCGATCAAGCTCGATGGCACCAATCCAAAGACTTCAAGATTCCTGAAAATCTTGTTTTGATCGAACAACCATCCGACAGTCCAGAACGCAACCCTGTGGAGCAGATAGGGGCGGAGGTCCGAGAAAAGTCTCTGGACAGCCAACTGTTTGAAACGCTGGAGGATTTGAAAAATCAACTGGCTTATGGACTCAAAGAGATGGCTGCATACGGAAAAAGATGGACATCCTTAACGAACTTCCAGCATATTAGAAATTTAATACAGAATGCAAATTAGTATGAACATAATAAGGGGATCCAAATCTAGCCCCAAACCCAATTAGCTAAAACACACCAATTTATCGTGCATATTTACCGTTGCATCTTGCTAAACTGCCGCCAACAAAAGATTTAGAAAATGGCATTGACAAACTTTCGTTAAGAAATAATGCTGTAACTTTGATCTTATATAAACCAACCTTATGATTAAAACAGTACTCAGAAAAAAAGGGGGGGGGTGATTTACTTAATCGCTTCCCCTTCGTAATTGTGCATTATTACTTCAAGGATCTTCACAAGACATCTATTTCCACTCCCAAAGCAACCATCGAATTTGATGGAATAGCAAGAGGAGAATCGCCATCAATAATCACTGTAAACAAAGATATTCGAAGGCAATGTGTCTTTGAAAGCAGATGGTTATGAAACCAAAACATTTGCAATCGGGGCCTTTGAATAATTGAAAACAGAAAAAATGAAAAGACTAATGAAAACGGCTTTGTGGATGTTTTCTAGTGTGTTGTTTTTGACTTGTTCAAAAGAGGATCCAGCTGTAAGCCATGACATCAACACAAAAGATAAGGAGGATGTTAATGCAGACTTGCAAAGCGTTTTAATTAGGCACACCAATGGCGTCACCATTAAAATCAATCCGGTCTATTTACAAAAAAACCCGACAGAAAATTTAGTGGGCAGAAAGGTTGAATTTGAGGGTAAAGCATACACGATTGTTGATGAGGATATGTTGAGACAAATGGTTGAAAGAAAAGATAATGTGGAAAATGTAGTTACCACTTTGATAACAGACATGCATCGGATGTTTTTTGAAGACCGATCATTTAACCAAGATATAAGTAGTTGGGATACAAGTAATGTTAAGATTATGAATGGTATGTTTTATCAAGCCAATTCATTCAACCAAAATATCGGGTATTGGGATGTCAGTAGGGTCATCACGATGAGAGGCATGTTTAATAACCATGATAATGGCACTCCATTTAACCAAGATATTGGTGATTGGGATGTCAGTAGTGTAACAAACATGGAGGGGATGTTTATCGAAGCAAGAGCGTTTAATCAAGATATAAGCGATTGGGATGTCAGTAATGTAAATGCTATGGCACTAATGTTCAATGATGCCGAATCATTCAACCAGGATATAGGGAATTGGAATACAAGTAATGTAACGGGTATGTTGGCTATGTTTCAAGGTGCCACATCATTCAACCAAGACATAGGGAATTGGGACACAAGTAATGTTAGAGATATGGAAGCGATGTTTGGTGCAGCTAGTTCATTCAATCAAGATATCAGTGATTGGGACACAAGTAATGTCAGAAATATGAAAGACCTATTTAATAGAGCATCATTATTTAACCAAAATTTAAGTGATTGGGATGTCAGTAGTGTAACTAATATGGGGGCGATGTTTGCTTTTGCCACATCATTCAACCAAGACATAGGGAATTGGGATACAAGTAATGTAACGAATATGCTAGAGATGTTTGGTGGAGCTAGTTCATTCAATCAAGATATCAGTGATTGGAATACGAGGAATGTCGAAGTTATGCAAAATTTGTTTCATAGTGCCGAATCATTCAACCAGGATATAGGGAATTGGGACACAAGTAACGTAAGGGATATGGTTGGTATGTTTCAAAGTGCCACATCATTCAACCAGGATATAGGGAAGTGGGACACAAGTAATGTAACGAATATGTTTGCTATGTTTGTTTATGCCACATCATTCAACCAGGATATAGGGAATTGGGACACAAACAACGTAAGGGATATGAAAGAGATGTTTGGTGGAGCTAGTTCATTCAATCGAGATATCAGTGATTGGGACACAAGTAATGTTAGAGATATGGAAGCGATGTTTGGTGCAGCTAGTTCATTCAATCAAGATATCAGTGATTGGGACACAAGTAATGTTAGAAACATGAAAAACCTATTTAATAGTGCAACATTATTTAACCAAAATTTA
>JAPORT010000112.1 GCA_026710085.1 Flavobacteriaceae bacterium | reverse complement strand
ATATTCTGGTAATCATAAAATAACTAATTCAAATTGGATAAAACAAAAAATTATTGTTGAACATTTTCTCTGAAAAATCGATCCACTTGTAAATTATACTGAGTACTTCGTTACAAACTGTAAAAAATGGTGTTCGGTTATATTAGAGTTAGCAGTGAGAAGCAAACTATTGAAAATCAGTATTACGAGATTAACAAATTTTGTAAAAACGAAAATTTAATAGTGGATAAATGGATTAAAGAAACAATTTCTGGAATCAAAAATGTAGAAGATAGAAAACTAGGTAGATTGCTAAAAACAATGAAAAAAGATGACATTTTAATTTGCACAGAACTTTCTAGACTAGGTAGGAGTTTAATGATGATTATGGGAGTTCTTAATCAATGTATGAAAAGTGAATTGGTGGTATGGACAATAAAGGATAATTATCGACTAGGAAATGACATTAGTTCTAAAGTATTGGCCTTCGCTTTTGGATTATCAGCGGAAATAGAGCGAAATTTGATTTCACAAAGAACCAAAGAAGCTCTAGATAGAAAAAGAGCAGAGGGTATTATTCTTGGAAGACCAAAAGGACGAAAGTCTTCAAAAACTAAATTATCAGGTAAGGAAAGTCAAATTAAAGAACTGTTGTCCAAAAAAATGTCTTACAGTGCTATGGGAAGAATTCTGAAAGTAAACAGGTTAACAGTATCCAAATATATTAAAGAACATAACCTACAAAACGAATTTTAATGCGTGAACCAATATCCCAAAAACCTTTTTGAATATGGAATTGGCCTAGTAAACAATATGATCTGTACCGTAAGGAGCTCGTTGTGGACGGGATAGCATTTCATTGGCTTTGTCATGGCCAACAAAGGTTTCAGTTGACGGATCCCAATTTAATCGGTGAGGAAACTTCATGGCAATATGTCCCAATAAACACATCGAACCAACGCGATGGGCAACTTCAACATTCGAAATAGGCTCTGAATCATTTCGAATACTTTCTAACCAATTTCCGTGATGGTCGGAACTACGAGGTAAATGGATGTCATTAGGACCAATGCCATCGGTTAAAATTTGGGAATCACTGGCCTCCAAAGGCGACTGCTCACCATCTTGTGAATTCGGATCGGAATCGGTGGCTTGGTAATTCCCTCTGGTGACAAAAATCCAACCGTTTTCACCTTCAAATCGGATGCCATTAGGATAACCCCCACTAATTAGAAAAGTCAATCCGTTGAGAAACTCCATACGTACCATAAAATCACCATGAACATTCCAACTTCCTGATCTTGGAAAGTCGGCGATGGCTTCAATGGTCACTGGGCCAGTATATTCGGTATTCGTTCCCCAAGCAGCAATATCAAAATGATGCTGTCCCCAACCAGTAATCATACCCGCACAATATTGTTCTTGTCGCAACCATCCAGGTCGAGAATAATCGGCTTGAGGATGCACCAACATTTCAGCATAATCAACCCAAGGAGCGGGACCTAACCAGGCATCATAATCTAAATTTTCTGGAATCGGTTCTGGAGTGGCTAGTGGTCCAGAGGGATCTCCAGGTAAACCAATTTTTACGGTATGTACTTTTCCAATTCGTCCATTTCGAACTAGTTCGCAGGCATATCTAAATTGTTCGCTAGAACGTTGTTGTGTTCCCAACTGAAACTTAACCCCTTGGCTTTGAACAATATCGCTCACCAATTTCCCCTCTTTGATGGTCATGGCATGAGGTTTTTGCAAATAAATGTGCTTTTTGGCCAGTGCTGCTTCAATGGCAGGTTGTGCGTGCCAATGATCGGGAGTACTAATCACGACGGCATCAATATCACTGGACGCCAAAATCGCTTGATAGTTTTCGAAAATTTTGGTATCGACTGTTTTGCCTTGCTTAGCATAAAATTGGTCCACGTTTGCTTTTCCATCGGCAGCTCGCTTGCTATCGACATCGCACACCCCAATCGTTTGAGCAAAATCGTGCTGGATGACACCGAGAATGTCTCCCCAACGAGAAATCCTACCGCAACCAATTTGGCCGACATGTATTTTATTGCTAGGTGCATTTTTACCAAAAACGGTTGATGGGACAATGGAGGGAACAGCCAGGGAACCTACGGATGTGAGTGCTGTATTTTTTAAAAAACTTCGACGTTTCATCGTTTTCATTAGTTGCAGTTGATCGTTTGATTTTATTGTTTATAACTCGAAATATAACTAGTTCAAATTGGAAAGTTTCATGCTAAAGTAATCATT
>JAPORT010000153.1:4720-69055 GCA_026710085.1 Flavobacteriaceae bacterium | reverse complement strand
CGACCAAATCCTTTATTTTAGCGGAAAGCCGAAATTTTAGTGCAAAGGTCTCTCTCTTATACTTTGTCTAGAAAGACACGCACAAATTTTTCCTCCATACACTTGTTTTATCGGAACTAAGGGGATGGAAAAAGAAGTTGAAAAGAGTTCTTTGGCTTTGGAGGATAATTCTCTTTCGACATATACATCGATAATTCCTCGATTGGTTAAATTGACTTCTATTTTGATTTCTGCTCCAAGATGGTTTTGATGTATAATTTAGCTTTTTTTACATCATGAATGGATTGGATATTTGAACTAATTTGATTTATTTTATTGTTGATGAATTTTAATGAGTGATTTATTTTTTCAATCGAAGATTTTCTATCGTGCAAAGGAACGTAGGTTAAATCAATGTCTACTGATAACCTTGGCATATCCAACAAAAAGAAATTAATTGCAGTTCCTCCATGCAACGCGAAACACTTTCCATCTACCACTATTGGAAGAACTTCTAATAGTAACTTTACTTTTTCAACACTTTGCGTTGAATAATGCATTTACCATATAATACCTCCTTCTGTATTCATTTCTGTTCGGTATAACTCTGAAGGAATAGAAACTTTATATTTAGGTTCATAAGTCCCTCCATGAATCACATCACAATACCCTTTCCCCAAATAGATTTTTTCTAAATCTAATTTTTGAAACCAAGAGTGATTGATATAATCAGCAAAACACAAAAACAACCGTTTTACTTTAATTGAACGACAATTTTCTAGCAATTGTTGGATTAATGGAATATCTACTTTGTTTCCCCATAACATTTCCATGTTTTGAAAAACTTCATAAAGATCGGATCTTTTAGGTGTTAGATATAAGGATTCAAAATAGGCTCTTTCTTTACTTGATTTTAATATAGAGATGTTATCCTTTTGATATCCATGCAGTCCTAACCCCTTTGGTAAAAAAGAAGTTTTTACATAATCGATTTCTATATCCCAATGATGATTAAGAAACCATTGAGGCAGATCAACATCAATAGGAGTGAACAATTCGATTATTTTTGGATTTAAATATACATAGTGAGTTTTTCCTTGTAGAATAAGAGATGACAATCCACCAATATGAACAGGAACCCTAGATTGATATTGCAAGGCAGAAATTCCTTCAAATAGATTTGGTTTTCCTTCTCCAAAATACCAAGCTCCATAGCCAAGCGATTTGATTTGCCCTTTCTTATAATAACTTTGTATGGAACTATTGGGAATCCCTTGCTTTTTTAAATAAGAGGACAGAAAAACACCCTCTTTGTTCTCTATCCACTTTCTTAATTGGCTAATTTTTCGTTGCTTCAAGCGAAATTAATTATTATTCCTTGAAAATATTATTTTTCAAAAATCAGCTAGTAATTTCTTTTGACAAGGCTAAATATTTATTTTCCTTACTCCCTTTTATTTTCAAAATAACATTTTGTAACAATGTCGTATGACGTAATATGAAAAATTAATGATTTGGAGGGGAATGATGGTAATCGACTAAATAGGCTACCATTTGGCTATAGGTTTCAATTCCTTCTCTTTGTCCTTGTGCTTTAAGATATTGATCATAGGCTTTTTCAAAATACTTTTCAAAAGGATTTTGATATTTTTTCCAAAATTGACTGATTTCTGAAATGTTTTTTTTAATTCCAAGATGGACCTCTCTGTATAATTTTCGAGCGAGTTGAGGTTTGTGGTTAAAATATTCACCAATAGTATAACGAAGTCCCATGAGGTATCCAGCATATTGAATGTAAGGATCGGGATGTTGTGTGGTTACTCTATAAGACAAAAAATTAGCTTCATTTTCTGGGGCAATTCCCATTTGATGTATCATCTCATGAGTAGCGGTGGTCATGTAACTTAAAGCCGGTATTCGTTTGTTCACCTGTGATTCAAGAGTCATAGGGTTCAAATAACCAGCAAAACCCATATAACTCAATGCCAAACTCCAAAAAGAATGTTTGATGTAAAGACGATTAAAGAATGTTTCAGATAACATGTTATTTAGATGAAAACTATCAGAGCTTTCTAATAAATCATTGATTTCATCATGAGAATATTGAATAATAACTGGGAGAGTATCATGAATAGTCAAACTTGAATGTAATGCATTGATTTGAGTAATGATTGCTATTGTAGTGGTGGCTAAATCTTCAGTTGTGTAGTTTAAATCGTATTCTAGTTTTTGATTTAATGGAATGCGATGGTAATTCAACCCCCAAGTGACATGAAATAATAGATAGACACTGAAAAAAAATGTGAATAAGTGGATCATGAGGGATAAAAACCGATGATTCTTTAACAAGGCAATAGCCTTAGAAACAATCAAAGGAACAGACAATAAAACCAAAAGAATCAAAAAATCTCCAACAGACACATCGATGAGTCCAAAAAAGGAACTAGATAAATCAAATAACTTGGGATACAGACCTTGACTATAATATTGCTCTATGAGTAAGGGATCATTTTTAATGAAATGTATCAAGACAACGCAAATAAAAAGGGCTAGAAGCAAAAGCCACCTTTTAAGGTTGATTTTAGAGATTAAGGTGAAAAATAAATGAGTGATAATAGACTAATTTATCGCAAAGTCTATTGGTATTGACAAGTTATCGAATGCGAACTTCAAAAATAAGATCAGCTTTAGGAGGAATCACTGGTGGGCTCCCTTCTTCGCCATATCCAACATGCCATGGTATAAACAAAACGCCGTCATCTCCTACATTCATTTGTTTTATTCCAGCACTGAAACCTTCGATAAATCCATTTTGCAACATTTGTTGATCGACGGTCATGGGTTGATAGAAATCCATTGGATTTGGATTTAACTCATGGAGTAAATTTTTCTCAGCCGTTTCAAAAATGGAAGTGGCTAATAATTCCCCTTCAGTTGTATAAAGGGCATAATCAATGTAAAGAATATCTTGTTTAACGACAGAATTTTCAGTGTCAGATTTTGTGACAGCGTAACGAACCCCCAATGGAGCCTCTTTCATTTGAGCCATTAAATTTTTGAAATAAGCTAGATTCTCAGCATTGATGGATTTCCTTTTTTCAGCAACTTCTTTTTCTTTTTTTGCTTTTAGTTCTTTTGCTTTTTGTTTTTCTTCTTCAAGTTCTTCGAGGTGTCTACTCAAAATTTCATCAGCATTAAATTGCTTTGCATTTTTCCCCACGCGGATAATTTCAACAGAAAGTATGGTATCTCTTTGTTGGATAGAATCTACAATGTTTTGTCCTTCAATGACATGACCAAAAATCGAATGCAGACTATCCAAATGTGGTGTAGCTCTATGGGTAATAAAAAATTGACTCCCATTGGTATTGGGGCCACTATTAGCCATGGATAAGATACCCGGCCCATCGTGAATTAATGACTCATGAAATTCATCTCCAAAATTGTAACCGGGACCACCTCCGCCTGAAGCAGTTGGATCGCCCCCTTGTATCACAAAATCAGGAACTACCCTATGAAAAAGCAAGCCATCATAATATTTTTTACCTCTATATTCCTCATTAACTAATGTATTTGTTCCTTCAGCTAGTGAGACAAAATTAGCTACAGTAACCGGAGCTAATTCAAAGTGTAAGTCAAGCATTATTGTTCCTCTATTGGTATCCATTTTGGCAACAAGACCATCTTGCTGGTTCGATGGGTTTTCATTACAAGACATGGTTGTTAGTAAAAGTGTAAACGGTATAATAAAAAAATCTCGCACGGTTCAAAATTAATCATTCAAAGTTTTTAATACCTCAACAGAAATACGAAGTGGTTGATTGACCCCTATTTTGTTTCCATCACCTAAATACCCAAATCCTAAATGTGAAGGACTGTAAAAAACAGCTTTATCTCCTAGAGACATCAATTGAATTCCTTCTCTCAGTATTGGCAAAATATCTTCCTTATTGACTCGATAAGGAATCACACCGGCAACATCCCAATCATAAATCAATTGTTGATTGATTGATTCGATTTTCATTTTAAAGTGGATGAGATCACCAGGCTTGACCTCTTTGTTGTCATTAGATAATCGGCTTATAAAGGCATACCAAAATCCTTTTTCTGAAGGTATAAAGCGAAGTGTCGAATCAGATTGTACACGATTGATAATGAATCCCATTTCGTTTGAATAAATCGTTTTATTTCTTGTAATCGATGAGCTCGCATTGTTTTTTTTGGATTTATTGATGGGATACTGAGCTTGGGGTTCTTTACAAGAAATGGTAACCAAAAGCATTAAAAGCAAAAATGGGTTACGAAAATTCACTAGAGACATGTTTGATACATTTCATAAAATGCTTGATTGCCTCTTTCATAGAACCTTTGTATTGTCCACCTGAGGCATGAAAGTGTCCACCACCACTAAAATGGTTGGAAGCAAATTGTTGGGTAGAAAAATAATTTTTAGATCTAAACGAAATTTTGATTTTTTTGGATTTAGCATCTTCAATAAAAAATACGGAGAGTTCTACATCCGCTATGGTCAATCCGTAATTAACAAAACCATTGGTATCTCCTTTTTTATAACCGAATTCATTTAAATCTTTTTGAGTTAGATAAATATAAACTACAGGTAAATCTTGTACTCTTTGTAAAGTTGAAAGAGCCTTTCCTAGCAATTGAACACGACCAAGTGAGTGTTGATTGTATATTTTTTGATGGATTTCTCCAACGTTTATATTGGTTTTTAATAATTGATGAACGATGAAATGGGTTGTAGCAGATGTGGAACTGTATGCAAATGATCCAGTATCAGTTAAAATACCAGTATACAAACAAGTCGCAATATCTTGATCGATAAGTTCTATGTTGAGGGCTTCAATCAACTTGTAAATCATTTCACAAGTTGATGATTCTTTAGGACTCGAATACATTAGATCAGCAAAGTTTTCTGGATCATGATGATGATCGATCATAGCAATTTTTGCTTTGGATTGTTGAACTACTGGAGCTAATTTTTCCATTCTTTCAAGACTATTTAAGTCAAGTGCAACAATCATATCGGCATTGATGATCCGGTGAATGACTTCGATTCCGTTGTGATAATAATTGAGAACATTTTCCATACCAGGCATCCATAGTAGTACTTCTGGGCAATCGTTTGGAACAGTAACTACTGAATCATGCCCTAGTTTTCTTAAAAAGATTTGCAAAGCAATAGAACTTCCCATAGCATCTCCATCCGGATTGAAATGTGGTATAAGAACGATTTTTTGAGGAGTCGCCAGTATTTGCTTGAATTCTTTGATGAATTTGTTAATCATTTTAACGAAAATAAGGTTTCATTGCATAGATGGTCGGTAAAGAACATGTTCGTTACGTTTATAGAATGATTGTTTAAAATAATGCAGAAATAAAGACACGTTGTTTTAGCTTCTTGCAACGATATACAGAACATGAATTCCATCAAAAGGTTACATGTTAGATAATTGAAGTCGTTAGTGATTCTCACAATGGGGCCATGACGGTCAAAAGAGTTTTTACCCATTGACACATTTAAATTGATGATTTAAATTAGAAATAACATCCAAAATGTCGTCTAATCCAACTTTGGAGATGGAAGAGGATACAATGGATTGTGGAATGGGCTCCCATATTTCGGCTAAAGTATTTTGGTAGTTCCCAATTTGACTATTTAATTTTTTTGATTTTAGAGCATCGGCTTTAGTAAAAACAATGATAAAGGGTAAATTTTTAGTGTGCATCCATTTTAAAAACGTTATATCAATGACTTGAGGAATAATTCGGATATCAATCAAGACAAAGGTTAGTATTAATTGCCTCCTTTGAACGAGGTATTGTTTGATTCGTTCACTCAATATCTTTCGATTATGTTTGGAGGTACGAGCATAACCGTATCCAGGCAAATCAACGAGATACCATGATTTGTTAATTAAAAAATGATTGATGAATCTGGTTTTCCCAGGAGTCGATGATGTTATGGCTAGATTTTTTCGATGACATAGAGCATTGATCAAACGAGACTTACCAACATTGGATCGACCAATAAAGGCGTACTCAAAAAATCTGCTCCCAGGACAAGACGCAGGATGGGTACTACTAGAAATAAATTCCGCAGATTGAATAACCATGAGCCCCCTTAAAGCTCACGTTCATGCAACCAACCAATTAATAGGTCATTAAAGATTGTTGGATGCTCCATCATGGGAGCATGCCCACACTTGTCAATCCAATATAAATCTGAATTAGGGAGTAATTTATGAAACTCTTCAGCTACGTCTGGTGGTGTCACCACATCTTGTTTGCCCCAAATAATAGCTGTAGGTAATCCTATAGATGTTAATTCTTTAGCCATATTATGACGAATAGCACTTTTTGCCAATGCGATGGTTCGAATGAGTTTCATATTATCATTAACCGTCTCATAAACAGAATCCACAATTTCTTTCGTTGCAATGGATGGGTCATAAAAGACTTCTTCTGCTTTGGATTTAATGTATTGATAGTTTTTTCGGTTTGGTGCTGCATTACCGCCTATGTTATTTTCATATAATCCAGAACTTCCAGTAATGACAATACCACTTAAAAATTCTTGATAATCTCGAGCATGCATTAAGGCCACGTGTCCACCAAGAGAGTTGCCAAGCAGAATAGCATGGTTTATTGAGAGTCTTTTAAAAAAACGAAATAAGTATTTTGAAAGAGAAGCAACAGAGGTTTTGTGAATGGACATAGAATAAAAGGGCAAATCAGGAATCAAGATTCGATAACCTTTATCAGGAAAAAAGTCTAGAATTCCATCAAAATTGCTCAAAGTCCCCATCAAGCCGTGAAGTAAAACGATTGGTTGACCTTGACCGACATCCACAAAGCGATATTGATCAACTTCTCTAATTTGATTAGTCATCACTTCCATTATCAGATAGCAATTTGCAACTTGCAAATGTAAAACATCTAAGCCTTTTGGGATATAAAAAGCGCAAAAGAGCAACCCAATAAGATAGCTGCTGGTTCCAAGAAATGAAATAAAACCGTCGGCATATTAAAATAATCAATGGATTATTCCACATTTTAAGTATCTGATAATGAGAATTTTAAAATAAATAAATGTCAAAATAAAACCCTAAAAACACATCAAATAGAATTTTAGTGGGTATTTGTGGGGAAAAGTGGTATTTTTGTCTATCAAGACCAACACATGTCATTTTTGATTGGAACATATGATTGCAAAGTGGATGCTAAAGGGCGTTTGATGCTTCCAGTAGGATTAAAAAAACAATTGAGTCATTCTTTGGATCATGGATTTGTCCTCAAAAGAGCCGTTTTTGGAAAGGGATTGGAATTATATCCTATGCAACAATGGAACATCGTGAGTCAAAAAATCAATCAGCTCAATCGATTTGTTTCGAATAATATCGAATTCATTAGAGGATTTAATGCAGGTTCAAGAATTGTTGACATCGATACTTCGGGACGTTTGTTGATTCCCAAAGATCTGGTGATATGGGCTGGAATATCCAAAGAAATTGTCATAACGGCGTCGGTTAATATTTTAGAAATATGGGATAAAAAAACATATGAAGAATCGTTAATGCCTTCCGAAAAATTAGGCGAATTAGCCCAACAAGTTATGGGAGATCAACAAATGCAAAATGATTTAAGTGGATCATGAAATATCATACTCCTGTTTTATTGACTGAGGCGATTGATGGACTGATGATTGACCCAATGGGTGTGTATGTTGATGCAACTTATGGGGGAGGAGGCCATGCCAAAGCCATCCTCAAAGAATTAAGGGTTGGAGGAACTTTATATGGTTTTGATTGTGATGCTGATGCCAAAAAAAATAGGATCGAAAATGCATCTTTTCAATTGGTGCCAGCCAATTTTAAGTATATCGAAAATTTTCTCAATCATGATGATATCTATCAAGTGGATGGGATTTTGGCAGATTTTGGAGTATCCTCATATCAGATTGATACATCTAACAGAGGTTTCAGTTTTATGAAGGATGGCCCTTTGGATATGAGAATGAATCAGAATGCCACACTGACGGCAAAACAAGTCATCAATCATTATCATGTGGAACAACTGTCTCAAATACTCTATCGATATGGACAAATCAAAAATGCTTCTAAAATAGCCCAAGCGATAGTCCTTTGTAGGAAAGATGATTCCATCGACACCACTTTTGAATTAAGACAAGTCCTTAGCAAGTGCATTCCAAAAGTTAAAGAGTATCAAACTTTGGCCAAAATTTTTCAAGCCATAAGAATTGAGGTGAATCAAGAATTGGAAGCGATAAAATCTTTTTTAAAGCAATGTGCTAACCTACTCAAACCCAAAGGCCGAATGGTTTGTATCTCATACCACTCATTAGAAGATCGCCTAGTTAAATTTTTTATTCAAACAGGAACCTTTACCAATCAACCCATTAAAGATTTTTATGGGAATATCATTCGACCATTGAATCAAGTAGGAAAATTAGTTCGGCCTTCACAAGAAGAGATAACAATCAATCCAAAAGCGCGTAGTGCTCGATTAAGAATTGCAGAAAAAAGATGAAATCGATTGTCAAGTTACTGAAAGTTGAGTTTTTAACCAATAAAAAATCCGTTGATATCTGGAAGATGATTGCCTATCTCACTTTGTTAAGTGCTTTGATGATTACTTCAGGACACATCATGGATAAAAAAATGTATCAAATCCAAGTGTTAGAAAAACAAGTAGTGATTCTAAAAGCCCAATTAATCGAATCACAAAGTTATTTGCTGGAGGTCAGTAAGCTTCCTCCAAGATTAAAAATAGCTGAAAGCCAATACATAGAACAGACGTTAGAAACACCGATTGAAATTAAAATTGAAAACATTGAATTATGAGCTCAGAAAAAATCAATTTCAGGTTGTACATCATAACAAGCTTTCTCTTTCTTGTAACGGTCTTGCTTGTCGGTAAGTTAGTTTACATTCAGTGGATTGAAGATAATACGCATGTGGAAATCCCAAGACAAGTTGTAAAAAATGTTGTTTTGGAACCTGAACGAGGCGATATCTACTCAAGTGATGGAAAGATACTGGCCACATCACTTTATACCTATGAAATCCGGTGGGATTCCCAAAGCCCTTCTCATAAGATTTTTGAGACGCTCAAGCTAGAACTATCTCAAAGACTAGGAGAGATATTAAACCAAAATCCTCAAGATGTCTTATCAAAGTTAGAATCTGCTCGAGATTTAGAAAATCGATATCTATTGATTTCTAAAAAAGTAGATTATCAAACCATGAAAAAAATCAAAGGACTCCCCATTTTCAATAAAGGAGAAATTAGTGGGGGACTGATTGTGGAGCGACGCGTGGAACGAAGATTACCATTAGACAAGTATGCATATAGAACGATTGGCTATGAAAAGCAACAACCATCTGGAGCTTTTATAAGGACGGGTATTGAAGGAGGCTATTCTCAGTATCTACGAGGAGAAGTAGGATATCGTTTGAAAAAAAGAATTGCATCAGGGGTTTGGAAACCAATCTCTGACTCTGAATTCCGAAAACCGATTCCTGGAGCCAATCTTTATACCACCATCGATACTTACATTCAAAAAATAACCCATGAAACGTTAGAACAGCAATTACAAAAATTTGAAGCCGCTTATGGCACAGCTGTCGTTATGAAAGTCAATACAGGCCAGGTAAAAGCCATTGTTAATTTAACGAGAACCCAAGATAATAATTATTCAGAGCAATTCAATTATGCTCTAGCGAATGCTTACGAACCTGGATCTACTTTCAAAACATTCGCTTTGATGGTGGCGCTTGAAGACCAACTCATTACGCCTCAAACGAAAGTTCAAGTGGGTAATGGACGCTTGACCTTTTTCAATAGACATACCGTTAAAGATTCCAAGAAACCTGAATCGCCTCAAATGACCGTCAGTAAAATTCTTGAAACATCTTCAAATGTTGGTGTTGTTAAAGTCATCAATGATGCTTATGGAGAAGAACCAGAAAAATTTTTAAAACGAATCAGTGCATTTGGCATTGATAAACCTTTAGAATTGAATCTTTTAGGAGAACCAAGTCCTTATGTGCCGAATCCCAAAGACAAGCTTTGGAGCAAAATATCCTTGCCATGGATGTCCTATGGTTACGGCTTGAGTTTAACACCACTCCAGTTATTGACTTTTTATAATGGAATTGCAAATGATGGAAAGGTATTGAAACCTCAATTTGTCAAAAGCATTCAACGATCGGATCAAGAATCCAAAATCGAATTTGAAAAGCAAGTCATCAACCCATCGATGGCTTCAAAATCAACCATCAAAAGCATTCAAAAGATGTTGCAAGATGTCGTTGAAAAACCTTGGGGCACGGGACATAGAATATACAGTCCAATGATATCAATTGCTGGAAAAACTGGAACAAGCCAAGAAAATTATCAGACTGGAAATATGAATTATGTATCAAGTTTTGTGGGGTATTTTCCAGTGGAACAACCACAGTATTCCATGATTGTTGTCATTCATGCCCCCGATACTAAAAAGGGATATTATGGGACCACGGTTGCTGCGCCAGTGGTGCAAAAAGTAGCTTCTAAAATCATTCCGGTGAGACCAAAAGAAATCTTTCTCAATGAAAAACACATTGCATCCGTGATGACAAAAAAGGAACGTCAAGAAATCATGACCATTCCACGTGAAATCGAAGCACAATCCCAAACTCAGTCTTCAGATGTCGAAGCTGCCGGAATCATCTCGGTAAAGACCGGACAAGAAGCCGTGGATAAAGCAACCAATTTGTTTCATCAAATTGGCCAATTCGTTGGCGTTAAAATCGTTCCAACGGTGAATCGAAAAGAAAAAATCGTCATGTTTGAAAACCAATAATGCTTTTGGAAAAGTTACTGGACACAATTGATTATCAAACGTCACCTGAGTTTCAAAATATCGAAATCAATAATATCAAGTTTGATTCGAAAAAATGTCAACAAAATGATCTTTTTGTCGCAATTCAAGGGAGCACAGTGGATGGCCACAAATTCATCCCTCATGCTATTTCCCGAAAAGCAAGTGCAATTATCTGCCAACAATGGCCTAAAAAACTTCTAAGTCAAGTCCAATACATCAAAGTTTCATGCACCAAAGAAGCTTTAGGAATCTTAGCACATAATTTTTATGGTAAACCATCCAGGGAACTCGATTTAGTTGGCATAACAGGCACGAATGGAAAAACGACAGTTTCCAACTTATTGTATCAACTGTATCAATCTTCGGGTCAAAAAAGCGGATTGATTTCAACCATAGACATTCGAAACCAAGATCAAGTTTTCAAGGCCACCCTAACCACTCCAAATCCATTGGAAATCAATTACCATTTGAGAAAGATGGTCGATTCAGGAGTACAACAGTGCTTTATGGAAGTATCCTCTCATGGCATTCAGCAAAAAAGAATTAAGGGTTTGAATTTTATTGGAGGTGTTTTTACCAATTTAAGTCAAGATCATTTGGATTACCATCGTACGTATCAAAACTACAGAGATACCAAAAAGTCATTTTTTGATGCTTTGGCATCTACATCTTTTGCAATAACCAATCAGGATGATAAAAATGGATATTTTATGCTTCAAAATACGACATCCAACTCCCATACTTACGGTGTTTATTCCAATGCTGACTACAAAGGAAAAATCCTTGAACGTCGATTGGATGGATATTTAATTGAAATCGATGGAGTTGATTTTTGGACGCATTTAGGTGGGGATTTCAATCTCTACAATCTGTTGGCAACCTATGCAACGGCTCTAACAATGGGTTACCCTAGAGAAAAACTTCATCAAGATCTGAGCAAATTACAAGCTATTGAAGGGCGATTTCAATGTATCAAAACCTCTAACGGAATCGTAATTATCGATTATGCTCATACACCTAATGCTTTAAAGAACGTATTGAATTCCATCAATCAATTGAGGACGCCACAACAGAAAGTCATCACCGTCATTGGTTGTGGAGGTAATCGAGACTCATCAAAAAGGCCATTGATGGGAAAAATTGCAGCTAAAAACAGTCATCAAGTCATTGTTACCTCAGATAACCCGAGAAATGAGTCCCCACAACTGATTATGGAACAAATGATTCAAGGCATCAAATGCCAAAAGGACAAATCAAAAGTATTGACTGAATCTGATCGGCGATTGGCCATCATCAAAGCAAATCAATTAGCTACTGTTGGTGATATCGTTCTCATTGCAGGTAAAGGTCATGAAAAATTCCAAGAAATTAATCAAAAGCAAATTCCTTTTGATGATGTAGCAATTGCCCAAGAAGTTTTTCAATAAATCCATTCGGTGTTCTATTACCTTTTTCAATACTTAGAAAGCCAATACCAATTACCCGGTTCAGGTCTGTTTCAGTTTTTAACTTTTCGATCAGCTCTAGCGGGTACGATTTCCATTATGCTCACGCTTGTTATTGGTACAAGGGTGATCACTTGGCTTAAAAAATTCCAGATTAAGGAAGTGGTTCGAGATTTGGGACTTGATGGTCAAAAATCCAAAGAGGGGACACCAACCATGGGGGGCATTATAATCATTCTAGCAACGATCATTCCAGTGTTGTTAATGGCTAAACTTCACAACATCTACATCATCATCTTAATGGTGACCATTTTGTGGATGGGCTTTATTGGTGGATTAGATGATTATTTGAAAGTCAAAAGAAATAATAAAAAAGGAGTGAAAGGCAGTATCAAAATAGCAGGTCAGGTTGCTTTGGGCTTATTTGTAGGAACTATCTTTTACTTCCATCCAGAGATTACCGTTCGATCTTACGCTGATTACCAACCACAACAAGAAATACAATTTGATGAATCATTGAATGAAAAAGCAACCATCACGACCATTCCCTTTGTCAAAAACAATCAATTTGATTATAAATCATTGATTTCATGGATGGGTCAAGATGCTCATCAGTATACCTACCTAATATTTGTTCCGATCATCTTTTTCATTTTAGCTGCAGTATCCAATGGAGCTAATTTAACTGATGGGTTGGATGGTTTGGCTGTTGGGACTTCAGTCATTGTGTTGGTGGCTTTGGGAATCTTTATTTGGGTTTCTGGAAATCTACAATTTGCGGACTACCTCAACATCATGTATATCCCAAATATTGGTGAGATGACCATTTTTTTATCTGCCTTTTTAGGTGCTTTGATTGGGTTTCTATGGTTCAATAGTTATCCTGCAAATGTTTTCATGGGCGATATTGGAAGTTTAACCGTAGGAGCTGTGATATCAGTGATTACGGTATTGGTGAGAAAAGAATTGATACTGCCTCTTTTGTGTGGAGTTTTTTTTGTTCAAACCTCTTCTGTCTTATTACAAGTGGGCTATTTCAAATACACCAAAGCGAGAACGGGAATAGGGAAGAGAATTTTTAAAATGGCTCCACTTCATCATCACTTTCAGAAGAGTGGACTTCATGAAAGTAAAATCACCATCCGATTTTGGATTTTCGGAATTATTTGTGCGATTTTATCCATCATTACGTTAAAACTGCGATGAAACGAGAAAAAATAGTCGTATTAGGCGCGGGCGAAAGCGGGATTGGTGCAGCCATGCTGGCAAAAAAACAAGGGTATGAAGTTCTTGTTTCAGATGTTATGAAAATTGGTGAGAAAAGAAAAAAGATCATTAAAAAATTAGCGGTTCAGTGGGAAGAAGGAGGTCACAATATCGATTCGATGTCCGATGCCAAAATGGTTGTCAAAAGTCCTGGGATTTCCAATTCTTCTCCGATTATCAAAAAATTGAAATCTAGTGGGAAATTGGTGATTTCTGAAATTGAGTTTGCAGCTCGATATACGGATGCGACCATTATTGGTATTACAGGTACTAATGGAAAAACCACAACCACCATGATGACATACCAAATTTTAAAAAAAGCGGGTAAAAATGTAGCTATGGCTGGAAATATAGGAAACAGCTTTGCACGTATGGTAGCCACGGGAGCTTTTGATTATTATGTTTTAGAAATCAGTAGTTTTCAATTAGACGATATCTATGATTTCTGTCCAAAAGTTGGTGTGATCACGAACGTAGCTAGTGATCATTTAGATCGTTACGACTATAGTTTTGAAAATTATTTAAATGCCAAATTGGGAATCGCTAAAAACCAAACGAAAGGAGAGTTTTTGATTTTGAATGTTGATGATTACCACCTCAAAAAATCAATTCAACGATTAAAGTCAACTCCCCAGATTATTCCAGTTAGTTATGATTCATTGCCAAGTGGTGTTTTTTATCACCAAAAAGGGATTCATTATAGAAGAAACGGACAAACTTGCAGAATTGATATTACCGATCTTCCCGTTTATGGAAAACAAAATGTCTACAACTCCATGTTTGCTTCTGCTGTTGCTAATGTTTTAAAAATCAGCAATAAAGACATTCGTGAAAGCCTCATGTCTTTTAAAGGAGCTCCTCATCGTATGGAAAAAGTATTGACTATCGGAAAGGTGGATTATATCAATGATTCTAAGGGCACCAATATCAATGCAACTTATTTTGCTCTTGATTCCATCAAATCGCCTATTATATGGATCGTTGGGGGAATCGATAAAGGCAATGACTATCATGAACTATTGCCCTTAGTGAGAAAAAAAGTAAAAGCCATTGTTTGTTTGGGTAAGGACAATGAGAAGCTCATTTCTTTTTTCAGTCCCATTTCAGATATTGTATGTGCTACACAGTCGATGAGTGAAGCTGTTAAAGCATGTTATCGAGTAGCAGAATATCATGATACAGTATTGTTATCACCAAGTTGTTCGAGTTTTGACTTATTCAAAAACTATGAGGATAGGGGACATCAATTTAAAGAAGCAGTTAGAAAATTATAATGAGTTTAGCAGGTTTAAAAGGTGATAAAGCATTGTGGGTCCTCTTGTTATTATTGGGATTATTTTCCTTTTTACCCGTTTTTAGTGCTGCCAGCAATTTAGCTTATACACTTGGGCAAGGGACACCATTCAGTCATTTAATCAAGCATATATTCATCCTCGTTTTAGGATTTGGTTTGATGTTTGTCGTACACAACTTATCCTCCGAAACGTATCGAAAATTGGCGTGGGTGGGTTTGCTATTATCTTTTGTTTTACTGGTATTAGCCGCTCTCCAAAACACCATAATTGGTGGTGCTGTAGCTAGTCGATGGATTGTGATTCCATATATCGGCATGACAATACAACCTTCAACATTGGCTTTACTAGCATTGATGATTTTTTGCGCGCATGTCTTGACGTTTGCAAAATTTAAAGGGAAACCGATTCCATTTATGAAATCCATTTATTTATTATGGATTCCAATGTTAGCTATCGTTGGAATTATTATTCCTTTTGATTTATCAACAGCAGCACTCATTTTCCTATCGGCAATGCTTTTATTATTTATTAGTGGTTATAAAATGAAACACTTTGTTTTTGTGGGGTTGACGCTTTTGGTTGGTTTGGTTATCGTTTTCTATGTGTTTCAATTCAATCTGGAATTTAATCAGACCAATCGATACCATACTTGGAAAAGTCGAGTAGAAGGATTAATTGCAGCTGAAGATGATCAAAAAAATTATCAAATTGTTCGTTCCAAGGCAGCTATCGCTTCTGGAAAAATCATTGGGGTGGGACCGGGAAAAAGTCGCATCAAAAATATTTTACCTCAGAGTACTTCGGATTTTATCTATGCCATTATCGTTGAGGAATATGGTTTTATTGGAGGTGTCTTGTTGTTGGGAGTTTATTTTTTGATTCTTTTTCGGATTGTTGTCATTGCGTATAATTTAAAAGATCCATTTAAAAAACTCTTGGTCATTGGTGTTGGGGTTCCAATCATTATTCAAGCTTTTTTAAATATTGCCGTTTCACTTCATTTAATACCAGTAACGGGATTACCCCTGCCTTTGATGAGCATGGGAGGTACGAGCATTTGGGTCAAATGTATCGCATTTGGAATCATTTTAGGCATGAGTCAATATGCTCAAAATAAAAACGCATTTATCAGCCAAATCAAGGGAATTTGAATGGCAAAAAAAATAATCGTTTCTGGCGGTGGAACAGGAGGGCATCTTTTTCCTGCTATTGCCATTGCACAAGAATTGAAGTCTAGAAATCCTCAAGATAATATCCTCTTTGTTGGTGCCATTGGAAAAATGGAAATGCACTTGGTTCCCAAAGCGGGATTTATAATCAAGGGTTTATGGATCGATGGATTGCATCGGAAAATGACTCTAAGAAATCTCTTGTTGCCATTTAAAGTATTGATTAGTTTGTTACAATCCTTTCTCATCATCAAAAAATTCAAACCTGATGTCGTGATTGGTACTGGTGGATATGCAAGTTTTCCTATTTTGAAATTGGCTCAATGGCTTCAGGTACCAACAGTGATTCAAGAACAAAATGCACTGGTCGGCATGGCCAATCGATTATTATGGAAGAAAGCCACTAAAATTTTTGTAGCATTTGAATTCAGTCATTCAGTGCCAACCAAAAGTCTTCCCATGAATTTGGGAATACCACTTCGATACAGAATCCACAAAAAACAGACGGATCAAAAATCGGCTATCATAGAGTTAGGTCTCGATCTGAATAAAAAGACATTGCTTGTTTTGGGGGGATCCCTTGGTGCAAGGGCAATCAACGAAATGATTAAAGAGGAACTTGGGGCTATGGAACAACAACGTGTTCAAATCATTTGGCAATGTGGAAAACTTTATGCCCGACAATACACCAAATTTAATGGAAAATTCATCAAAGTAGTCCCTTTTATTGAAGAAATCTCATTAGTTTATTCTGCGGCGGATATCATCATTTGTCGTGCAGGTGCATCAACGATTGCTGAATTGGCTTGTGTCGGAAAACCAACGATATTCATTCCCTCACCAAATGTTGCCAATAATCATCAATATCATAATGCTCTGAATCTCCAAAAAGAGGATGCTGCAATTTTACTCCAAGAAAAAGAGCTGTCGAAAAAGTTTAAAACAGTATGGAGTGATTTATTAGCCAACCCAGAACGACAAAAAAACTTAGGTATGAATTTCAAATCTTTTGCCAGACCTCAGGCAACAAAAGATATTGTCAATCACCTTCTTAATGAAGTGTTATGATTGATTCCAATCAAAAGTATTATTTCATAGGTATCGGAGGGATAGGCATGTCTGGATTGGCAGGATATCTCAAACAAAGAGGATGTCCGGTTGCGGGATATGACTTAACACCAAGTTCCATTACAGAAAAGTTGGCACAGTCGGGTATTCCAATCACATATTCCTCTGATGTCTCCGATATTCCCTCTGGTTTCATAGGGCCTGATGTTACAGTAGTGTATACACCAGCAGTTCCCAAACAGCATCAACAATTAAACTATTTTATTCAAGTTGGCAATAATATCATCAAACGAGCTGCTCTTTTGGGAAAATTATCTCAAAAAATGCCTATGATTGCTGTGGCAGGCACTCATGGTAAAACTTCAACATCGAGCTTGATCACTCATTTACTGTTAGAGGCTAAAATCCCGTTATCTGCATTTGTTGGCGGTATCATCAGCCAATACAAAACCAATTTTATCGATAGGGGGGATGATGTGGTGGTGGTTGAAGCAGATGAATTTGATCGTTCGTTTCTTTATTTATTCCCGACCATAGGATGCATTACCTCCATGGATGCAGATCATCTAGACATTTATAAAACACATCAAGAATTGAAAAATAGTTTTGTTCAATTCTCATCTCAAATCAAACAACAATGCATTGTAAATTACGGCCTTGAAATTCAGGGAACTACGTATGGTTTCAATCAGCAAGCTGATTATTATCCAATGGACATAGAGCAAACTCCAACTGGCTATAAACTGAACATCCACACTCCTTCTAAAGATTACTATGGGATTGAATTTCACCAAATAGGAAAGCATAATTTGAGTAATTTGATGTGTGCTATTGCTGCTATAGACCAGTTAACATGTCCCATGGACAAAGTGATGCAATCCATTAAAAACTTTAAAGGAATTGAACGTAGAATGCATGTTGAAATGATTGATTCTGTGGTATTTATTGATGATTATGCACATCATCCTAGCGAACTCAACGCGGTCTATCAATCCATCAATCATTTTTATAATTCAAAAAAGAGTTGTGTGATTTTTCAACCCCATTTGTATACTCGTACTCGAGATTTCATGGATGATTTCGCAAAAGTGTTGTCAAAGTTTGATCAAGTGATTCTTTTGGATATTTATCCTGCTCGAGAACAAGCAATTAAAGGGATTCATTCTCATGCATTGCTAGATAAAATTGAAAATGCCCAGAAATCATTAATTGCTAAAAAAGACATTGAACAATGGATTCAATCAACTGATGCTGAAGTTATTTTGTTTTTGGGAGCTGGAGATATTGGATTAGAGTATCAAAAAGTAATCAAACGATTAAAGCATTCGATATGAAATTCGATTTAAAGGTTATTGTGCTTTTGTTTTTCATTGTTATGGTTGTTTTTAGTTCGATTTTTTCAAATAATCGAAATGCTTCGAGACATGTGGCTGGGGTCTTAATTGATATGGATGATCCATTTGGTTTATTAACGAATGCTACTATAAAAAAATCTATCAATGAAATTGAGCAATTTCAAAATAAAAAGGTTTTGCTTGAAGATGTGAAGTTATCTTCTATTGAAACTCATTTAAATAAAATTAATGGTGTGGAACAAGCAGAGGTTTTTTTGTATCCCGATGGGATTTTAGGAGTTTCGGTTCGTTCGAGGAAACCACTTTTCCAGGTTCTTGATGGTGAAAATTATTTTGTTGATCAATACGGTGTTGATATTGATAATATTTTAAAGTTCAAAACAGAAATTCCAAAGTATCTAGGGTCGATGAGGCAAGAGAATAAATTGGAAATCACAAAATTATTTCAATGTCTTCTTCAAGATGATTTCCTCAGTAAAGAATTGGATTGGATTTCTGAAGAAAGTGGGCAATATAAAATGAAAATGAAATCCTATCCGTTTGAGATTTTTCTTGGATCAAATAAAAATCTGAGAAATAAATTAGGAAAGTTGAAAGTATTCTGTGTTTATTATACTTCAAAACCACGCATGAAAGATTATCAAGAAATAAATTTAGAATACAACAATCAAGTATTGGTTAAAAATCAAAATGGCTAAAAAAAATAGAGAAATTGCGGTTGGATTAGATATAGGAACTACCAAAGTTGTTGTGCTTATCGGCAAAAGAAACATGAAAGGTAAAATTGAAATAGTTGGTTTTGGTAAAACCGAAAGTTTAGGGGTTCAAAATGGGATGATTAGTGATATGGCGCAAAGCATTAATTCGATTTGTATCGCAGTCGAAAACGCAAGTAAAAGTTGCGGGATCATCTTCAATGAAGTTTTGGCTGGAATCGCCGGTCAGTATATTGAAAGTTTACAACATTCTAAATCATTAAAAAGGCATAAACCAGAAAAGTCCATTCAAGAGTATGAGCTCAATCAAATGATTAATGATGTTACTGCATTACCAATGCAGCCTGGGAATCAGATTCTCAATATTTTACCGCAACAATACATTGTCGATGGACAATCAACGATGAATCCCATTGGATTATGCGGTTCTGATTTAGTGGTCAATTATCATCTTGTCTTAGGCAAAATTGCAGCTATTAAAAATGTTGGAAGGTCTATTTTAGATTCCAAACTCAAATTAATTGGGTTGACTTTAGAACCTTTAGCTTCCTCCGCAGCCATTCTTTCAGATCAAGAGCGACATAATGGGGTGGTGCTTGTCGATATTGGAGGGGGAACCACGGATATTGCCGTTTTTAAGGATGGATTTATCAGGCATAATGCAGTGATTCCTATGGGTGGCGTGCTCATCACGAAAGACATTCAAGAAGAGTTTAAAATATTGTTTCATCAGGCAGAAGCTTTAAAGAAAAAAGTAGGTAGTGCAACCCCAATAGCAGTTAGAGAAAATCGAAACGTCATTTTACCCCCATTCAAGGGACGAAAAGAATTAAAAATTTCAATCAAGCATTTAGCTGAAGTGATTGAAAAAAGATTAAGAAAGATCATTCAAGAAATTGTGTATGAAATAGAACACTGTGGAATGGAAAATCCACAAAAAGCGCTCATAAGTGGAATTGTACTAACTGGGGGAGGTTCCCTATTAAACCATGTTGTTCCATTTTTTGAATTTCACACTCATATGGAAACGAAAATTGGTCAACCATCCCATCTATTGGCCGCGCAAGAAAAATTCAATTTAGATAGTCCAATATATTCAACGGCAATTGGTTTATTAAACGAAGCCTTATTTCATCATGATTCGAAACCCAAAAGAAAACGAAGTAAAAAGCACTACACCGTGATACTAGAAGAAAAAATATCCCAATTAATCGAACAAGTTTAAAATTCAAAAGATAAAAATGCAGGCACCATATTCTAATACAGAAATCGAATTTATTTTACCGAAAACCTTATCGAATCAAGTAAAAATAGTTGGTATCGGTGGTTGTGGTTCTAATTCGGTCAACCATCTACATCGGTTAAATCTTGAAAATACGGATTTGGTTATTTGTAATACGGATTCTCAAGCACTAGAAAGCAGTTCTGTACCCAATAAATTTCAATTGGGGGTTCAGTTAACTTATGGGACTGGTGCAGGTGGTGATCCTCAAGTTGGAAAAAAAGCTGCTGAAGAATCACTTTCTGAATTAGAACAAATTGCTGAATCAAGAACTAAAGTAGTCATTTTAACTGCTGGAATGGGTGGAGGTACTGGGACGGGAGCTCTCCCCGTCATTGCTAAAATGTTGCGAAGTAAAAGTATTTTGACTATTGCCATTGTGACTTTTCCTTTTGACTTTGAAGGTCCAAAACGGTTGAATATTGCTAAAAAAGGTTTGAAAGAATTAAGTGAAAATTTTGATTCATTATTGGTGCTTCGAAATAATGTATTGAAAGACCGTTTTGGTGATTTAACCATGAGTGATGCGTTTGATAAGTCGGATGAGATTTTAATTAAAACAACCAAATGCATTTTGAATGTATTGACTCAAAATTTTAGAGTCAATATCGATTTACAAGATTTGAAATCAGTATTGAATTCCCAGGGTCAATCATTTATAGGGTATGGAGAATCATCTGGAAAAGATCGAACGAAAAAAGCCATCACTGATGCTCTGAATAACCCATTGTTGGCAGAAAGTTTTGTGAAAGATGTCGAAGAAGCATTGCTATTGGTCATTTCTAAAGATTTTGACTTAACTATTAATGAAATGGAAACGATAACATCCTATATCAATCATGAGGCTGGAAAAAAAATCAATTACTTTATCGGAGTCGGCTCTGATGAAAATTTAGAGGAGGAAATTTCCATTACGTTGATTGGTTCTGGATATGAAAAAGCGACTATTCAAGAAGAAGTCAATTTCGAATTAGAAAAGGATTTTGACATCAAACAAGTATTTAAGGATCCCTATTTTGAGTTAGGATTAAATGATGACAAAGGTTCCGTGAACTTTCAAAAGGAATCGGTTATGAATCATCGAGCAAGTGAAGTGGTTCCTCAAGATGAATTAGAAACAGATCAAGAAAAACTGAACGATGATCAGAATCGTGAACCTGTCGATATAGAAAATTCTAATCAACAAGAAATTGAATCAAAAACTTCTGAAAGACCTGAATTAGAGAATCAATCAAAAGAGGACGAGATCATTAAAAAGAAATTAGAGACAGGAAAAACCAAAGGCAAATCAGAAAACCCAAATCCTATAACCATTCCTTTCTTCTATGAAGATGAAAAAAAGGCAGAAGATATAGAAATCACGACCTTAATTGATGATATGGAACCCACTAGTGAAATAGAATTTGTATCCAAATCTGAAATTAAAAAAGAAAAAAAAGAACTGAAAACTAAGGATGAAAATGAATTTTATTTCGAAGATTAATGCTAAAAACCAAATGCCATGTTCAACGATCTAGTGCAGCAACAACTTGTTTCGAAATGAGGTATTTAAGGAAAATGATTCACTCCCATTCTTTAGATTCGTTTCAAACAAATAGCTTAGGATAATATGACGACATAGCACAATCGATAGGAAACACTTGAATGGACCTCAATAACCTTCCAATCAAGCCATTGACTATGAATTTTAATTGTCGCACTAGATCGTTATCGAAATGTTGATATCTAGTTATTCAAGATAACAGACAAGGATTTGAAAATGATAACTGAATGAGTTGTTCTAAATTTGGGGTGCCAATAGGCCTAGTAGTTCAACTGGATAGAATATCAGATTTCGGCTCTGAGGGTTGGGGGTTCGAATCCTCCCTAGGTCACCATTCTAGAGTAGCAGAAACACAAAGAGAAAAAACCCTTACGTTCGAGGGTTGAATTTAGTAATATTGAAAGCCAAGTTATTTTAACTTGAAATTCGTTGACAAGAGAGCTAGAGATACCGCTTAGAGATGGTTAGATTATGGCTTCACTGAAGCAATATTTTGGGAGTAGAATGAAAGTTATTCATATCGACTGAAAGAAAACAATTTAATTTTGCGAAAAATATTGTTACCAAATAGATAGTTGAGTTTCTCAAAGTTAAAATTCAAAAAACTTATTAAGGAATATATTGATCGAAGCGAGAAGATTGTTAATTATGATCGATATAATCTTTACGCTATTTCTTGTCATAGCACAGGAATTGAAGGATCTCAATTAAATATTGATGAAACGAACACATTATTAGAATATGGACTGACGCCAAAAGGAAAAAAACTTGATGATTCTTTAATGGTAGAAGATCATCATGAAGCACTGAAAGACATTATTGACATGTCGAAACAAAAGAGTACCATACCAATACATCTTGGGGATTTACAAAGACTTTCATCGAAAATACTGTTGAGAACGTTTGCTGCTGAAGAAGCAAGAAATGGAAATTTTGATGTTTTGAATGGCAAATTAAGAACAGTTTCACTACAGGCTGGTCGTACTATATTTATGGCACCAGAAGAAGTCCCAAAGGCAATCGACGAGTATGTTCAATGGTTTAATGAAGAATTTAAAACAATAGGGGATATCATTGAAACATATCAATTTTCATATAAAGCACACTTTAATTTAGTAAGCATTCATCCGTTTCGTGATGGAAATGGCCGTTTGAGTCGACTGATAATGAATTACATACAGAAGTATTTCCATTGGCCAATGTCAATCGTTCATATGGAACACAGACAAGACTATTTTCATGCTTTATACGAAACTAGAAAAACAAAGGATATCCAATGTTTATATAATTTCATGTTTGATGAAGCAACACTTTTTTTTCAAAATGAAATTGATTTTTTAAGAAAAAATCTCAAAAAAGGAAAAAGTAGAGATTCTTTGAATCAAAGCCTGATGTTTTAGAAATTTTGTTCAGCTGAAAGGATACTTCAGGAATGATCATATCTATGATGTGCTTCGACAACCAAAACAAATCGTGCTTTGGCCTCTTACCAATTTGTGTTCTGTGTTGTATGCTATTTGATTTTATGCTTATGGCCATTTAATAAAGCTAATGCATTGTGAAAGACAAAGATGATGCCCTCGTATGGAAAAATAATTTAAAAACGCAAATAAGTATCAGATATAGAAACTATGATGAGAGAAAAACTTTGAGAATTGAAACGAAAACGATTAATCATATTTCAACTGTTTGATGGTCTTTTGTGGGTCAGAAGATGAAAAGATATGACTGCCAGCGACAAGAACATCAGCGCCTTCTACATATAATTTTTTGGCGTTTTGATCATTCACCCCACCATCGATTTCAATAAGCGTTGAAGCATGATGTTTTTCAATTAAAGATTTGGTTTGTTTTACTTTTTGGTAAGTAGATTCAATGAATTTTTGGCCTCCAAAACCTGGATTGACACTCATCAAGCAGACTAAATCAATTTCAGTAATCAAATCTTCTAATAAGGAAACATTCGTATGAGGGTTGAGAGCAACTCCAGCTTGAACGTCTTTGGATTGGATGTAGTTGATGGTTCTGTTTAGGTGAGTGCACGCCTCATAATGAACCGTTAAAAATCTAGCTCCCAAATCAATGAATAAGTCTAAATATCGATCGGGATCGATCATCATCAAATGAATATCGAGTGGTTTCTTGGCTGCTTTGGCAATGGACTTAACAACTGGTGTTCCAAATGAAAGATTGGGAACAAAAACGCCATCCATGATGTCCAAATGAAACCAATCTGCTGCAGATTCATTGACCATGTCGCACTCTTGCTTGAGCAATCCAAAATCAGCAGCTAAAATAGAAGGTGCAATGAGCGGCGCGAGCATTGTTTAGAAATCGATGAACTGTTACGAACATATAAAACCAAGCAATTATGATTCACTTTTTGAGGGCTTGCGAAACTGTTTGTAGTTTTTGTTCGATCTTTTATTTGGATGATTGAATTTAGAAGAACTTGAATTTGAACGATGATGAGGCTTGTGAGATTGATAGCCTTCGGGTTTTGGAAGTAATACCCTTCGTGACACTTTCATTTTTTTTGTTCGAGGATCAATGCCTAAGTATTTGACGTCAACTTCTTGACCGATTTCGAGTACGGAATGAACATCATGAACTTTCCCCCACTTTAATTCAGAGATGTGCAATAAAACTTCATTTCCAGGAACAAACTCAACAACAGCTCCAAAGTCAATGATTTTAATGACTTTTACAGTGTAGACTTCTCCTTCTTTTGGAACAAAAGTGATGTTTTCAATTTTCTTTATGGCCAAATCGATTTTTTCTTGATGGACTCCTAGAATTTCAACAATACCTTGATCCCCAATTTCTTCGATGACAATAGTCGTTTCGGTTTCTTTTTGAATTTCTTGGATTACTTTTCCACTGGGACCAATAATAGCACCGATGAAATCAGTTGGCACCGATATTTTAATGATTTTTGGGGCATGAGCTTTAACACTCTTTCTAGGTTTTTCAATGGCTTGGTTCATCTGTTCTAGAATATGCAAACGTCCAATTCTAGCCTGTTCAAGTGCTTGTTGGAGAACTTCAAAACGCAATCCTTCGATTTTGATGTCCATTTGACATGCGGTAATCCCTTGAGCCGTTCCAGTTACTTTAAAATCCATGTCTCCTAAGTGATCTTCATCCCCGATGATGTCTGAAAGAATAATGAAATGATCTTCCTTACTGACCATTCCCATGGCAATTCCCGAAACACTTTTTTCGATTTGAATTCCCGCATCCATTAATGCCATGGACGAAGCGCAGACTGTAGCCATCGACGAAGATCCATTGGATTCCAAAACATCAGAAACGACGCGTATGGTGTAAGGACATTCGTGAGGTACTAAATGTTTTAATGCCCTTTGAGCAAGATTTCCATGACCAATTTCTCTCCTTGAGGTTCCTCTGATGGGCCTAGCTTCACCTGTTGAAAAAGGAGGAAAATTATAATGCAAATAAAATTTCTCCTCACTTTGTAAAGTCGGTATATCGATGACATTGGCTTCTCGAGAGGTTCCCAGAGTCGTCGTAGCGAGAGCTTGAGTTTCTCCTCGAGAAAAGATAGCCGAACCATGGGTGCCGTATAAATAATCGACTTCACACCAGATGTCTCGAATATCTGTTGATTTTCGACCATCCAGTCTCTTTCCTTTTGTCAACATGAGATCCCGAACGGCATTTTTCTTCACTTCTTTTAAGTAGTGGCTGAATTGTTTGGTTTGTTCTTCAATTTCTTCGGGAGTGAATTTGGATAGATAATCTTCTTTGGCTTGCTCAAAATATTCGGAACGTTCTTTTTTTGAATATCCTTTGGAAGCAATTTCATAAAAGATATCATAAAGTGATGTCACGATGTCTGATTCTAGATCTTTATTCTCTTCAAATCGTTCATATTCGCGAGTGGGTTGTTCACCAACTTGTTTGACAAGGGCATTCTGAGCTTCAATGTGGGTTTTGATGGCTTGATGTCCAAAATCAATGGCTCCTATCATTTCAGCTTCTGAAATCTCTTTAAACTCTCCTTCAACCATCATGACCGAATCTTGACTCGCTCCAATGATAATATCAATATCCGAATCAGCAAGTTGTGATTTGCTAGGATTAAGAACATATTGATTATCAATTCTTCCCACACGAACTTCTGATACTCGGTCTGCAAAAGGAATATCGGAAAGGGCAATGGCTGTAGAAGCTGCTAATCCAGCCAAAAAATCAGGAATGACCTCTTCATCATGCGACATCAATTGAATCATGACTTGCGTCTCAGAATGATAATCCCATGGAAATAATGGTCGCAACATACGGTCCACCAATCGCATGGTTAAGATTTCTTCTGTTGAAGGACGGGCTTCTCTTTTAAAAAATCCCCCAGGAAACCGACCTGCTGCAGCAAATTTTTCTCTATAATCAACGGTAAGGGGTAAAAAATCAACATCACTTTGTTGTTTTGAAGAAACCACAGTAGCTAGTATGGTGCAGTGTTTTAAAGTTACCACGACAGAACCATCCGCTTGTTTGGCTAGTTTTCCAGTTTCTAAAGTGATGACATCACCATTGGGTTGTACAATTTCTTGTCGATAAGTTTTAGGAATCATATTGTTTTTCATTTAATCTCCAATGAGTCTATTTCTCATAGGATTATCGTTAATAAGCAAGTGAAGGATAGAAAACGATGAGTTTCTACTTTCGAAGATTCAATTTTTTGATGATGGTTCTGTATCTCATGATATCCACCGAGATCAAATAGTTCAATAACCTTCTTCTTTTGCCCACCAATTTTATCAGTGAGCGTTTGGTATTGTGGTCTTTATGATTGTTTTTTAGATGTTTCGAAAGATGTTTGATTCTTTCGGTCATCAAGGCAATCTGAACTTCTGATACGCCAGTATTGGATTGGGAACCTCCAAAAGTGTTGTAAATCTTACTCTTTTCTTCTTTGGTTAGAGTCATGGTATCTATACTTACTTCTTTCGCCGGCAAATATAGATAAAGTAAGTCAGCTTCATGGGTACATATTTTTTGTTTGACATCTTGTTGCTGTCTCTCGCATTATGCAATATGTACTTACTGACGGACTGGGCGATTTCGAATCAAATCCAAGTAGAGATTGACTTTGTTTTTTAGTTGTGGCCGAACCACAATAAAATCAAGAAATCCTTTTTCTAGTTGAAATTCAGAAGTTTGAAATCCTTTTGGAAGCTCTTTCCCAACCGTATCTTTAACGACCCGAGGTCCGGCAAATGCTATTAATGCATTAGGCTCAGCAATATTGACATCCCCTAACATAGCAAAAGATGCTGTAGTTCCTCCAGTCGTTGGATGGGTACACAGAGAAATATAAGGAATTCGAGCTTCCGCTAGTTCCACAAGTTTGGCTGAAGTTTTGGCCATTTGCATTAATGAGGTCGCTGATTCCATCATGCGCGCCCCTCCAGATTTAGCAATGGATAGAAAAGGTAATTGGTGGGCGATGCAATAGTCTACGGCTCTTGAAAATTTTTCACCAACCACAGAACCCATCGAACCGCCAATAAACTCGAAATCCATGGCTGCAATAACCATAGGCTCTCCTTTAGATAAGCCAACGGCCACTTTGATAGCATCATCTAAACCAGTGTGTTTTGTTGCGGTTTTTAATCGATCTTGATATGATTTTCGATCTGAAAAATTTAAAAAATCAGTTGGTTTGATTTCAGAAAACAGTTCTTCATAAGTTCCATCATCATAAAGGTATTGAAAATACATTTGACTACCAATGGACATATGATGTCCATCTTCTTTACTGACGTAAAAGTTTTTACTGAGTTCTTCTTTAGTAACGATTTTTCCTGATGGCGTTTTATACCATTGTCCATCGGGAATAATTTTCTTTTCTTCAGTTCTGGTGGTAATTCCTTTTAACCTTCTTTTAAACCAGGACATCTTAGTGAATTAGATAAACTAAAAAATAAAAGGATTTCTAGTCAAAGGGTATTGACATTATTGAGCGTTTCAAAAACTTGCAATAATCGGTCTCTTAATGAAATCTCACCATATCGTAACCAGCTTCGAGGATCATAATACTTTTTGTTCGGCACATTTTTTCCTTCAGGATTTCCAATTTGAGATTTTAAAAAGGGTGCTTTATCAATAAAGTAATCTCGAACTCCAGTCATGAATGCATACTGCAAATCGGTATCGATATTCATCTTAATCACTCCATAACCAATAGCCTCCTTAATTTCTTCTGCCGTAGAACCTGATCCACCATGAAAAACAAAGTCAATATGATTTTCTGGAAGATTTAATTTTTCAGAAACATATTGTTGTGAGTTTTTTAAAATTTTAGGTTTCAATACGACGTTTCCAGGCCGATAAACACCATGAACATTTCCAAAAGAAGCAGCAATAATGAATTGATCGCTGATTTGACTGAGTTCTGAATAGGCATATGCAACTTCCAAGGGTTGCGTATAAAGTTTTGATGAATCGACATCAGAATTATCGATTCCATCTTCTTCACCACCAGTCACACCCAATTCAATTTCAAGCGTCATCCCCATCTTTGTCATTCTCTTGAAATACTCTTTACATATAGAGATGTTTTCTTCAAGGGGTTCAGCAGATAAATCAATCATGTGTGAAGAAAATAGAGATTCCCCAGTTGCTGCAAAATAATCTTCATTGGCCCTAATCAGTCCATCCAACCAGGGCAATAGTTTTTTGGGACAATGGTCGGTATGTAAAATCACTGTGGCTCCATAAGTTTTAGCGAGAGTTCGGACCACTTGTGCACCAGCGATGGCTCCAGAAATGGCAGCCTGTTCATTGGGATTGGGTAATCCTTTCCCTGCCATAGAGTACGACCCACCATGAGAAAACTGAATGATGACCGGACTATTGATGACAGATGCTGTCTCTAATACAGCGTTAATCGAGTTACTCCCAACGACATTAACAGCTGGCAATGCAAACCAATTGGCTTTGGCTAATTGAAAAATTTTCTGAACTTCTTTTCCCGTGACAACACCAGTTGATAGCGTTTCAACCATTTGAATATATTTTGGGCAAAGTTAAAAAGTTTTGAATCAGTTAATTTTGAACCAAATCAAGGCTTCATCGAAAGCCTTTATAGGCATCAACAATCCTATCATATTCGATAGGATGTGATGCGTTGTGTTCACGGAGGGTTTTTAAAGATTTAAATCTATGAAAAGTACTTTAGGGGTAATGATTAGAAAGCCTTTGATTTTTAAATGTTTTTTCTTCATCATCTTCTTGATGCATTCTTGTGATGGACCATCTTCAACACCTTTGGAGGCACCTCCTTCTCCACAGATATCAACTTTTCGAATCATTACTTCAGCTAGCGAAGGTGGTTTGATTACGCCAAGCCAAAACATCCAAAGAGGCCAATCAGTCTCTATTAAAGCCACTCCTGATGAGCAGTATCAATTAAAAGAGTGGAAAGGGGATTGTGGGAGTTTTAGTAAAAATGACTTGGAGGTTCGTTTGACACCATCAAGAGATTGTGAAATAACAGCGATCTTTGAAAAAATGGAAGCGTCCAACATGTCTCCTCAAATAGGAGAATCTGAGACGATCAACAATAAAATTCGAATTGCTCTATTGGTCATTGACTTTCTTGATACTAGCAGTCATGTGGTATTTCCAACAGTTTCTGAAATTGAACGGTCTTTAGAAGAGGGGGTCGTCCTCGATTTTTTTGAAACGAATTCATATGGCAATTTCGAATATGAAATAATAAGTTTTGGTCCATTCATTCATGAAAAAAACTATAATGATTTAGAAGAGATTGGTGATGTATTCAAGACAAAATCCATTCAAATCAATGGATTTAAAGAAGACGATTTTGATGTTTATGCATTGATTCCAAGAACTGATAAAAAGTATGATGGAGCTGCTGCATCTAGTTTATTCGACCTTCATGTCAATCATCAGTTGATTGGCCGTAATAAGTGGAAACTTGTGAATCCTCTCTTTTTAGGTGATTTCACTAATTCATTTGTAACAAAAGATTATTTTATTGAAAGTTATCCATTCACCTCATTCGAAAGAATTTTTACTCATGAATTGATTCATTGCTTGGATATTGCGACTCATGCCAAATCAAGAACCAACGGGGAGTCTTATCATTACCAACCCGAAATTGCAAATAATGGAGAAAATCTTAGTTTGGATTATGGCAATCAATTTGATATCATGGGAGGTAATAACTATGGGTACAATTTGAATGTGGCATTTAGAGATCAACTAGCTTGGGTTTCTTCGACTCAGAAAACAGTCATCTCCAAAGTTGGGCGGCATTCTGTAACTGTTTATTCGATCAATGATGCAGAAAAGGTAACGACCGTTGCCATAAAGACACCCAAAGGAGACCAATTCTACATTGAGTATCGAAATTTTGACTTTTGGGATCAAAGATCACACCTTAATGATAGTCCTTCCATCATGTCAAACAATCGCCAAGGGATTATGGTCAATTGGCTCGATGCTTGGGATACGCCCCATCTATTAGATATGAGTCCATCTCCCAATTACACCTACCAAGGTGATCATTTCGATGTGGGGAGTCCTGATATTCGTGATGTTGTGTTGAAACCAGGGATGACCTATGATTCTCCTTCGGTCATGCTATCCAATGTTACTGCAAATACGGATGGTTCCTACACATTTACTATTGATGTGAAACCATAAATGGTTTGTTTCCATCTCTAGAGAAAGTTTTTTTCCTCAATGGCGGGGGATTATTTACCGAGGCAATCCATGGACCCATTAGGATTCACCTAGCGAATAGGTGGTTCGGAGGCTACCGTCTTTGCGTTAGAGATTTTTAGAGACAAGAAACATGACCGATCGATTGTTGCCAAAAAGGCAAAAGCCACGGAACAACTCAACTTCTATTCCACTCCATCGCTCTTCGGAATCATAAAAAAGAAAACTCATTGACAGATGGATACCAATAGGGGGCAAATGAAAATCACATAAGAAAAGCATCGATAGCGTTGAAGTCATGCTTTTGGTGGTCTAATTGAAATGAGGAAATCAATCCCAGTGTGATATTAAAAGGGATAATTAATCCCAACATTGAATACCGCTTGATCAAGAGATAATCCACTCCACCACCGTTGACCTAAGTCTTTTGCTGGATCATGGGCTTTAAATCCAGTATCAAATCGAAGCACAAAAAACTGAAAATCATATCGTAATCCAACCCCGACACCTAATGCTAATTCTGATAAATCTGCGATGCTATCGAACCGTAGCGATTCATCATCGACATCATCCAACGCATTCCAAATATTTCCAACATCTATAAAAAAAGCACCATTGAGTCTCCCCACTACAGGATAACGATATTCGAAACTAGAAAACAATTTAAAATTGGCTTCGTTTAATTCTTGTTGTGATTGATTCGTGCCAGGACCTAGGGAATAGACTCGCCATGCTCTATTATCATTAGTTCCTCCAGCAAAATAGGACTGAGCAAAAGGAATATTTGTGGAATTTCCAAAAGGAATGGCAATGCCATTAAAAAATCGAAATGCAAGGACTCTTTTAGAACCTAATGACCATCGTTTAACTAGATCTAGTTCAATTTTGATGAATTGAGAAGGTTCCACCCCTCCCCATTCAAATTTTCCTCGTTCATTAATTGCATTTCTACGATTTCTGAGGATCACATCATTTAGTATTGTCCCCACCCAGTCTAAGTGTCCTCTAAATTGAAAAAAGTGTTCATCGGCGAAATGTTCTTGAGTGGAATAATTAAAATTGAAAGACGAACCAAGAATCAAATTATTGGATACCAATCGATCATAACGTTCTTTTAAGTTATTTAAAGATTGAAGATGACTGTCTGTAAAAAAAGATCCCTTAGAAGGTGTGGTAGAGTTGTTTAAAAAGTTTAAAACCCCCTGGGGTATTTCTAAATCACCATCTTCGTTCTTCAATTCTGAAAAATCGTCATAACTTTTTGCAATTGCATTAACTCTTTGATATGTATTGGTATAAACATTGAAAAAGTTATCGATGTTTTGGTTGTTGATGTATTCGAGATCGAGTAGAGAAAAATTGATGCTTGTGTTAGAATTGGGATTCCATCGAAAAGAATAAACCGCATTATAAAACTGTTTGTCGAGACCGATATTTCTTTGAAATGAGGTGCCAAAAAGTATATTGGTTTGGGGTAACATTTTTGGAGGTATTAAACTATTAAATCCAATTGGAAAAAATATCCGGGGCATTTCCATCGATAGATGACCTCCCACTTCGTAAAGATTAAAAAAGGCCTCACTAGGTGTGGGAATATCATTGGATGCGCCAATGATATTATCAAAACTCAAACGTAGGATTTCAGTACCACGAAAAACATTTCTGACTTCAAATGTGACAACAGAACCAATTCCAAAATCTTGAATTTGTGACGTTGAAACATCGACTTCAATTCCCAGTCGAAAACGATCTTTAGGCGTTAAGTAGATTGATGAGACCAAACTTCGTTCGACATTGGAATGTGGCATAAAATCAATACGCGGGTACTTAAAATTTTCAAGTGATGTGAAATATCTCAAAGTTTCATTTCGATCCACATCTCGATAAAGACTATCAATGCTTATCTGTATTCCTTTGGTTAATGTTCTTGGTCTGTATTTCAGTTTTCCCATAGAGTAAATGGTATAGTCACCATATTCTAAGGTATCTGAATACGTTGGATTTTCAATATCAGAGCCTAATCGATTAATAAAAACATTAATTTCTCCAATATGGAATGGAACATAAGGTTCTAATTGGTAATCCAAAAAACTGGATATTCTTTTTTGAAACCCACCAACATCAATTTTTAAGGGCAGGTTCAGGTCATGATTTAAGCTATCGATACCTAATTCAAATCGCAAACTGTTTTGTTGGTAATTATACACACCGTTATTCCTTAAAAAATTGATGATTCGTCCTCTTTCTTCTTGCAAATTTGAAAACACAAGAGTTTCTCCTTTTTGAATGATTGATTGATTCGATGTTTGTTTTAAAAGGACATCTAATTCGTGTGAAATAGATTGATAATTAATGGAGTCCAAATAATATTGTTTGTTGGTATTGACGATATATTCTAAATTGGCTTTGCTTGTATCAAATGGCTGAATTTCATAGCTTACTTCTGCATCTAAAAATCCAGCATTATTATAATACCCACGTATCTGCTCTTTGGAGTATTCTAAGGATAAACTATCGATAAGTTTTGGAGCTTGTCCTACATTTTGTAACCATTTATTAAAGGAAGATTTATACTCTCGAATCGTTTCCACTTGCTTGGGAGAGATTAAACGATTTAATCGGTTTAATCTTTTGGGTCTTTTGTTCAACCACGTTTCAAATTTTTCATCTGGGTGACTTGATGCCAAATTATATAAATGAAGTCCAAAGGGTATGTTTAAGAATCTTCTATTTGGTGTGGTAGCTGATAAGTCAATCGGGGAGTGATTTTTAATGGTTTGATTATCGACAATCAATTTTTGATTCATGATCAATAGTTGATCTTCAGATAAATGTTTGGTCACGCTACAATTGCCAAAAAGTAAAACAAGGCTAATAAAACTTAATTTCACAAAAAGTCGAATCCAAATCATGAACTAATGGATTAAAACAATTGGGCAATTTATTTTGAAAGTTCTTTTTAAAAAATTAGAAAATGATGATTGTGGTTATTCATCTCTAACTATCAAAAGTATCAATTTGATTAAATGCATGTTACAATATCAGAGGGGATATTTTAAAACATTAGAAAAGCAATCAATGAAGTTCATACAAAAGAACAAGATGAAAAAGAAGTTGTTTCGATCAGATTTTCAATGGAACGACTTTGGGGAAGTGTCAAACAGGAATCTATGTATTTCAAGTTTTCATCCGATGGCATCAGGTCCCTTAAACGCGAGATAATCTTTTTGCTTTTTTTCATGCCACATTTGGCAAGGCGTGTTCATTTATTTTTAGAGGAGATCCATAGTGACTTATCGACCGAAGTAAAATAGTCACTCGACCATTGCGGAAGGTTGATCGAAAGGATATTTGTCTTGGGAATGCTCCCTATTATTTATGAGATGGTTCCAAGATCCAGCGAATTCATGTTTGGAGGATCTTTCCCCAAAAAGCATAAGGTATCTTCCTAAGAGTAAAAGAGAAATCAATTGGAAAAAGTGCTCGAAGCTTTGAATAAAAGCTTATGCAATCCACAGAGTTAGCAAGGGTTGCATCAGATGATGGATCGGTTGTGAAGAATCAAAAAGAAACATCAAGGCGAGCACATCACCAGGATATCAAAGTGATTCTCCTCAAAAATAAGAGAGATGCTTGAGAAGATCATTTTTGTTCCTCTTGAAGCCTTGATATAGGCTAGCAAGGCTTCGGGTTGTGACACCATCGCTACAATGTAAACCCAATGGTTCATGGATGCCTTCGGGAATCATCACCATCAAGTGGGAGAAATAGCACGCATTTTTAAATTGTTGAAATCAGAAATCATCCCATCGATTATCTAAAAGAATCTCGAATCAGAAATTTATGGGTTCATTACAGTAGTCTCGTTTGATGAGGCTCCTTTGATTTGCACTAAAATGAAAGGATAGAACTCCATGATAGTTGGGACGACTTCAGAAAGAGTTCTCCTTTCATCGAAAGATCACTATAAAACGATTAGTAACGAAAAGATGAATACCTCCCAATCTCCAAAAATCAAAATTGTCCGAGATGTAAAAAACAATCTATCAATCCATGGGTCATACAGACATATCTCCATTTCACAAAGAAAGTGGTCAAAACAGATCGATAACACATCAAAAGCTTCTTAGGAATAGTCTATGATTACAGAACCATGGAGCAATAAAAGGCTTGATATCTTCAGGCCATAAGTTCCAAAAACGCATTTTAAGGAAGACACCTATAGCGTCTTGGAACTAGTTTAAATAACTAATTATCAGTATTGAAGAGATTAAAAAGACAAACTTCCGTTCAAGCTAGATACAATTTATAAGGGCATAACTAATTCTTGCCAATAGGAGAGTAAAATCATGCGTTCCTTTTGGTAGAGCCCCCATAATCCATCGTTACCAACCAGGGGTAGGTACTTCACAGTTAGAAAAATTCGGATGTTTATCAGGTGTAAGTGAACTCGCAAAATTTAAACAATAGTCTACTTTATCGACGTTCCATTTGCTTAAATCATGATCAAAAGAACTTGCTTGAAAAAACATCTTTTGCATGTTCTTAACTTTAAGAACTTTCCACACACTAATATCTTGGTTAAAAGAAATAGCTTCACTAAACATCGCTCTCATATTGATCACATTACGAACATCCCACATGCTAATATCTTGGTTGAAAACAGATGCCCTCGTAAACATCCATTCCATATTTCTGACATTACTGACATCCCATTCGCCGATATCTTGATTAAAACTAGAAGTGTTATGAAACATCCATTTCATATTTCTGACATTACTGACATTCCATTCGCCAATATCTTGATTGAATGAACTAGCGGACGCAAAAGTGTGATCCATATTGGTCACACTACTCACATCCCAATCACCAATATCTTGGTTAAAGTTGTCATTGTTGCTGAGCATCCATTCCATATTGGTCACACTACTCACGTCCCAACCGCCAATATCTTGGTTAAAGTTTTTAGCGGTATAGAACATTAGTCCCATATCGGTAACATTACTGACATCCCAATTGCCAATTTCCCCATTAAAAGATTTAGCTCCCACAAAACAGCCATTCATGTCAGTCACACGGCTCACAACCCAATTATTCAAATTTTGATTGAAATCAAAAGCAAACCAAAACATACTTTTCATGGTTGTTACACTACTCACATCCCAATGACCAATTTCTTGATTAAAATCGGCCACACTGTGAAACATACCTTCCGTTGTTATTACATTGCTCATATCCCAATGAGTGATCTCTTCAATTCCACTTTTATTTTTAAATAAGTTCTTCATATTTGTTACTAGAGTAGTGCATTTGGGTGTCTTATCTTTTTGATTAATTAATTTTCTGAGCAATTGATCATCAACGATCACATAGTCTGTTCCATCTAGTTCATCTGTTTCACCAATGAATTTTTCTCCATCATATACGGGATTGATGATGACTGTTTTCTTATCCTGGTCTTTCCATATCAATAAATCAAGGGGAGGTGGCGTTTTTTCAACGGTGATTTTGATTTCATTACTCTTGATGTCTTTGACTTGAGCATTAATGAGTACTGTACCAGATGCTATAGCAGTCATTGTTTGCGTATTACCATCGACGGTCAAGACATCTTCATCATCAGAACTCCATATGACCATCGTTCCTGTATTATTATGAGAAGCCCCATTTTCATCAATATAAACATAGGATAAAGTTCCTGTCTCGTCGACTTTGAGCCGATTTTCTGTGCTCGAAATAGTTAATTGAGATGTTTGAATGATTTTGATATCAACCTGGGCTTGGTAAACTTCCACTTCACCTTGAGTGTTAAAGGCTTGCAATGTGATGATCGCGGTTTGTCCCACACCATCCTTTTTAGGAGTTAATTTGCCAGAATCATTGCTTGTTTTGTTTATGTCCAAATAATCACTATTGCTTGAAGACCATTTCCAATTGATTCCTTGAGGTGAATTCCCATGTTCATCTTGAGCTTCGAAATCTAATTGAATACCAAAAGATTGGGTATCCACATTGATCTTACGCTCCGTTAGTTCTGAAGGAACAATAATGTTTGCAAAAGGGGTTTGGACTACGGTAATTTTGACGGACGCCTCTGTTGGTACATCATTACTTGCAGCTGTAATGGTCACATTCCCAAGAGCTTCTGCCGTGATGACTCCCGTATTTTCATCAAACGTCACGATGTCTTCATCATCGGAATCCCATACAACCCTTGTTCCAGTATTTATTGTATGGGCCACTCCATATTCATCGGTATAAACAAAATCAAGATCATGTGTTTTGGAAACTTTCAGCATGTTGTTAGTTGGCGGGTTCTTGATTTCTAGTGTTGGCTTTTGAATGACTTGAATCCTTACAGTATCATGATAGCCTTCAATTGGCAAACCATTTTCAAAAGCTTGTAGCGTGATGGTCACGGCTTGCCCCACACCAGCATTTTTAGGAGTTAATTCACCAGAATCATTGCTTGTTTTGTTTATGTCTAAATAATCACTATTGCCTGAGGACCATTCCCACGTGACTCCCTGAAGTTCCTCTCCGTTTTCATCTTGAGCATTAAAATCTAATAGAATTCCAGAAGATTGGGTATCCACATTGATTTTATGCTCCATCAGTTCTGAAGGAACAATGATATTGACAGAAGGGTTATCGATCACAGTGATTTTGATTTTTGCTTCTGTTGGCACATCACTGCTTTTGGCAGTAATCGTTCCACTGCCGAGAGCATTTGCCGTAATGACTCCCGTATGAGGATCAATCGTCAGTACCTTTTGATTATCGGAACGCCACTTGACCGTTGTTCCAGTATTTCTTGGGAGTTCTTTCCCGTATTCATTGGTCAAAGCAAAATCAAGATCATGTGTTTTGCCAACTTTCAATTTTTGATGGGTTGGTCGATTGGTAATATGTAATATAGATTCTTGCACCACAGCGATGGTGATTGTGGCCTTTAGACGAGTCCCACGAACACGAGCCGTAATGGAGACATCTCCAATCGAAAGAGCTTCCAAAAGACCGCGATCTGAAACAGAAAGTTTCAAGCGATCGGTTGATGCCCATTCAATATCAACCGAATTGTCGACGAGACCCTTTTCATTGATATAGTTAAAGAGCAAGGGATATGATGTTCCGATGATTAATTTTTTGGGATCATTCGTGATCCTGAATCTTGGTTTTTGAGTTTGTGGATTGGTTGGTGGCTGGTCATCGTCCTTTTTTTTGTCCGAATCTTTTTCATCAATAGGATTCTGAACATCGACTTCATCTGTTGTCTCATTCGTTTCATCAGCTGGCAAGGCACTATCTTTTGAGTTTGTGGTGTCTGATGGATGTCCAGAAGATGGTTTTTCATCTTCTGAAGAATCGATAACCTCAATGATTTTTGATATTCGAACCCCCTGATTGGTTTTCACCGTAATGGATGTTTTCCCTTCAGCAATCGCTTCGATTTTTCCAGTGATTTCATGAATAGACAAGACAGACGAATCTTCTGAATACCATGTAACGCTGATGTTGTTTGTATTCACGATGTTCCCATTTTCATTGGTGTATTCAAATCTTAATGTTTCGGTGTCACCGACTTCCATGGTATCGAGATTGTTGGTGATTTTGATTTGGGGATCTTGGATCACCCAAACATAAATAGGATCAGAAGTGGTCCCTCCTTTTGTTGTCACGGAGACGCTTGCTTTGCCAGGTTTGATTCCTTTGATGATGCCAGTTTCTGGATGGATTTGGACGATAGAGGGTTCACTTGATGCCCAAACGACCTCTATTGGTGTCATCTCATCAAACTTATTGACATAGATATACCTGAGTTGATGTTCCTTTTGAATCAAAAGTTTTCTATCTTTTGGTGGATGGATGATGGCAATTTTGGGGGTTCTTATAATAGTGACCTCAATCGTGTTTGAAGGATACACCTTCCCTTGATAGACCGTTTGAGCTGTCACCTTCACGGTTCCTGGTTTTTTGAGCTCTAGAATGTTTTTTTTTGAATCTTGAAAATCAGCAATACTTGCATCAGAGCTTTTCCATTCAATAGGAATCTGATTTGTAAGTTCCGTTTTTTGATTACCGATAAAGGTATGGGTCCATCGGTGGTCAGGATTATTTTTTTCAACATGCAAAGGTTCTGTGCTTGGATGGCTAATGTGCAACTGAAAATCTTCTGCTTTTTCAACAAGGATGTTTGTTTCTTCAGAATAAGTTGTTCCATTATAAACCAAGGTCAGTTTAATGGTAGCATCTCCTTCTTTGATAGCTTGGAGCATGCCTGATGTTGGATTCACGGTGAGAATGTCTTTACGATTGCTCGACCAGGTGATGGACTGTGGCTCGATGTTCTCGTTGGTATGATTTTTGGTAAAAAGATAACGCACTAATTGGGTTTTTCCAGCAAGCATGGTGATGGGTGCATCTTGGATACTGGCCGTATAGTTAACACCATGGACAATGATGGGAATAACATCGAGGTATGAATTTTCTTTAAAGAGTGTGGATACCGAAATCAGGGCCGTTCCATTATCCATCACCTTGAGCTTTCCTGATTCATCATCAACAACCAAGAGATGGGGTTGTTGGCTTTTCCAAGACACGAGTTGTTCTTCATCAATGTGGCCTATCTCATTGGTAAAGACATGAAGTAACTGATAGGGTTCTTGTTGATAGGTGATGCTCTCAATGGGATTGGTGATTTTGATGGTGGGTTCGAGGGGATTCACTACAAGGGTGATGGTATCGATATAGTCGATTCCTAGGTATTGGGTGTGGACACTCAAGGTTGCCGATCCTAAATCCAAAGCGGTAATCTCTCCTGATGGATTGATGTCAATGATGTTCGTATCATCACTTGTCCATGTGACTTTTTGATGGGTATTTGGTTGTCCACGGACATCGTTGAAGCGATAGACGAGTTGTAAACTGCTGCTGGCTTGAATTGATGATATTTGGGATATAATGGACAGAGAAGCGAGATTTGAAACCGTGGCAGTGACTGTTTTGGAGAACTGGTGGCCTGGAATACCGACGGTGATCGTGGCTGTTCCAGAGCTAATCGCTTTAAGATTCCCTTCGGGATCGACTTGAATGACTTCTGGATGCGAAGTACTCCATTGAGCGGTCTTTCGGGGTTGAGCGATGCCAAAACTATTGGTATAATGAAAGTTGACTTGAATGGTTTCCCCTACAAAAAGTTGGTCATCGGTTAAGGAAACGAGAAAGATAGGTTCCACCGATACGGATACATCATCAGAAGTACAGGTGTGGATAAAAATCCCAATAAAAAGAGAAATCAATACAAAAGGCTTGGATTGAAATAATTGCCCTCCATCTATCTTTACATCATTAATCACGCGATTGTCGTTAAATGAAGTCGATTCAATCCAAAAAAACAAAAAGATGTTTCCAAGAGTTTAAATAAATTCAAATTTAGATTGGAAACGTATTGTATAATTGATTTTTGAATAAATTTTGTTGATTGATTATAAGAAATACTGCAAAATATGAACGTGAAACTAATATATTCATCATATTTATTGACAAAATATTGATTTATTTCTAATCTGTACAAAAATGTTAAAAAGGAGCGAATACTTTCGAATGTTGACCAAACGTCACAATTCAGTAACCATTAGTTTTGATAAAAAGTCTATTTTCAAATAACTCGAAACGTGATTTCTAAATCTCAAATTTCTTTAATAAAAAAACTTTGTCTCAAAAAACAAAGAAGGAAAACGAATCTTTTTATAGCAGAAGGTCAGAAGGTCGTCCAAGAGTGTATTAGTGAAAAATTAAAGATACATCGACTATACAGTTTGGAGTCATTGGATAAGTGCGATTCTCAATTGATTAGTACTCAAGAAATGCGCAAGATTTCGAATTTCAAAACGCCAAGTGAGATACTCGGTCTTTTTGAGATCCCATCACTTGGAAAAATGAAAATTCAAAAAATCGATATTGTCTTGGACCGAATTCAAGACCCTGCTAACTTAGGAACGATTATTCGATTGTGCGATTGGTTCGGTTTTCAGCAATTGATTTGTAGTGAAGATTCAGTGGATTGTTACCATCCGAAGGTGGTTCAAGCTTCCATGGGATCCATAAGTCGGGTGCGATGTCATTACAGAAATCTTCAGAATTATTTTCAAAATCAAACAAGAGCAGTATATGGTACGTCATCACAAGGAGTTTCATTGAATGACTTTGCATTCGAAGAAGCATTCGTTTTATTATTTGGAAACGAATCCAAAGGAATTAGCAAGAATCTATATACTGAAATATCAAAATGGATTTCTGTGGATAAATACTCAAAAAAAAACACAGTGGATAGTTTGAATGTCGCATCCGTTGTGGGAATTTGTATGTACAAGATCAGAAATGAAAACCATTACTATAATTAGTATGGTGAAACACCAATATTGAAAAGAAATGCTGTCGACCTAGCCGTAGAGATATGTAATTCATCCTTGTTTTTTGGATCCATAAAGTTTTGTGATGAAATAGACCATCGAACTGACGGTGTCACGCGAAACCGATACAATAGTAAATCAACTCCAAAACCAACCTCATAATTAAATTCAACTTGTTTTTTATTGAAATCAACTTTGTTTATATCGGTATCACCGAATAGAGGACTTTTATCTCGTCCAATATCTGAATTGAATGAAAATCCTGTTGTGAAATAAGGTCTGAAATTATTGATACGGAATGTTCCGATTTCAATCAAAAATGGAAGTGAGACGATGTGTGGCGTGATTTCTAGGTCAAATTCGTTTTCAACAATCGCTTGTGGCCGACCAAAATAAACTGAAGGTTCCATGCTTAATTGGATAAAATCATTCAATCGATATTTAACCATGCCACCTACGTTGAATCCAATACCATTCATAGTCTCTATTTTTGGGAGTTCTCTATTTCTACCACTCAATCCTTCAACTTCTGAATCAAGTTTGAATCGATAAAACTGAAAATAGTTTGTCCCAAGCTGAAGACCAAGTGAAAACCGTTTCCAATTAAGATCATTTAGATTTTCAATTCGACTTTTAACATAAGCCCGTTGCCCTGTGGCAAAAGAACCGCAACAAATGGAAAAGACAATCAATAAGACGATGAAAGATTTGGATTTCAAAATTGTGATTCTAGTTAACTATCAAAAAACATTTTCAAATCTATTGAATTTTATTGCAATTTTAGTAAAGATGATGAGGAAGTCCGATGATATGTTGCGATTTCAAAAGAAACAACTTTTTATTTACGAGATATATAAATGCCCGATATGTTCCATAATTGGGGTTTAAAATCAACGGATACGAAACCAGTATTTTTCTTTATTTCGATTAGTTGTTTGCTTGAAAGGAAAGAAAGCGCGGAATTCGATAAATATCGATAAGCTAATTTTTCTTGAAACAAAAGATTGGTAATGAATGGCATGATAGAAACAGTATAAAACTGATACATTTGATTGATAAACCAATTGTTTGGTCTTGAAGTTTCAAGAGCAATCAAACAGCCTCCCTTTTTGATGACTCGAAATATTTCTTTTAAGGCTTTATCGAGATTTTGAAAATTTCTCAATCCAAAAGAGACAATAACAACCTCAAAAGTTTCATCTTTGAAATTTAGAGATTCTGCAGACCCTACTTGCAGATCGATGACTTTTTGGAGGTTTGCATTTTGGACTTTCAAGTGCCCAATGCCAAGCATTTTTTTAGAAATATCCACGCCAATGATTTTGACTTTGGGAAGATGACTGACTGCTATGGCAAAATCTGCGGTTCCAGTAGCCAAATCTAAAATCATTCTCGGAGATTCTTTTTCGACCAGTTGAGCGACTTTTTTTTGCCATCGAACATACATGCCAAAGGTGATGATTCGATTGAGTCGATCATAGTTTACAGAAATACGATCAAACATTTCTTCAACTTGTTGTTGTTTTTCTTTGGAATCGTTATGATTAGGTAACACGTTTTGGTTCATGGAATTTTGAAATAATCTTTGAGTTTCAACAGTTCACTCAAAAAAATAATAATCAGCCCATAGCTTTTGCAAATCGTCTTTTAATTTCTTTTCACGTGGATTATTCCCAGGAAAGTAAATTTGAGAATGTTTGATTTCGATGGGCATGTAGTTTTGAATCACAAACTGATTGGAATAGTCATGGGCGTATTTATAATCAATACCCGAGCCCATAGACTTATGAAATTTGGTGGGAGCATTCCTTAAATGGAGTGGTACAGAAAGGTTTGAATTTTGATGATACAGTTTTTCAGCGTTTTTAATGGCAACATAAGCCGAATTACTTTTTGGACTACTAGCCAAATAAATGACACATTGGCTCAAAATAATTCTTGCTTCAGGCATGCCAATCTTTTGGACGGCATCAAAGGTGGCATTAGCCAATAGAAGAGCATTGGGATTTGCTAAACCAATATCTTCAGAAGCTAAAATGATTAATCGACGTGAAATAAAGATAGGATCTTGTCCCAATTCGAGCATGGAGGCAAGCCAATATAGGGCCGCATTGGGATCACTACCTCGAATCGATTTGATGAATGCTGAGATAAGATCATAATAGGAATCCCCTTTTTTGTCAAATGCAAACTGTTGGGTTTGAAAAGTTTGTTGCACTATGGCATTAGTGACTTTTAATGGTTTTGTGCTATCCGAAGATAGGACTAGTAATTCAAAAATGGAGAGCATTTTTCGAGCATCCCCTCCGGAACTCTCTATGAGCACATCAGTTTCATTCAATCGAATATCTCTTGATTTCAAAAGGGCATCTCGTTTTATCGCTAGAGTTAATATGGTTTTTAGATTGGATTCTGTTAGGGGTTTTAGAGTGTATACAAAACATCGAGATAAAAGGGCATTGATGACTTCAAAACCTGGATTTTCAGTAGTCGCCCCTATGAGTGTAATCACGCCAGTTTCAACACCTTCTAGGAGGGAATCTTGTTGTGATTTTGAAAAACGATGAATTTCATCGATCAATAAAACAGTCTTATTTTTAGCTTCTTTTTCTTTACTTGATTTAGCTAAGACTTCTCTAACCTGCTTGACACTGGAATCGATAGCAGATAATTTGACGAAAGGGCGAGATTGTCTTTTGGATAAAATTTCTGCAAGAGCTGTTTTCCCTGAACCTGGTGGGCCCCAAAAAATCATTGATCTCAAACTTTGGCCTTCGAAGAAACATTTGAGACTACCTTTTGGACCAACTAAATGCTCTTGACCCACAAATTGTTCAATCGATTGGGGTCGAACTCTTTGAGCTAAAGGAATGACACTCATGTGATACGATGGGATTAAAATGTGCCTAAACGATGTTGACTCAAATGATACAAGGCAATGCCACAAGCCACGGAAACATTTAGTGAATTCATTTTTTTAGAGATTGGAAGATGAACAAGATGGGTCAGTAACTTTTTGACACCATGAGAAATCCCATTGGATTCATCACCAGCAACCAATGCTATCGGTTTATCAAATGAAGTTTCAAAAATAGAATGTGGACTTTTTTCATCCAATCCAATGATGGGTATTCTTTGATCTATCAGTTGATAGATAGCATCTTTTAAATGATTGACTCGAACAATGGGAATATTAAAAATAGCACCACAGGAGGTTGAAATGACATCGGAATTGATTCCTACAGAATGGTGATTGCTGATAACGACTGCAGAAGTAGACGTAGCGACAGCTGTTCGAACAATTGCTCCAAAATTTTTAACATCAGTTACGCCGTCTAACAAAAGAAAAACAAAATCTGATTTCTTGGCGAGTTCTTGCTCCAATACTTTTCCAAAAGAAACAAATTCAATTGGGCTTGCCAAAGCGATTATTTTAGTTTTTGAATTGTTAGAAAGTTTAAATAGTTTTTGTTTGGGAACATATGCAATAGGGATTTGTTTTTTTCGTGCTCTTTGTAATAGTGGAGAAAGTGAAGGTTGTTGGTATTGTTTTAAGATCCAAATTTTTTCTATCGAGTGATTTGTTGTTAAGGCTTCTGAAATAGCATTGATTCCAAAAATATAAGGCATCTTCACACGTTCAAAAATAAACGATTCATCGAGTTAGGACAATCAATAAGATTTCCTTTTCATGGATTTTCAAAATCAAATAAATAAAATCAAGTTGTTCCCTAAAATTTAACAGAATGTTATTTATTCTTCTTGACTATGAACGACAATTCATCTTTGATTTGATTGTATGGTGATGAAACTGATGAATTCCTCTTTCTAACCCAGATTTCAACCATACAGATAAGGCAATCAACAAAAGAAAATGCAGTGTAATGTGGACTGTGGGGAGTTACGTTATCGAAATGATGTGTAGGAGAGTAATGAGGGGCTTCCTAGTACTATGAATACTGCAAAATCAAAATGTTAGGAAAATCATGTGAAGTCTAAATATAAAAGAAGGGGATGATGACATTTAAAGGAAAGGAGATCAAACATCAATTTTGAATTGATGCATCTAAATCAATGGGGGCGATGACTCATTGTGAAATGAAAGAATCTGTTTGGATGATTTTTTAAATTAAAAACCATTACATTTGCACGCCCTAAAAAGGAGGGTATAGATTATTGTAAATGCCAACAATTGCACAACTAGTTAGGAAAGGTAGAATCTCGGTTGCAAAAAAGAGTAAGGCTGCTGCTTTAGATTCTTGTCCCCAGCGGAGAGGCGTTTGCACAAGAGTGTATACCACAACACCAAAAAAACCCAATTCTGCCATGCGTAAGGTGGCTCGTGTTCGGTTGACAAATGGCAAAGAAGTTAACGCATACATTCCAGGTGAAGGACATAATTTACAAGAGCACTCGATTGTGCTAGTCAGAGGAGGGAGAGTGAAAGATTTACCTGGAGTCAGATATCATATTGTCAGAGGAGCTTTGGATACTGCTGGAGTAGATGGAAGATTACAGCGTCGATCGAAATATGGCACTAAAAAACCCAAGAAATAATTGAGAAATATCGATTGATATCTAAGTGAATGAGAAAAAGAAGAGCTAAAAAGCGACAATTATCCCCCGATCCAAAGTTTAACGATCAGCTGGTGACTCGTTTTGTGAATAATTTGATGCATGATGGAAAAAAGTCTGTAGCTTTTGCTCTTTTTTATGACGCTTTGGATATCGTAGAAGAAAGAAAACATGATCAAGAGAAAACAGGACTTCAAATTTGGAAAGATGCGCTATCGAATGTGATGCCATACGTGGAAGTGCGAAGTCGAAGAATTGGTGGAGCCACTTTTCAAATCCCCATGCAAATAAGACCAGAAAGAAAAGTATCCTTGGCAATCAAATGGTTGATCACTCATGCACGAGCCAGAAATGAGAAGTCAATGGCCTTAAAACTAGCCAACGAGATATTGGCAGCCGCCAAAGAGGAAGGAAATGCGGTCAAAAAGAGAGTCGATACGCATAAAATGGCCGAGGCCAATAGAGCTTTCTCTCATTTTAGATTTTAATGCACTATGGTACGTCATTTCATTCAAATAATTTAAGCATTACCATGGGAAAGGAGAAAGATTTAAAATTGACTAGAAATATCGGCATTACCGCTCACATTGACGCCGGTAAAACCACGACGACAGAACGTATTTTATTCTATACGGGGATGAGCCATAAAATAGGTGAAGTCCATGATGGTGCGGCCATTATGGATTGGATGGCTCAAGAACAGGAGCGAGGCATCACAATAACTTCAGCAGCGACTTCTTGTACTTGGCATTTCCCCACCAAGCAAGGCCAATTATTGCCGGATTCCAAAAAGTATCACTTCAATATTATTGATACACCAGGACATGTTGATTTTACCGTTGAGGTTAATCGGTCATTGAGAGTTTTAGATGGTTTGGTGTTTTTATTTTCTGCTGTGGATGGAGTGGAACCCCAGTCTGAAACGAATTGGCGATTGGCCGATAATTATAAAGTACCACGAATTGGATTTGTGAATAAAATGGATCGTCAAGGTGCTAATTTCTTAGGCGTTTGTCATCAAGTCAAAACCATGCTCCAATCCAATGCTGTTCCTGTGGTATTGAATATTGGCGAAGAAGAAGACTTTAAAGGCATCGTTGATTTGGTGACCAATCGAGCCATTATATGGCATGACGAAAATTATGGATCGACATATGATGTGGTTGAAGTTCCCGATTCGATGAAGCAAGAAGTCGAAGAATATCGAGCTCAATTGATTGAAGCGGTTGCCGATTATGACGATGGTATTCTTGAAAAGTTTTTCGATGACCCCGAATCAATCACACCACAAGAAATCCATGCAGCTCTGAGAGCCGCCACTCAAGATATGAGCATTATTCCTATGGTGTGTGGTTCTGCTTTTAAAAATAAAGGCGTTCAATTTTTATTGGATGCAGTATGCCAATATTTACCTTCCCCTGAAGATAAAAAAGCTATAGAAGGAATGAATCCCAATAATGGGGCAACCTCGACAAGAGGACCAAAATTAGAGGAACCTTTTTCTGCCCTAGCGTTTAAAATTGCTACAGATCCATTTGTTGGCAGACTTGCTTTTTTTAGAGTCTATTCTGGAAAATTAAATGCAGGTTCGTTTGTACTGAATAATCGAACGAGTAAAAAAGAACGTATTTCTAGAATTTACCAAATGCATTCCAACAAACAAAATGCCATCGAGACAATCGGTGCTGGTGACATTGGAGCGGCAGTCGGATTCAAAGACATCAAAACGGGGGATACTTTGTCATCGGAAAAAGCACCCATTATTTTAGAGAGTATGGATTTTCCAGATCCAGTGATTGGAATTTCTGTCGAGCCGAAAACAAAAGCAGATATTGATCGATTGGGCATTGCACTAGGCAAATTGGTTGAAGAAGACCCTACATTTCAAGTTCGTACAGACCAAGCTTCAGGTCAAACCATTATTTCAGGAATGGGTGAATTACACTTGGACATCATTGTTGATCGGCTTAGAAGAGAATTCAAAGTCGATGTTAATCAGGGTCGTCCACGAGTGGAATACAAAGAGGCCTTAACAGCTACAGCAAAACACCGAGAAGTCTATAAAAAACAAACGGGAGGTCGAGGAAAATTTGCTGACATCATCTTTGAGATAGGTCCAGCAGAAGAAAATACAAATGGATTGGAATTCATCAATAACATCAAAGGTGGAAATATTCCCAAGGAATTTATTCCATCTGTCGAAAAAGGGTTTAAAGATGCTATGAAAAACGGACCGATGGCTGGGTTTGAAATCGATTCGATGCGTGTGACTCTTAATGATGGTTCATTTCATGCTGTTGATTCGGATTCCCTTTCATTTGAGTTGTGTGCTAAGCTTGGATTTAGAACATCTGCTGCCATGGCGAAATCTGTCATTATGGAACCTATCATGAAATTAGAAGTATTGACTCCCGAGGAAAGCATGGGAGATATTGTTGGTGATTTGAATCGACGAAGAGGGCAAGTGAGTTCCATGGATGATCGAGCGGGTTCTAAAGTGATTAAAGCCAAAGTGCCACTAGCTGAAATGTTTGGTTATGTGACCACCCTAAGAACACTATCATCAGGACGTGCCACATCAACTATGGAATTTTCTCATTATTCAGAAATCCCAGTGAGTCTCGTTGAAAAAGTGATTGAAGAAGTTCAAGGAAAAGTTTTAGCCGTATAAATAATGAGTCAGAGAATTCGCATCAAGTTGAAATCATATGATTATTCTTTGGTAGATAAATCTGCTGATAAGATTGTCAAATCAGTAAAGACTACTGGGGCTGTTGTGACGGGTCCCATTCCACTACCAACGCACAAAAGAATCTTCACGGTTCTGCGTTCTCCTCATGTCAATAAAAAATCTAGAGAGCAATTCAAACTCTCTTCGTATAAGCGTTTGTTAGACATTTATAGTTCCTCTTCAAAGACTATTGATGCTTTGATGAAATTAGAATTACCGAGTGGTGTGGAAGTAGAAATTAAAGTATAGAAAGAGTAAAAGAAACGATTTAAAGCCATGTCAGGACTCATTGGAAAAAAAATAGGGATGACCAGCATTTTCAATGCTGAAGGAAAAAACATTCCTTGCACCATTTTGGAAATGGGACCATGTACTGTGACTCAAATTAAAACTGTGGAAACCGATGGTTATGATGCCCTCCAACTAGGTTTTGAAGATTTAAAAGAAAAAAAAGTAACTCAAGCGATTAAAGGACACTTTTTAAAATCAAACTCTGTACCGAAAAGAAAATTGGTCGAATTCAAAAACTTTCCAACCATTCATCAATTGGGTGATCAGATATCAGTGACCCATTTTGAGGAGGGGGAATTTGTTGATGTTTCAGCAAAATCAAAGGGAAAAGGTTTCCAGGGTGTGGTTAAAAAACATGGATTTTCTGGGGTAGGAGACGCTTCTCATGGACAGCATAATCGGGAGAGAGCACCAGGATCCATTGGAGCCGCATCAGATCCTTCTCGAGTTTTTAAAGGAATGAAAATGGCTGGTCAGACAGGAAATCAGAAAGTCAAAGTTTTGAATTTGAAAGTTTTAAAAATCATCACTGAAAAGAACTTAATGTTGCTCAAGGGCTCAGTGCCAGGACATAATAACACTTACGTTACGGTTCGAAAATGATGACACTCAAGGTATTGACGCAAGAAGGAAAAGAGACTCAAACAACCATTCGTTTGAGTAAAAAGGTGTTTGGTGTTCAACCCAATAAACATGCCATTTACTTGGATGTCAAAGCCATTTTAGCCAATAGACGCCAAGGGACACATCAAACTAAAGAGCGAGGAGAAATCGTGGGAAGCACTCGAAAATTAAGAAGACAAAAAGGAACGGGTGCTGCTCGTGTTGGGAGTATTAAAAATCCTCTCTTTCGAAAAGGAGGACGCACTTTTGGTCCCAAGCCTCGTTCGTACGAACAAAAAGTCAATAAGCAAGTTAAAAAGCTAGCTCGTAAATCAGCCTTATCTCAAAAAGCAAAAGATAAAAAGTTAAAAGTGATCGATCAATTTGAGTTTGAACAACCTAAAACTAAAGAATTTTTACAGTGTTTACAAAATTTAGGACTAGATCAAACAAAGACACTGGTCGTTTTATCGGAGAACAATAAAAATTTGTATTTGGCTTCAAGAAACCTACAAAAAGCCAAAATCGTCGTTAATACAGAACTCAACACCTATGACATAAGCGAAGCCCATTGTCTTGTGTTGGAGCAACAAGCCATAAAAAAAATCGAAATAGCTTTAAAATCATGAATGTGCTCATTGAACCTATAGTGACTGAAAAAGCTTCTGATATTAGCGAATTAAGAAACTGCTATTCTTTTTTTGTGCATCCCAAAGCCAATAAGATTCAGATAAAAAAAGCCATTGAGGATTATTATGATGTGAGAGTTGATAAAGTGCGTACCATGATTTATGGGGCTAAGCATTTTACAAAGTTCACCAAAACAGGTGTTCAAAAAGGAAAAACCAATTATACCAAGAAAGCCATGGTTCAATTGGTTGAAGGAGATCAAATTGATTTGTATACTAGCGTATCATAAAAAAATGCCTGTTAGAAAATTAAAACCTATAACTCCCGCCCAACGATTTCGAATCGTCAATGGATTTGATGCGGTCACGACGGATCAGCCTGAAAAGAGTTTACTAGTTCCCCATAAAAGAACTGGAGGTCGAAATAATAAGGGGCGCATGACCGTACGCTATAAAGGTGGAGGTCATAAAAGAAAATACCGAATCATTGATTTCAAGAGAGATAAATTCAATGCAAAAGCAACAGTGCTATCCATTGAATATGACCCCAATCGAAGTGCATTCATTGCTTTGGTACAGTATGCTGACGGAGAAAAACGATATGTTATTGCTCAAAATGGTTTGAAAGTCAATCAAAAAATTGAATCTGGTATTTCGGTTCCGCCCAATATTGGAAATGCCATGCATTTAGCTCATATTCCATTGGGGACGGTCATTTCATGCATTGAATTGAGACCAGGCAAAGGAGCTGTTTTGGCTCGGAGCGCGGGTTCGTTTGCACAACTGGCAGCACGTGATGGAAAGTATGCGACCATCAAATTACCATCTAATGAAACCCGACTCTTGTTAGTGAATTGTATGGCTACCATTGGTGTTGTCTCGAATTCCGATCATCAATTGCAGATTTCAGGAAAAGCTGGAAGATCCAGATGGTTGGGAAGAAGACCAAGAACTCGAGGTGTGGCTATGAATCCAGTAGACCATCCTATGGGTGGTGGAGAAGGCAAGGCATCAGGTGGTCATCCTCGATCTCGTAATGGAATTCCAGCAAAAGGATTTCGCACGAGGAATAAAAAGAAAAAGTCCAACAAATTCATTATTGAACGTCGAAGAAAATAAGCCATCATGCCTAGATCAATCAAAAAAGGACCTTTTGTCCATCATTCTTTAGAAAAAAAAATAAAGAAAAATGTTGCTGAAAATAGAAGAGAAGTGATTAAAACATGGTCTCGATCATCCATGATTACTCCAGATTTTGTAGGTCAAACGATTGGAGTTCATAATGGAAGAAAGCACATCCCTGTCTATATTACTGAATTTATGGTCGGCCACAAGCTAGGTGAATTTGCACACACAAGAAATTTTAGAGGACATATTAAAGGAAATAAAGGGAAAAAATAAGCCATTGTATCATGGGATCTAGAAAACGAGAAGCAGCCATCAGAAGAAAGGAGCAAAAAAAAGAGGGCGTCATTGTCAAACTCAATAAATGCTCTGTTTCTCCAAGAAAAATGAGACTCGTCGCGAATCAAATTCGAGGTCTTGAAGTCAAACATGCTCTCAATGTTCTGAAATTCAGTCCTAAAGCTGCATCCATAAGGGTTGAAAAATTAGTTCTCAGTGCCTTGAATAGTTGGCAACTGAAAAATCAAGATAGCGATATCGAAGAATTTGATTTTAAAATTAAAGAAGTCAGAGTCGATTCCGGTTCGATGCTCAAGAGAATCCGTTTTGCTTCTAGAGGTCGTGTCCATCGAATCAGAAAGCGAACCAATCACATGACTCTGGTATTGGATGTGCAACCAATTCAAGCTACGTAATCACATGGGACAAAAAACAAATCCAATAGGCAATCGATTAGGCATCATTAGGGGATGGGATTCTAGTTGGTTTGGTGGAAGAAATTATCGAGATAAGTTGGTTGAAGATGATAAAATCAGACGCTATATCTATGCGAGAAATTCAAAAGCGGGCATTGCCAATATTGCCATCGAAAGAACCCTAAGAATTGTAACAATTTCGATCACTTCTGCTCGACCAGGTTATATTATTGGTACAGGGCAAAAGGAAGTCAATCGACTCAAAGAGGAATTAAAGCGATTGACTCAAAAGGATATTGTCATTAAAATCTTTGAAGTTCGTAAACCTGAATTATCAGCTCGATTGGTCGCTTCAAGTATTGCCCGTCAAATCGAAAGTCGTATTTCGTATCGACGTGCTGTTAAAATGGCCATTGCAGCAACCATGAGAACGACTGCTGAAGGAATTAAAGTAAAAGTATCAGGCCGTTTGAACGGTGTGGAAATGGCTCGCTCAGAAACGTATAAGCAAGGTCGAATCCCATTATCTACTTTTCGGGCCGATGTCGATTATGATGTGATTGAAGCCAATACGACCTACGGAAGAATTGGCGTTAAGGTATGGATTATGAAAAATGAAGTGTTTGGTAGACGAGAACTATCTCCTTTAGTTGGATTGGGTAAAAAGAGTTTTGGTGCTGGACGTAAAAGAGGACAGAAAAAATAGCCACTCAGTCGATAAAAAATGTTACAACCCAAAAAAACCAAATATCGTAAAGCCCAAAAGGGGCGTATGAAAGGAAACTCGCAAAGAGGGCACCAATTGGCCTATGGGATGTTTGGTATCAAATCGATGGATTCTTGTTTTATAACCTCAAGACAAATCGAAGCGGCTCGGATTGCTGCCACTCGTTATATGAAACGTGAAGGTCAGTTATGGATTAAGATTTTTCCAAACAAACCGATTACCAAAAAACCTTTAGAAGTGCGAATGGGAAAAGGAAAGGGGGCTCCAGAATACTTTGTAGCTGTGGTCAGACCTGGTTTGATTTTATTTGAAGTAGCTGGGGTAACCAAAGAAATTGCGACTGAAGCATTGCGTTTGGCTTCGCAGAAATTACCTGTAAGAACCAAAGTCATTATTTCAAGAAATTATCAATAGTCAATCATGAAACAGTCAGAAGTTGTTTTATTGGATAAGGATCAAATACATGAAAAAATTGATCAACTAACTCAGAGACAGCAGAAGTTGAAAATCAATAAAAAAGTCAATGAAATCGAAAATCCATTGCAATTACGCATGAATCGACGGTTGATTGCTCGATTGAAAACGCAATTACGGAAACTTCAAGTTCAAAACAAATCACAAGAGACAAAAGAAAACATCCAATCATGAGTACAGAAACGAAAACAAAAAGAAGGGAACGTAAAGAACGGATTGGCGTTGTGGTCAGTAATAAAATGGAAAAGTCAATTCTAGTTGAAGAAGTCAGAAGAGTCCAACATAAAAAATACGGAAAGTTTGTCCTTCGAACTAAAAAGTATGCTGCTCATGATGGTGAAAATCAGTGTGATATTGGTGATACAGTGAAAATAATGGAAACCAGGCCATTGAGTAAAACCAAATGTTGGCGGTTGGTGCAAATAATCGAAAAGGCTAAATAAGATGGTACAACAAGAGTCTCGATTAAAAGTAGCGGATAATACCGGCGCTAAAGAAGTTTTAACCATTCGGGTTTTGGGGGGTACTGGTCGTCGCTATGCGTCAATCGGTGATAAAGTAGTGGTGACGGTCAAAGATGCAACCCCTTCGGGTACCCTAAAAAAAGGAGAAGTATCGACAGCTGTTGTGGTCAGAACGGTTAAAGAAGTCAGAAGAAACGATGGTTCTTACATCCGTTTTGATGATAATGCTTGTGTGTTATTAAATGCAACAGGTGAAATGAGAGGCACTCGAGTTTTTGGTCCAGTTGCTAGAGAATTGCGAGATAAAAAATTCATGAAAATCATTTCATTAGCTCCAGAAGTACTTTAATCATTGCTCATGTCTCGAAAAATAAAAATTAAAAAAGGAGATGTTGTTCGAGTTATTGCTGGAGAACACAAGGGCAAACAAGGAACCATCATGAAAATCAAGACCAAGGCCAACAAAGCCATTGTTGGTGGTGTCAATATGGTCAAACGCCATACTAAACCCAGTAAGGAAAATGCTCAAGGTGGTATTATTGAAAAAGAGGCCCCGATTCATGTTTCCAATTTGAGTTTGATTTCAAAAGGAGAAACCACGCGTATTGGTTATCGATTGGAGGGAAAACAAAAAGTTAGATACGCTTTGAAAACATCCGAACCGATTTAAGAACAATGGATTACAAACCGAGATTAAAAACTGAGTACTTCGATCGAATTCGATCGAATCTTAAAGAAGAGTTGGGCTATCAAAGCATCATGCAAGTACCCAAAGTTGAAAAAATCATCATCAGTCAAGGAGTTGGTCGTGCTGTGGCTGAAAAAAAACTCATTGATTATGCTTTGGAAGAAATCACTCAAATAGCGGGACAAAAAGCCATTCCAACGTTGTCTAAAAAAGATGTTGCTAGTTTTAAATTGAGAAAAAAAGTACCCATCGGAGTGAAAGTCACTCTTCGATCCCAGCGGATGTATGAATTTTTGGATCGACTCATCACTACAGCATTACCTAGAGTCCGTGATTTTCAAGGATTGAAAGAAGCTTCATTTGATGGAAGAGGCAATTATAATCTAGGCATTAGAGAACAAATCATTTTCCCAGAAATAGATATCGATAAGGTCAATAAAATAAGTGGTATGGACATCACATTTGTTACGAGTGCATCCACCGACCGAGAAGCATTAGCATTATTAAAAGAATTAGGATTACCTTTTAAAAAGAAAAATTAAAGTCTATGGCCAAAGAATCAATGAAAGCCCGAGAAGTCAAACGAGCTAATACAGTTGCTCGGTATGCTGAAAAACGATTGGCTTTGAAAAAAGTTGGAGATTATCAAGGATTACAAAAATTACCTCGAAATGCATCGCCCGTTCGGATGAGAAATCGTTGTTCTTTGACGGGAAGACCTAAAGGATACATGCGCCAATTTGGCATTTCAAGAGTCAAGTTTCGAGAAATGGCTAATAAAGGACTGATTCCAGGAATTACAAAAGCAAGTTGGTAAACAAAATAGATAGATTCAAAAAAATGGTAACAGATCCTATAGCAGATTATTTGACTCGAATCAGAAATGCTTCGGCAACGGGACATAAAGTCGTTTCGATTCCAGCATCCAATATCAAAAAAGAAATCACCAAGATTTTATTCGATCAAGGGTATATTTTGAGTTATAAGTTTTTGGATGATGGTCCTCAAGGGGATATTTTAATCGCTTTGAAATACGACCCGAGAACCAAAGATCCCGTCATCAAAGAAATACAGCGGTTATCCAAACCAGGATTAAGAAAATATGTTGGTGCAGACCACCTGCCACGTGTGATTAATGGATTAGGCATCTCGATTATTTCAACATCAAAAGGGGTCATGACTAGCAAACAAGCTTCCAAATTAAATCTTGGAGGAGAATTAATCTGCTATGTGTATTAATCAGAATCATGAGTAGAATCGGAAGTACACCAATTATCGTCCCTCCAGATGTCAAAGTCAACATCGACAATCAATCGATATCTGTTGAAGGAAAACTCGGTGTTTTACAACAATCCTTTGATACCGTTCAGATATTACAAAAGAATAATGAAATTCTGGTATCCAATGAATCGCCATCAAAGCAAGCTCGATCAAAACATGGTCTGTATCGGTCTTTGATTGCCAATATGGTAGAAGGCGTTTCGAAAGGCTTTACGTTACAACTTGAACTGGTTGGTGTTGGCTACAGAGCATCTTCTAATGGTCCATTACTTGATTTATCATTGGGATTTTCACACAATATTATTTTGGCAATTGCTCCAGAAGTTAAAGTGGAAACCAAGTCTGAAAGGGGAAAAAATCCCATCATCACGTTAACCTCTCATGACAAACAATTATTGGGTCAAGTAGCGGCAAAAATCAGATCTTTTCGGAAACCCGAACCATACAAAGGAAAAGGAATCCGTTTTGTTGGGGAATATATCCGACGTAAAGCAGGAAAATCAGCATAAATCATGGCAAGAATCAAAACTCTTAAAAGAAATCGCATCCGTAAAAGAATTCGAGGTGTTGTCAAGGGAACAGCAGAAAGACCTCGATTGAGTGTTTTTCGAAGCAATCGACAGATTTATGCGCAGCTCATTGATGATGAGCGTGGTAATACATTGGCTGCTGCCTCTTCACGAAATGCAGACTTCGAATCAAAAAAAATAACAGGAGTGGCCTTAGCCAAAGAAGTGGGTATGTTATTAGCAAAAAAAGCCCAAGATGCCAAAATTAAAACGGCTCATTTTGATCGAGGAGGTTACAAGTACCACGGACGGGTCAAATCACTAGCAGAAGGAGCAAGAGAAGGTGGATTAATATTTTAAACAAAGAAATGTATCATAAATACAGAAGTATCGAAAAGGTCAAACCAGCAGGACTCGAATTAAAAGATCGATTAGTTGGGGTGCAACGTGTGACGAAAGTAACCAAAGGTGGACGAACCTTTGGATTTTCAGCTATTGTTGTGGTTGGAGATGAAGAAAGCATTGTTGGCTATGGATTGGGAAAAGCCAAAGAGGTGGCCGAATCCATAGCCAAAGCCGTAGAAGATGCCAAAAAGAATTTAGTGCGTATTCCTATTAAGAAAGGAACCTTACCACATCAACAAAAAGGAAAATATGGAGGAGCTCGAGTCTTTATCAAGCCAGCTTCTGAAGGAACAGGTGTCATTGCTGGAGGTGCAGTTCGAGCTGTTTTGGAAGCCGTTGGTGTTCAAAATGTTCTTTCGAAATCTCAAGGGTCGTCTAATCCACATAATGTGGTCAAAGCAACCATGGATGCTTTATTGCAATTGCGATCTCCTGAGATGATTGCACGTCAAAGGGGAATATCACTTGAAAAAGTTTTCAATCACTAAAATCATGGCTCAAATAGAAATCACCCAGATCAGAAGTTCGATCAAATGTTTGAAAAACCAAAAACGAACCTTGCAAGCATTGGGATTAAGGGGCATTTCAAAAAAAGTGGTGCATGATGCCACTCCCTCTATTTTGGGGATGGTCAAAAAGGTAGAGCATTTGGTTGCTATTCAAACCTTTCAAACAAAAAAGAAATGAGCCTAGAAATGCTTACTCCAAAAAAAGGTTCGGTTCATAAAAAAGGAAAAAGACTTGGTCGGGGTCAAGGATCTGGAAAAGGTGGAACGGCGACTCGTGGTCACAAAGGTCAGCAATCTCGTTCTGGATATTCTAAAAAGTTAGGATTTGAAGGAGGTCAGATGCCTTTGCAACGAAGAGTTCCGAAAGGAGGATTTAAAAACATCAATCGAAAAGAATATCAACCGGTCAACTTAGATACCATCCAACAATTGATTGAACATAAGAAAATCGGAAAAGTATTAGAACTTGACAAAATCAGATCTCTAGGGTTGGCAGGAAAAAATGATTTGATCAAAATATTGGGCAATGGAGAAATCAAGTCTGCGGTAAAAATCACAGCACATAAGTTTTCAAAAAAAGCTCAAGAAGAAATCGAAAAAGCGGGCGGTGAAGCCATAACTGTAACATAAACCATTGAAAAAGTTTTTTGAAGTTTTTGTAAACATCTATCGAATCAAAGAATTACGAGACAAGATTCTATTGACACTAGGGCTCTTATTGGTCTATCGAGTTGGGGCGCAAATTGTGTTACCAGGCATTGATTCACAACAAATGGCTGCATTAGGTGATCGAGCTGGCGGTGGTGATTTATTGGGACTTTTAAACATGTTTACTGGGGGTGCCTTTGCTAAAGCATCGGTTTTTGCACTGGGCATCATGCCATACATATCGGCATCGATTGTTGTTCAGTTAATGCAGATTGGTGTTCCATATTTACAAAAGCTTCAAAAAGAAGGAGAAAGTGGTCGTAAAAGAATCACTCAAATCACTAGATGGCTGACCATCTTGATTTGTGTGGTGCAGGCACCGACTTACCTTTTTGGATTGAGTGCTTTGGGGGTTCCGGATAGTGCCTTTATCTTAGGTCGTAGTCCTATGTTTGTCTTTTCTTCAACCGTCATCTTAGTCACAGGTACTATTTTTGCCATGTGGTTGGGAGAAAAAATTACAGACCGAGGAGTCGGAAATGGAATTTCACTTCTGATTATGGTGGGTATTATAGCCACATTACCTCAAGCATTTTTTCAAGAGTTTTATTCTCGAGTTAACGAAAATAATGGGGGACTGATGATGATTCTGATTGAACTAGTGATCTGGGTCGTCATTATTTTATTGTGTGTCTTATTGGTGATGGCCGTTCGAAAAATTCCTGTACAATATGCCCGAAGGACAGCAGGCCGAGGAATCAATCAGAGCAATATTTATGGAAACAGGCAATACATTCCATTGAGATTGAATGCTTCGGGTGTGATGCCGATTATTTTTGCACAGGCCATCATGTTTGCGCCAGCATATCTAGGAAGTTTGGTTGGTGATTCCAATGCAGGTCAATGGATTCAAGCGAGTTTTTCGGATATTTTTGGGTTATGGTATAATGTATTGTTTGCACTATTGATCATTGTGTTCACTTACTTCTATACGGCCATTACGGTTCCAACGAATAAAATGTCAGATGATTTAAGAAGAAGCAATGGATTTGTCCCTGGTATCCGACCTGGCAAAGAAACTGCTGATTATTTGGATCGGATCATGTCATACATTACGTTTCCTGGATCATTGTATTTGGCTGCAGTGGCTGTTTTTCCAGCGATTGTTGTGAAATTGGTCGGCATGCAACAAAATTGGGCCATATTTTATGGAGGCACATCACTGTTGATTATGGTTGGTGTCGCCATCGATACCATTCAGCAAGTCAACTCATATTTATTGAATCGGCATTATGATGGACTCATGAAAAAAGGAAGAACTAGAAAAACAGCAATATAGATTATGCCTAAACAACCACCAATTGAACAGGAAGGAGTGATTACCGAAGCATTGTCTAATGCTATGTTTCGTGTGAGACTAGATAATGAACATGTTGTAACGGCTCATATTTCCGGAAAAATGAGATTGCATTACATCAAGTTACTACCAGGGGATAAAGTCAAATTAGAGATGAGTCCCTATGATTTAACAAAAGCAAGAATTAAATATCGTTATTGATATGAAAGTAAGAGCATCATTAAAAAAAAGATCGAGTGAATGCAAAATAGTCCGTCGAAAGGGCCGTTTGTATGTCATCAATAAAAAAACCCCGCGATTTAAACAAAGACAAGGATAAATTATGGCAAGAATTTCTGGAGTAGACATACCCAAAAACAAGCGTGGAGAAATTGCTTTGACCTATATCTATGGTATCGGAAAAAGCAGAGCTTCCACATTACTCAAAGCCGCAGGAGTCTCTGTGGATAAAAAAGTATCTCAATGGACCGATCAAGAATTATCGTCGGTTCGGCAAGAAGTTGGCCACTTTAAAATCGAGGGTGAATTGCGATCAGAAGTACAATTAAATATCAAAAGATTGATGGATATCGCTTCATACAGAGGCATTCGGCATCGGCTTGGATTGCCATTGAGAGGCCAAAAAACTAAAAATAATTCTAGAACCCGAAAAGGAAAAAGAAAGACGATTGCCAATAAAAAGAAAGTAACCAAAGCCTAATGAATTGACAGCATGAGTAAATCAACAGATACGAAAAAGCGAAAAGTTCAAATAAGTGTTGTTGGGCAAGCCCATATCAATGCTTCTTTCAATAATATCATTATATCCATCACCAATTTAAATGGTGATGTCATCGCATGGTCCTCGGCAGGAAAAATGGGTTTTAGGGGATCTAAAAAAAACACCCCATTTGCAGCCAGGACAGCTGCTGAAGATGTGACCAAGGTAGCTTTGGAAGCTGGTGTCAAAAAGGTAACGGTCTATGTTAAGGGTCCAGGAAATGGTCGAGAATCAGCCATTAGAACCATACATAATGGGGGCATTGAAGTCAGTGAAATCATTGATGTCACGCCATTGCCACATAATGGATGCCGACCGCCAAAAAGAAGAAGAGTCTAATTAATTTATCAAATGGCAAGATATACAGGTCCAACAACAAAAATCGCGAGAAAATTAGGAGCTCCTATTTTCAAAGAAGATAAGGCATATGAAAAGCGTCCTTATCCACCAGGCCAGCATGGAAATTCGAGACGTCGATCTAAAAAGTCGGAATATGCTATCCAGTTGATGGAAAAACAAAAAGCGAAATTCACCTATGGTATTTTGGAAAAACAATTCCGAAACCTTTTTGAAACGGCCAGTCAATCCAAAGGAGTTACAGGCGAAGAGTTATTGAAACTTTGCGAGGTTCGATTAGACAATATCGTGTACCGATTGGGGTTATCTCCCACGAGGCAAGGGGCTCGCCAATTGGTATCGCATCGTCATATCTTAGTGAATGGGAAGTTAGTGAATATCCCTTCTTATTCACTAAAGCCAGGTGATAAAGTCAGCATTAGAGAACGATCAAAAAATTTGGAGGTGATTCAAAAGTCACTCTCCAATACAAGCTTTACCTCCGATGAATGGCTTGTATGGAATGCAGATTCTTTTGAAGGAATTCTTGTTGAATTTCCCTCAAGAGAACAAATACCAGAAGAAATTAAGGAACAACTTATCGTCGAGTTGTATTCAAAATAATCATAACATTAAATTAGAATAACACAATGGGTGCATTAAACTTTCAAAGACCAGATAAGGTCATCGTCATCGGTTCAACAGAAAATTATGGATCGTTTGAGTTCCGACCGCTTGAACCTGGTTATGGATTAACTGTAGGTAATGCTTTGAGAAGAGTATTACTGTCTTCACTAGAAGGATATGCTATCACCTCAGTCAAGTTCAGTGGCATCGTTCATGAATTCGATACCATTGATGGCATTGTTGAAGACATTACAGAAATCATTTTAAACATTAAGCAAATAAGATTTAAACTACTCAATGAGCATGTTGATCATGAAGAAATATCCTTTCGAATCAGTAATCCTGGTGCGTTTAAAGCAGGTGATCTGAAAGATTATACATCATCATTTGATATTTTGAATCCTGATTTCGTTTTGTTCAATGTTAGCAAGCAAATCGATCGATTTGTGACTCTCACAGTAAATAAAGGGAGAGGTTATGTACTTGCTGATGATAACAAAAAAGAAGACTCAGAAATTGGTGTTTTAGCCATTGATTCTGTTTTTACGCCTATCATTAATGTCAAATATCGAGTTGAAGACTATCGAGTGGAACAAAAGACAGATTACGAAAAGTTAATCATCGAGATTGATACCGATGGCTCGATAGACCCTAAAGAAGCATTAGTCGAAGCTGCCAATGTACTCATCACCCATTTTCGATTGATTACTGATGATGAAATTGAGGCAAGAACATCCAAACCTCAAGAAGACAATATTGTGGTCTATGATGAAGAATTTTTGGAAACGAAACAACTCTTACAAACTAGATTACAAGATTTGAATCTGTCGGTTCGAGCATTAAATTGCTTGGTATCGGCTAATGTGTATACGCTAGGAGATTTAGTGTCTTACCAAAAACCTGATTTGATGAAATTTAGAAATTTTGGTAAAAAGTCATTGACTGAATTAGAAGAAATCGTTATTGCCAAAAAACTCCAATTCGGCATGGACATTTCAAAATATCATCTCAAGAGCAGTAAAGATCAAGATCTTTTTTAGTTAGACTATATTTATGAGGCATCGGAAGAAGTTAATCCATTTAGGACGTAAAGTCGGGCATCGTCGATTGATGCTAGCCAATATGGCTTGCTCTTTGATTGAACACAAAAGCATCAACACTACTGCAACCAAGGCCAAAGCACTTCAGCGATATATCGAACCAATTATTACGAAGAGTAGGACCGATTCCGTTCACAATAGGCGATTGGCTTTTAAGTTATTACGCAATAAGAAAGCTGTTACGGAATTATTTAATGAGGTTTCAACAAAAGTTGGGAATCGGCCTGGTGGTTATACTCGAGTCATCAAGCTAGGCAATCGATTGGGAGATCATGCTGAAATGGCCATCATCGAACTCACCGATTATAATCATCTTTACAAAATAGAGAAACCTTCTAAATCATCTAGAAGAACTAGAAGATCAAAAAAATCAATTGAATCTAAAGATACATTGAACCAAAACCCTCAAGAATCTTTAGAATCTAAAGAAGAGATTGGAGAGAAAACTTAGATAGAACCAAATCGAAACAAGGAGAGTATAGAGTAACCAATATTTTTTTATTCATCAACAATTATGAGCTTATACAAAATTTAACCATTTTTTTTGAATTTAATTAAAGATAAAGAGTCATTGCTTGAATCTAATTCCAATAAAATAAATTGAATGGTTGCTTTATAATTTTTTTTTGGATCATCACTCTTTAGACTTTCATAAGGAACCCCCTTATCAACAAGAATTTGGGTTGATAAGTTACGGGCTGAACACTAGAACCTGAAAATTTTCTTAAGTTTAATCTTTCATTGAGTTGATGACACAGACTTTGTGTTTATGTAAATGCAGTGTTCGCTTTATACATGATGATGTTTTATTAAAAGAGTCTGATAATTTATGAGTTCTCGAAGGGTATTGCAGAGCTTACAGCCACAAGTTTTAATCTGGGCTCGTCAAAGGGCTCAAATCTCCCCTGATTTTTTGGCTAAAAAAATGAAAATTAAAATTGAAAGAATCCTAAATTGGGAACAAACTGGCGAGATTAGTATGGCTCAAATTGACAAATTAGCTCAAATAACAAGAACCCCCATTGGATATCTTTTTTTGAGCCATCCTCCTAAAGAAAAAATACCAATACAAGACTTTCGTACGTTGACTAAAGACATTCCAAAATATCCTAGTCCCGATTTGACAGATACCATTCAGCTAATGTTGAGAAGACAGGATTGGATGAGAGAGGAACTTATTGAGGCAGGAGTGGAACCATTAACTTTTGTTGGAAGTTGCCAGGATATGACAAGCATCGAAGAGGTGGTTCATTCAATGAGACGAGCGTTTTCTCTAGATGAAGAATGGGCATTCGATCAGAAAGATTGGGAATCAGCATTTCAATGTATAAGACAGAAAGCGGAAAAGGTCGGAATATTCATTGTGATTAATGGAGTGGTTGGAAATAATGCCTATCGTAAATTAAATAGAAAAGAATTCCAAGGGTTTGCTCTTGTCGATCAATTTGCTCCATTCGTATTCATTAATGGAGCAGATTTTAAAACGGCCCAAATGTTCACTTTAGCTCATGAGTTAGCTCATATATTTCAAGGGTCATCAGGGCTTTCTCAGCTGAACAATACCATTCACAATCATCATACGGAACAAATATGTGATGCGATAGCCGCGGAATTTTTAATCCCCAAAAAGAACTTGATTTCTCATTGGGACCATCTCATGGACTTCGGTAAGAATATTCAAAATTTGTCTCATCGATTCAAGGTTAGCGAATTTGCATTGGCTCGTCAAGCACTACATTCAAAGCTGATTCATAAAGATGAGTATCATGATTTTTATAAAAGCCATATTCATGTGTCTCATCGAATTCCTAAAGCTAGTGGAGGTCATTTTTGGTATACTCAGTTAAATAGAGTCGGCCGGAAATTTGGTACAGCCATTGGACGCGCAGTATTGTCAAACAGAATGACTTATCTAGAAGCTTATGACTTAACAGGGTTATATGGTAAAACTTTTCAAAAATTCATAAATCATTTGGATTTTAAAATTTGATGAGTATGCAATATCTATTAGATTCCAATATTTATATTGAAGGGTTTAAACGGTATTATGCCATGGATATTTGTCCTGGATTTTGGGAATTACTTGTTAGCTATTCGACTAAAAACAGGATCTATAGTATGGATAGGGTCAAAGATGAATTAAATGCCAAAGACGATGAACTTAAGAATTGGGTGTTCAATGCCCCTTCTGAATTATTTGTATCTACTGCTAAAATCCATATTTCCAGAGCATATTCTGAGGTCGTCGAATGGGTTAATGGAAATGCTCAATTTAAAGATTATGCAAAAACAAAATTTTTTGAAGGAGCTGACGGATGGCTAGTTGCTGAAGCTTATGTCAATAAGTCAATTCTTGTGACTCATGAGAAAAACAAATACGATCCGAATGTTAAAAAGAGAGTCCCTCTCGGCAATGTTTGTGATTATTTTAATGTTAAAATTATCGATACATTCCAAATGCTCAGGAACTTGGGAGTAAAACTTGTTTACAGACAATAGATAGCAAGATGTTTCACTTTTATTTCGACTCGAGGTTTAGATATTCATCCAAGTGTGTCGTGATATAACCATAAATAAAAGAAGATTATGTATCAAAATGGCGAAGGATATCATCTTTCTTCGACGGAACTATCTTTTTTCCAAA